>JAWXUQ010000081.1:0-11404 GCA_044426225.1 Faecalibacterium sp. | reverse complement strand
GACGCAAGCCTGCTGACTACCACAGCGACAGGTGCCACCACCGCGACAAGTAATAGCGCCTATACCTATACGCAGCTTGTCTTTGCATTGGAGCTGCCAACGTCCACAGCTACCTCGACAACCAGTAAGGCAACTGCCTCGCAAAATTCCGCAGCGGAGCTTTTGACCAAAATGAAAACCGCCATCACCATGACAGGCACGGGCGGGGTTGCAAAGGTACAGCTCGCAGACGTAACCACCGCAGACACAACCGATGCAAGTGGTAATCTTGTGCCAGGAACAACTACAACTGGTATTCTAACCCTCGCAAAACTCTTTACCCAGAATACCACAAGTGCAAGTGGCACCATTACACCAAATGAATTAACGCTTGATTATCTCAAGTTCACCATGTCGAATGGGGATACTTATACCCTCACCAACAAGAACTTGAATGCGTGGACGCGCACCGATACCGATTTAACAAGTGGTACTGGTGGTACACCAACCACTAGCAAAACAACCTATACCACCTATTACGTCATTACCAAGCGCGTTTCGGCAACTGGCAGCACCACCACCCAAACCATGAAGCGTGGCACCACCAGTACAACCGGCAGCAGCACCACCACAAGTGCGAACGTTGCGGGCACCGAAAAATCGGCAAGCACCGTATCGCTCGGCATTGGTATTGCCGTGGCAGTGGTTTTGAACACCGTGCAAAGCGTTTTGAATGCAGGTGTCATTGATGTCGGCGGCTTATCGCTCAACGCTTCGGCGGATGAGTACGATATTGGTGCCATTGATTCCCTACGCCCAAGCAACGGCTCCGAAGAGCAAGGGCTTGCGGCTCTGGTAGAATTCATCGAAGGCAAGGTGGATGAATACACCGATGCCGAAGAAGAATATGACGAAGTTCTGGTCAGCTCAGGCAGCCTAGTGCGTGCGATTGCAGGCTTTAGTGCAGGCAGCGTAAGCATTGGCGGCGCGATTGCCGTGAATATCGTGAATAATCTGGCACAGAGCTTATTTGAAGCAATTGATACCGCAAACGATGAAAACGATAAGAATGCAGATGGCACCGCAAAGCAGCTTAGCGTTACCCTTGCGGATGGCGCAGATTTAAACGTATCGGCAAGTGCCACGACAACCAATTCCACCAGTGCAACCTCACAGCAAAGCGAAGGCGTTGGTGATGTTGGTGTGGGCGCGGGCATTGCCGTCAGCGTAGAACAAACCTATGCGTATGCTATCGTAGATGCCCCCGTGCAAATTGCGGGCGATATCCTTGGCGATATCACAGTAACGGCATCGCAAGACATTACCTCTAGTGTAGAAGCCTCGGCGGGTTCTGCCGCAGGCATTTCGGTTACGCCAAGCCTCGCACTTCTTGTGGCAGAAAACGAAACTGCTGCTTTGGTGTCGGGCAACTTTGTCAACCAATTGGCAGACGGCACGACCACAGCCATCACCGCACAAAGCGCAAACATTAATGCAATCAGCGTTGCCTCGCGCAGTGCAAGCAGCGATGCAAGTGCAGCGGGTGAAAGCGTGGCAGTGGGTATGGCAGTTTCACTCATCGTTGCAGATGATGTGACAACGGCTTACCTCATGACCAGTCTGTTTGTTCTGGGTGCATTAAATGTATTCGCAAATAGCACCGTTAAAAATGTAGCCACCTCTACCGCAGGCGCAAGCGGCGGCGAATCCACAGAGGATGACGATGCAGCGACAAGCAACAGCAACCCCAATAATATGCAAACAACGCTCCTTTCAAATGGTAGCACCTTAAAAACAATCAATACCAATAGTGCAAAAACAGGGGCGACAGCAAGTACAACTTCTAGTGCAACCCCATCCACAACAGATACTGACCCCACCAATGCAGAAACCACAGAAGGCACCATTTCGGTTGCCGGCGCATTCACCGTCTTGGTGACAAGCACTGTGGTGCAAGCCGTGATTGAGGCAGTGAACGATGGCGCACTAGAGCTTGCAGCAGACCAGTTGCAGGTGGTAAGCGCGGCGAATATCGATACCTCTGCCAAGGCAAACGCAAGTGTTACCCAGAGCAGTGTCGGTGTCGGTGTTGGTGTAGCAGTCAATACTGCAAACTGGGAAAATACCGCTCGCATAAAAAATGCGAATATCACAGCAAATCAAATCGTCGTGCTTGCGGGCATGGTGTCAACGGATGATGCATCGTCCTTTGGCACTTCTGACGATTCGGAGGGTGACTCATCGAATTCCGATGAGTCTGACATATCGATTTGGGAAGAAGTCGGAAATAATGCAAAATCGAGTGCCATCAGTGGTGCAAGCGCTGTCCTTTCGCAGGGCACCGTAAGCAGCGTGACCAACACCCTCAAGAGTGTTGCGGCATCGAGCATTAATACCATCAAAGCAGATATCCTTTCTAGTCTATTTGCAACCGAAACGGAATCGACCACCGAGCAATCGAATGAATTTATCACATCGGCCGTGGCAGGTGTTGGCGCATCGAGTGTCGGTGTTGCAGGCGCTGCTGCCATCGCAGTGATTATCGGCAACGTAAGCGCAAGCGTAGAAGGCTGTACCATCAATGTTTATGATGAACAGATGGAAACAACCAAAACCGAAGATGCGCTTACCATTGCAAACCTTGCAAATGGTTCTGTGATTGTTGGCACACAGGTAAATGTAAAGGTAGATACCCTTGCAACCACCAGTGCAACCAACGAAGAAGGCGATAAAGATACCACGGACCCAACCGATACCAGTAGCGCAAGTGGCGGTTCGGGTGGCGGCGCGACAACAGAACCAGAGGCAAGCTCTAGTGTTGGTGTTGGCGCAGCAGCGGCAATCAACTTTATTACCATCACGCTGAACGCAGAACTCAAAGATACCACCGTGCACACGGGTGCCATTCGCATCGGCAGTGATTACACTGGTGTATACAGTGCACAGGCCGTTTCGGGTACTGACCCACTCAGCAACAGCAATACCGAAGCCAATTACAACGATTATGCCCTAGATGCAAGCGTTGCCGTCAATATTGCAACCGCAAATGTCTATGCAAGCATTACCAACAGCAATCTGTTCACCTATGGCACCAACACCGTACAAGGTGTTGTAATCGAAGATTTAGAAGGGGATGACCTACTCGAAGAGCTTGAGGACATTCTCGAAAATGGCAGCGATTGGCTTGATGAAAACCTTGGCACCGATATTGAGTTTGGTGATGAGGAAGAAATCCCAACTGTTTATCCTTATTATAATGTCTATGTCTACGCGCATAGCGTGGAAGATACCCTCAGCAAAGCAAGCAGTGCCGCAGTCGGTGGCAGTGCAGCGGTGGGCGCCGCAGTTGCGGTCAACGTTCTGAGCTCTGAAGTCGCAGCATCTGTTTCGGGCAGTGGCGATTTGGCAGGGGATCTTGGCATTGTCGCACATGCGCTCAATAGTGACGATGCCTATGCCCTTGCAAGTAGCATGGGCGCAAGCGCCGCACAAAATGCAGCGAAAATTGCAGGCACCGCCGACAAAGCGGATGACGTCATGAACAATGGTGTGGATGATGCACTCAGTAGCAGCTACACCCAAACAGGAACCAACAGCAGCGTTTCGAGTGCTGCAAGCGCAAGCGCAAGCCCAACCCCAACTGCTAGCGCAGGCACAAGCGTCAGCAATAATATTTTGGCGCAAAACCCTGTCAATGGTGTGGCAACGGACTCCTCAGGCGCAGGCGCAGAATCCGCTACCACCGATGAATCGGGCAGCATTAATCTAGCAGCGGCACTTGCCTTTGTTTTGGCTGACCACCAGATTAGCGCAACCCTTTCGGGTGAGTTTACCACAACCAAGGTAGTGGTAGAAGCGCTCAACGAAAACAACTTTAACAGCACCGCAACGGGTATTGCGGTCACGGATGGCACGGCCATAGCAGTGGCGGTTGCAATCACCATAAATGAAAGCAGCGCAATCGCAAGCATTGAAGATGCCACCATTACCACAAGGGTGGATGATAGCGTCATCAATCAGGATGGCTTCTATACCTTAGAAGAAACCGACGAAGATGGCAACGTGATTGCGACCACCGTTTATGGTGAGCCACAGGCAGATGGCAGCATTACCGTCCACGCACGCACCACTCAAAACCAGAACGGCGATTATGTCGGTCGCATGGCAGCGCAAGCCATTGCGGGCGGTGTCAGCCAGGCAGAAGAAGCCGACGCAAGCACTTCCTCCTCCACTCAGGTGGGTATTGCGGGCGCAGCAGCCGTTGTTTATAACAGCGCACAAACCATCGCAACCGTAGTGGACAGTGCACTCAATGCAGAGGGCGATGTGAATGTCAATGCGGAAGAAAAGACCCGCATTGCCATCCGCGCAGGTGCACTCAGCGTAGTGCAAACTGGTTCTACAAGCTCTAGCAGTGCAGTCGGCATTGGCGCTTCGTTCGCATTCGCCTATGCACAAAGTGAACTAGAAGCAAGCATTAAGGGCGACAGCAGCGTTACCGCACAAAACCTTGATGTTATTGCCGCACGAGAAGAAGTTACCATTAACGATTACCAGACAGCCGTTAGCCTCAGCAGTCTATTTACCGTAGATGAAGATGGCAATGTCAGCTTTAACTTCGACTCAACGGAAAATCTATTAGAACTTATCAACCTATTCAATTTCTTGAGCAGTGTCAACTATTACTGCGAAGCCATTGCAGGTGGTGTTTCCACTGGGCAGAGCAGCAATGCCGTATCGGGCAGCTTCGCGCTCTTGATGATTACCTATACCACCCTTGCAGAGATTGACGAAAGCGTGCTGCTTACCATTGCAGACACCGTCAATGTCTTGGCAAAGGATGAAGTCACCACCCGCCTCATCGCAGGCAGCGCTGCTGTCACCACTGGCAAACATGCCGCAGGTGTCACCCTCAGCGGTGTTTATGACGAAGGCGCAGTCACTGCAAGCATGGGCGCCGCCGAAGGTAGCGAACTAGGCAGCTTGCTCGTGGATGCAACCAGTGTCAACGATATCCTTGGCATTACCTTTGCCATGGCAGTGTCTACTGGTTCAAACAATGGCAGCACCGTGGGTGGCGGCATTAATGTCATCATCCAAGATATGGATGTGCTTGCTGAAGTAAAAGATAATGCAAACTTCACCGTAAACCAAGGCGATGCCGAAGTTCATGCTATCAGCATGAGCAAACTCATCAACGTCCTTGCAAGTCTAAGCGGCTCGAACAGTGCGACTGCACTGGGTGGCAGCGTGGGTGTCGTCTTGACCGAGGGCAGCGCAACCGCCGCCATTGGTGATAATGTCACATTGCAGGTTACGGGCGAAGAGGCTGAGCTTTCGGTCAACGCACTGGTCAAAGAAACCTTAATTAACATCGTTGCCAGTGCATCGGCAGCTTTGGGCTCAAGCGGTACTTCTGCAAATGCAGTCATCGCGGTACAGTCCACCACAAGCGAAGCCGCTGCAACCGTTGGTAATGATACTACTATCGTAGTAGAGGACGGCGATATTCTCATCATCGCACAGGGCGATGTCCTAGAAGTGTTCGTCATTGTTGGCATGGCACTTTCCTCTGCTTCCTCTGGTGTCACTGGCACTGGTGTTGTCTCCACCGCAATCTTTGAGCGCAATCTCATTGCAAGCGTCGGCGATCGCACCACCCTCACCGCAAATAATGGTGATATCATCATTATGGCAGTGGGTGAGGACACTACGATTGTTGTAACCATGGGTCTTGCTGCGGGCACAGGCTCAAGTACGGCTGCGGGTGCCATTGGCACCATCGTTGGGCAGAACAATATCAGCGCCACCGTTGGCGAAGATAGCGTTTTGACCGCAGGTGATACCATCGTAGTCCTTGCAGACCTTGACACCTTACTCATTCAAATCACTGGTGCCATCAGTGCAACAAGCTCTGGCACCTTAGCCGCAGGCGGCAGCATTGCAACAAGCGTACTCCAGAGCATTGTCAAAGCCTATGTAGCAGATAACAGCACCCTCGTTGCTCTCACAGCGCCAACCGCCAATGGGTGGAGTTGGACGCGCGACGAAAAGCGCCTATTTAGTGCAATGGGTGTATCGATTTACGCAAACTCGGAAGAACTCTTTGTCTTTGCAACCATCGCGGCTTCTCTTACCTCTAGTGGCACGGCACTTTCGGGTGTTGTTTCCACCGTGGTGGCAAGTAACACCGTAACGGCAGGCACAGGCAAGGGTGTGACGATTAAAGCAGAAACCCAACAAGAAGCAGCCCTTGGCGAGGTCAGCGAAACCGATGATGCTGTCTACCTTGGCATTAGCATTTATGCAGCGGCAGATACCTTCATCGTAGATGGCGCGGGCATCATAAGTATTAGCGCAAGCGGCTCCGCAGTTGGGGCATCGGCGGCAGTTCTTGTCCTCAACAAAACAGTCAGCGCAAGTGTAGGCGCAAACAATACCTTTAGCACAGGCTACGATATCTTGGTACACGCAAACAGCTATAATGACCTATACATGGTCGAAGCAGGTGTTGCGGGCAGCGCAAGTACTAGTGTTGCGGCAACGGGCGGCGCACTCTACTTTAAAGATGTTGTCACCGCAAGCATTGATGATAGCACCGAAGCGGCACAAGGCTCCTTCACCGCACAGGGTGATATCACAGTAGAAACCATTAGCTATGCAACCATCATTTTGGTGGTGGGCAGCATCGCAGCTAGCACAGGCGGCGCAGGTGTTGGCGGTGTGGTAGAAGCCCTCATCTTTATGGGCACTACCGAAGCCTATGTCGGCGATTGGAATATCTTGACGGCGGATGGCGCCATTGCCATCACCGCAGATAGCGATGAATTGATTGTCGCAACTGGCGCAAGCGCAGGTGTTTCGGGTGGTTCGGCAGGTGTTGCAGGCACCATCGTTGTGGTTGTCACCGAAGTGATTACCACCGCAACCACAGGCGATTATGTCACCTTAACAGCGGGCGAAGCAGTTCGCGTTGTAGCAGATGATTACTATGAGCTATATGCAATCATCGGCAGCACTGGTGTCAGCGCGGGCAGCGCAGGTGTTGGTGTGGCAGCGGCCATCTCTATTGTGAAAAACACCATCACCGCAAGCCTTGGCGCATATAACAATGTTACCGCACCAAGCGGGCTTGATATCCAGGCAATCAGCAACCGCAATGTCAGCAGCTATGGCATCAGTGCGGGTGCATCGAGCAGCGTGGGCGCAGCCTTTATCATCCTTGTGACCGTTGTCGGCGCAAACTTGACAGAGGAAGCAACCGAAGCGCTTTATGCAGATGGCAATCCAGATGTCAATGAAACCATCAGCGCACTCTTTGCGAGTGCCATCCTTTCGAGTGATACCTCCGCAGAAAGCGAAAGCGTGAGTGTAGAAGGCACAGACGATGTGGGTGAAACCTCTGGCGGCGATGCAACAGGCAGCGCAGCAGGCGCACTCAGCTATGTGGATAGCAGCAATGCCACCGCAAACGAAACCGTAAACGCACATGCCGTGGATGCAGAAATCGAAGAAATCAAAACAGAAAACGCATCGACTGATTTCGACTCGAACCCCACTGGCTTAGACGCAGACTCCGCAAGCGATCTTGATGTTGTGGGCGATTCTAACTATGAATCGGACAATACCCATGAGCAAGAATATACGGATAGTGAAGGGGCTACTGCCACTGAAACCGTAGGCAATAGCACATCAGATGACATTGCATCGGGCGATGTAACCATCGATGGCACAGAATACAGTGATGCAGATGCCCTCAACGAGAGCATGTCCTCTAGCCAGAAAACATACGACCCAGCCAATGCAGTCAGCGCAACCGTTGGTGCAGGCAGCACCTTAACGGTCGGCACCCTTCTTGTCAATGCGGCAGAAGGCAATAACATTGACCAAATCGCAGCAGCCCTTGCCTTCGGCTCTAGTGTCGCAGGCGCAGTCGGTGTGGTCATCGGGATTGTGTATAGCAACGTGATTGCACAGGTTGGCGATGATGTTACCATCATTACCATGGGCGATGTCACCGTTACTGCAACTAGCAGCAGCGAAGAAGTCTCAGAAAGCGCAACCCCAGGCAAGACCATCGAGGGCAATAGCAACCTAGAAAGTCTTGCAGGCACAGAGGGTGGCGCAAAATTAGAGCTTACCTCGGTCAAAGCAAGTGATGTGGTTGCACTCGATGATGAAAACGAAAACACTACCCTAGACGAAGATGGGGTTGGTACCAGTGAAACCGTTGGTGTCACAAGCAGTGATATTGATTTGAGCAGCTTTACCATCCGTGCAATCAGCATCGTGCTCAGCGGCAGCGGCTCGGTTGCAGTTGGCGGCGCAGTGGCATTCATCATGCTTTCTAGCGTAGTCGAAGCAAGCATGGGCGCAGTCGATATTCAAAAGGCAGACGGCGCGGGCGAAGTGGATGTGCTCGTTTCGGCAAATGGCGATTATGGCACAAACTATGCCTTTATCGTGGCAGTTTCTATTTCGGCGGGCGGTGGTTACTTCTCTGCATCGGCTACAAGCGCAAGCGTTGTGGTAGATGCAGATGTCAGCGCACAGCTTGGCGAATACGCAACCCTTGGTAGCGCAGCAACCCCACTCGATCGCCTAACCGTAGAAAGCTACCTCGTCAGCCACATGATCGCGGCGGGTGTTGCAGCAGCAGTGGCAGCAAGTGCAGCCGGCGCAGCCGTTGTACTAAACGTAGTTGTTGCACTCAACACCGCGCAGAATACTGCAATCATTCACGAGGGCAGTGAAATTTACCTCAATCAAGATGCAACCGTCATTGCGCAAACCGTGGCAAGTGCCATCACCGCAATGGCAAGCCTTGCAGCTTCTGCATACGCAAGCATCACCATCAACGTCAATGTGGTCATGCTAGAAGCCATCACCACAGCAAGTGCATCGGGCACCATTGTAACCCCACAGGATATCACGGTGCTTGCGCTTTATAATGTGGATGCTAGTGGCAATAAGATTGGCACTGGTCTTGCCACGGCAAACGCACTCGCGGTCAGCGGTGCAATTGTTGGCATCAACTTTGCCATCGCACTCGTTTTCCACAACGCAGAAACCTATGCATATCTCAATGCAGAGAATGGCAGCATCAGTGCAGACAATATCCTAGTCAAAGCAAACAGCATTACCTTTACACAGGGTGGCATCATCAGTGTTGCAGGTGGTGTGGTTGGTGTAACCGTCACCGCGCTTTACCTTGATGTCCAAAGCGTCACCGAGGCAGAGCTCCACCTAGAAGGTGGCAGCGTGACTGCAAATGATTTAGACGTAATGGCACTTGGCACAAACCAAATCATCGCGCTGAATATTTCGGCAAGTGGCGGTGTGGTTGCCGTTGGTGCAGGTGCAAGCGTGGCAAAACTACGCGGCACGATTTCTAGCACCATCACAGGGCAGGGCACCCTTACCGTTGCAAATGATATCGATGTCATTGCAAAAGACCTTGGCGATAGCTATGTAATCGCTACTGGTGGGTTATTGACAGGCGGCGCAGTCGCGATTGGTTTAAACCTTGCGATTGCATTGCTAGACGGTGTGCTCGAGGCAGGCATTGATGCAGATGACGATGGAACGCTCACCATCAGTGCAGCAACACTAAACATTCTAGCAGAAAAAGAAGATGGCCAAACCATCGCCACCACAGCAAGTGCGGCAATGGGTGCAGTAACACTGATTGCAAGCCTATCCCTAGCAATCAGTCAAGACACCGTGCGTACCATCCTAGATGGTGTGGTATTCGCAGATGTTTCTAAGGTATCCGCGGTTGCACAGGCAACTTCTATGGCAGATGCAAACACCGCAGGCTTAGGCTATGGTGGTGTGAATATCGGTGTGAACAGCGCGACTGCAATCAACCGCATCAGCGTGACAGCTACCGCAACACGCATCAGCGGCACGGTCGGCACGCTCAGCATTGCAGCAAACAGCAATGTCGAAAGCACCATCGCTGCCCTTGCAGCAGTTGGCGCAGTGGCCGCAAGTGCCATGGCGGGTGTCAATGCAAACACCGCCATCGCAATTACCGAGAGCACTGTCGGTGCAAGCCTTGGTATTCAGGATACGCTTAGCATTAGCGGCGATTTGTCTGTTACTGCAATTGACAACAGTCGCAGCCAAGCCTATGCAATTTCTGTTGCAGCAGGCGCAGCGGGTGTAGGCGTCAACTATGTACAGAGCACCAATAGCAGTGTGGTTTACGCACTGCTCAGCGGTGGCAGTATTATCGGCACTGGCAGCAATGCCATTACCGTAAGTGCGAAATTCAATGATGGCATTGAAAACGAAACTGAAGCCACATACAGCGAAAATGAAAAAGGCGAAGTAGTCGCGAGTGGCACGCAGGCAGCGAGCACCGCCCTTGCCGTCACCGTCAGTGGTGCGGCAGGCGCAGTGGGTGTCAACCTAAACGCAGTTTGGGCACAAAGCCTTGCTGAGGTCAGCGCGGGTCTTTCGGACATTAGCATTTCGGGTGTCGATACCCTCACCGTACAGGGTGTGGATGCAAGCCGCGCTTCGGCATACGGCATTGCACTCACCGCGGGCGCAGGCAGCGCAAGCACCCTAAACACCATCGCAATCGCAGGTGGCTCACTTACCGTTTGGGCAAACCCAGGCGAAGACAATACCATCACAGCGAATACCCTCAACGTAACGGCAGATAGCAACACTGCCGCGGATAGCATTCTGCTTTCTGGCAACATTGGTGTGGCGGCAGTTACCGTCAACTATGCAGAGGCAAGCCTGACCCACGCAAGTGCGGCAAGCCTTGGCGATTTGTCTGGTTATACCAACAACGCAGACCATACCAGTGATACCACCAAGACAGAAGGCACCGTAGTATATAAAGATTACGAAAGCAGCAAGGTAAATTCGGATACCCCAACGGCTGAAAATGCAATCACCGCAGGCGCAGGTATCGTAAAGGCAAGCAGCATCACAGTCAATGCCACTGCGAAGGGTTATGCTGTGGCAACAAGTGTATCTGTTTCGGTTGGCTTAACAAACGTAGGTGCAAATGTATCTGTCGCGAATAATAACGCGACTGTGCAATCGGTTATCAGCGGGGTTTCCCTTGCAGGCGATCGCGCAAGCGTAACAGCAAGCTATAACGAAGGCGGCACAGGCAGCGCGTATGTCACCGATGCAGCGTATGCAGGCATTGCAAGTGCAAGCGCAGGCACCTATAATGGGTCCGCAAACTATGCGAATGCGTATAGCATCAGCAATGTGCAGGCGGGTATCTTTGGCAGCACCGGCACAATCACAGGCGATTTGCTTGTCAGTGCAATCGATGAAAGCACCGTGAGCGCAGATGTTGTCAGCGCAAGCATTGGCGGCGCAAGCATGGGCGCAAATATCATCAAGGCAAGCAACGTTGTGCGCACCAGTTATCGCCACTGTCCACAAAAAA
>JAWXUQ010000080.1:0-11487 GCA_044426225.1 Faecalibacterium sp. | reverse complement strand
CCGGCTTGAGCGAACAGCTTCACCAAGAAGTTGAAAAAGCATCTGGTCAAAAACGCGTTCGCATCCTAAAACGTTTAGAAGTAATTGAAGCATTCCGCATTTCTGGCAACCGCCCAGAATGGATGATTGTTGATGCATTGCCTGTTATCCCACCTGATTTGCGCCCCATGGTGCAGCTCGATGGCGGTCGCTTTGCAACTTCTGACCTCAACGATTTGTATCGCCGCGTCATCAACCGCAACAACCGTCTGCGCCGCCTGTTAGAGCTTGGCGCACCTGACATCATTGTACGCAACGAAAAACGTATGCTGCAAGAAGCGGTTGACTCTCTCATTGATAACGGTCGCCGTGGTCGCCCTGTTACTGGCCCTAACAACCGCCCACTTAAGAGCCTATCTGATATGCTTAAGGGTAAACAAGGTCGTTTCCGCCAGAACTTGCTTGGCAAACGTGTTGACTACTCTGGTCGTTCCGTTATCGTTGTTGGTCCTGAACTACGCATGGATCAGTGTGGTTTACCAAAAGAAATGGCACTCGAACTCTTCAAGCCTTTCGTTATGAAAGACCTTGTAGAAAAGGGTGTTGCTTCTAACATCAAAACCGCACGTAAAATGGTAGAGCGTACCAAACCAGAAGTTTGGGATAGCCTAGAAACCGTTATCAAAGGGCATCCAGTGCTGCTCAACCGTGCACCTACCTTGCATCGTCTTGGCATTCAGGCATTCAACCCTGTTCTAGTAGAAGGTCGTGCAATCAAATTGCACCCACTGTCCTGTACTGCATTTAACGCTGACTTTGACGGTGACCAGATGGCGGTTCATCTGCCTCTTTCTACCGAAGCATGTCGCGAAGCAAAAATGCTGATGCTTGCTTCTGGTAACCTCTTGAAACCTTCGGACGGCGCCCCTGTTGCGGTTCCTTCGCAGGATATGATTCTTGGTAGCTATTACCTTACCACCGTGCGTGAAAACGACAAGGGTGCAGGCAGTGTATATCGTGATGAAAATGAAGCATTGATGGCTTATGCAGAGCATGATGTTACCCTGCATGCTCCTATCCGTGTGCGCCGTACCATGACGCTGAACGGTGTAGAAAAAACTGGTCTAGTGGAAGCTACCGTTGGTCGCATCATCTTCAATACCCCAATTCCTCAGGATTTGGGCTGTGTTGACCGCACTGACCCAGAGCATGAGCTTGATTATGAAATCAGCTTCCGTGTTACCAAAAAAACCTTGCCAGATATCATTCATCGTTGCCTCACTTGCCACGGCACCCGTGCTTGTGCAAAGATGCTTGACCAAATCAAAAACCAAGGTTATAAATACTCTACTATGTCTGCGATCTCTGTTGCGGTTTGTGATGCGGTTATCCCACCACAAAAAGCACAGCTTATGCTAGATGCAGATGCACAGGTTTCTAAAGTAGGCAAGCTGTTCAACAAGGGTCTTATCTCGGACGATGAACGTTACAGCGCAGTTATCGATGTATGGCAGAAAACCACTGATAAGGTATCGAAAGCCCTATCCGATAACCTACCAACTGACAACCAGATTTATATGATGGCGGATTCCGGCGCGCGTGGTTCTATGAACCAGATCAAACAGCTCGCAGGCATGCGCGGCCTGCTTGCAAATACCGCAGGTCACACCATCGAGATGCCCATCCGTGCAAACTACCGTGAAGGGCTTAACATCTTGGAATACTTCGTATCCTCGCGTGGTGCGCGTAAAGGTCTTGCTGATACCGCACTCCGTACCGCTGACTCGGGCTACCTAACCCGCCGCATGGTTGACGTTTCTCAGGATGTTATCATCCGTGAAATCGATTGCAAAACTGCGGATGGTATCGTAGTTGCAGAGATCACCGAAGGCAAAGAACGCATTGAGCCATTCCGCGAACGTCTGATTGGTCGTTACGCTGTGGGCGATGTACTTGACCCTGTTACCGGCGATGTCATTGTGCCAGAAGGCAAAATGATTGACCTTTACGATGCAGACAAAATCGAAGCAGCGGGCATCACTAGCTTGAAAATCCGCAGCTTACTGACCTGCCGTGCAAAAACTGGTGTTTGCGCACACTGCTATGGCTCGAACATGGCAAACGGCGGTTCGGTACAGCTTGGTGAATCGGTTGGTATCATCGCTGCACAATCTATCGGTGAGCCTGGTACACAGCTTACCATGCGTACCTTCCATACCGGTGGTATCGCATCGGCAGAAGATATCACCCAGGGTCTACCTCGTATCCAAGAGTTATTTGAAAGCCGCCGTCCCAAGAGCATGGCAATCATGGCAGAAATCACCGGTACCGTTTCTGAGGACGACACCAAGAAAGGTGTTAGCATCAAGATCAGCGGTCAGGATGACGAAGGCAGCGAAAGCGTTAAGAGCTACTCCATTCCTTTCACCCAGCACGTTAGCGTACAGCCTGGCGATATCGTAGAAAAAGGCGATTTCCTCACCAAAGAGGGTGTTGCTTATCCACAAGATATCCTTGCAATCAAGGGGCTTTCTGCGGTACAAAACTACCTCATCACTGAGGTACAAAAGGTTTACCGTTTGCAGGGTGTAGAAATCAACGATAAGCATATCGAAGTTATCGTCCGTCAGATGTGCCGCAAGGTTCGTGTTACTGATTCTGGTTCTTCCGATTTCATCGGCGGTGCACTGGCTGATAAGCTAGAAGTAGAAAACAAGAACATGGAACTTTCTGCCCGCATCATCGCAGGCGAAACCGATTTGCGTATGGTTCAGTACACTCAAGTATTGCTTGGTATCACCAAAGCATCCCTTGCAACTGATTCCTTCCTTTCCGCAGCGTCCTTCCAGGAAACCACCCGTGTGCTCACCGAAGCCGCAATCAAAGGCAAGGTTGACCCACTCTCTGGTCTGAAAGAGAACGTTATCATCGGTAAACTTATTCCTGCAGGTACTGGTCTACCAGAGGTAGAAGAGGACCTTGCACAGCGTGAACAAGCACGTGATGCACAGGAAGCTGCCGAAGAAGAAGCGCGCCTAGCAGCTGCTTACTAATGGTGATTGCTGCCTTGTCGCGCTGTGATAGGGCAGGGTAGCAGTGTGAAAACACAGCCTAACCTAAGCGTATTCTTTGGATAAAACAAAATAAAGCCGGCACCCTTCAGTTTTTGAAAGGTGTCGGCTTTTTGTATTCTCTAGTTTTTGTGAAGGTTATGCGTTAATTTTGTGCGTGCCTTGTGCATATATAATGCGCTTATCTTGCAGTAATAATTTTCCAATTACAGTTGTGTGCTCGCGTGGTGCAAGGTAAACAATATCCGCTATTATGTATGGCTTTCAAGCATAATCCGAATAAT
The DNA here is from genome assembly GCA_044426225.1 of Faecalibacterium sp. GTDB lineage: Bacteria > Bacillota > Clostridia > Oscillospirales > Ruminococcaceae > Faecalibacterium. The sequence goes on along the minus strand of JAWXUQ010000080.1, from coordinate 8,153 downwards.
TTCTTGGTCGGTTTCGCGCATGCCATCCTGTGCGAGTGTGCCCACATTGCGGATGGTATTTTCCACTCCTTTGGTGATAATCCCATCCCCCGCGCGGAACTGGCTGCCCTCTTGGTACATCACCATACCAAGCAAGCTAGCATCTACCGCTGAGGCGATTTTTGCCGCACAGCTTGCCTTGGCACCATCACAAATCATCCCTGAATTAATCGCAAGTGCGTTGACGATGGTGTGCGCAATCTCTTTTGTTTGCCCGCCGTATAAATAGGTGATGCCTGCACCCATCCCCGCTGCGGCACTGGTTGCCCCGCAATAGGCAGAAAGGCAGCCGATGCCTGTTTTTAGATGAATGGCGACTAGGTTTGCAATCACAAGTGCGCGATACAGCGTTTCCTCATTTGCGCCAAGGTCTTTGGCATATTCAATCACGGGTAGTGAAACAGTCAGCCCTTGGTTTCCGCTGCCAGAGTTAATGACAACAGGCAGCTCACAGCCGCTCATTCGCGCGTCTGAGCCCGCCGCAGCCATTGCTTTGGCACGATTAGGCAGGGTGTCGCCATAGCATTTTAGCAAAATTTGCCCAATGCGTGCGCCCCAGTTCCCGCGCAAGCCCTCTTCTGCGATGGCGGTGTTATAGCGGATTTGCCGGCCAATCACTTCTTGAATATCTGCAAATTTTACAGTGTTTGCAAATGCCACAATATCACTCACGCTGAGCAATTCGTGCCCAGTGTGCCCTACGGCGGCGGTGTAGTCTTGCGCAAATAGCACCGCATCATTTTTGGCGATTTCGATGATATTGGTGTGGGTGCCGCGCAGGTGCACACTGGCACTTGCATTTTCTGCAAACACACTGATTTTCAAATCAAACACATGGTCCGTCTGAAATTCCTCCACTGTAATGGGTGTGTTTTGCAGATACTCTGCCATGCACGCAATCTGTGCAGGGGTCACAGCGGCAAGCACTTCCAGTTCTTTGTCTGCGTTGCCGGCAACAATCCCCGCAGCAGTGGCGGCGGTAATGCCCTTTAGCCCACCCGTGTGGGGCACAATCACGCTTTTTACGTTTTTTACAATGTTGCCGCTTGCCTTTACTTGCACACTTTGGGGCAGGGCACCAAGTACAGCGCGTGCTTTTGCAGCGGCATAGGCAACGGCAATGGGTTCCGTACAGCCCATTGCGGGCGCAAGTTCTGTCTGTAAAATCTCGAGGTAGGCGCGGTATAAACTTTCTTGCATCGGTGTTCCTTTTTGTTATTATGGGGTTGACGCAAAGTGTTCCGCACCTTCGCTTCGGTATGGGCAATCACTTTGGGCTAACACCAAATTTTAATCGGACGTATTCCTCTATCAATTTTACACTGTTTTCAATCCCAAGTCGAGAGGTATCGATACATAGGTCATAATTTTCTGGTCGCTTCCATTTGCGCCCGGTATGATAGGTGTAATAGCTGTTGCGGTATTTATCCAGTTGGTCAATATAACGCACTGCATCATGGCACTCAATCCCTTGGCGCTCCATCTCGTGTGATATCCGCCACTGATAAGGGGCATCCACATAAATGCTCACTACATTGGGTTTATCTGCAAGCACAAAGTCGGCTGCGCGCCCAATACAGATATAGCTTTCTTTTTCTGAAAGTTCGCGCAGGATTTTTGCCTGATAGTTGAACAGATTTTTATCGGAGAGGAAGTTTCCGCTTTCTGGGGGGATTAGCTCACCCTTATATACCTGTTTAGAAACGCGATACAGCAGTGTCTTTTTGGTGATTTCATCTGCTTGCGCAAAGACTGCTTCGTTAATTCCACTATCCTCTGCGGCAAGGCGCAGTAATTTGCGGTCATACAGGTCAATGCCATAGGCATCAGCGAGTGCTTTGCCGATGCTTCCACCACCACTGCCACAGGTGCGGGTGATGGCGATGACGAAATAGTTGTTTTCAGACATAGCAAATCCTCCTTTATTGCCCAAGGTATGCCTTGCGCACACGGTCATCACAGAGCAGCTCTTTGGCATCGCCTTCAATGGTGATTTTTCCGGTTTCTAGCACATAGGCACGGTTTGAAATTGAAAGCGCCATCTTTGCGTTTTGTTCTACTAGCAAAATGGTAATGCCTTGCTTGTTTACCTCTTTGATGATAGAAAAAATTTCTTTTACTAGCAAAGGGGATAGCCCCATCGAAGGTTCATCCATTAAAATCATCTTGGGCTTTGCCATGAGGGCGCGCCCTACTGCAAGCATCTGCTGTTCGCCACCGGAGAGGGTGCCTGCCATCTGGCGGCGGCGCTCTAGTAGGCGGGGAAATCGCTCATAGACGTTTTTCATGGTTTTGGCAGCGTCTTTTTCATCCGCATAAGCGCCCATTTGCAGGTTTTCTTCCACCGTCATATCGGCAAAAATGTGGCGCCCTTCTGGCACGTGCGCCAGTTTAAGGGTGATAATTTTGCTTGGCTCTGTTTTGCGTAGGTTTGCGCCATCAAAGATGATTTCACCGTCTGCCGCTTTTTCTAGCCCAGAAATGGTGCGCAAAATCGTGGTTTTACCTGCGCCGTTTGCCCCAATCAGCGAAACGATTTCACCGTCATTGACGTGAAGAGAAACCCCGGTCACAGCATGCACTGCACCGTAATTTACTTGTAAGTCTTTTACCTCAAGCATGTTCTAATTCCTCCTCATCGTCTTTTCCAAGATATGCTTCAATTACGCGTGGGTTGCTTGCAATTTCTTCGGGCAAACCTTCGGCAATGGTGGTGCCAAAATCAATCACCTTAATATGCTCGCAGATTTTCATGACCAGGCTCATATCATGCTCAATAAGCAGCACCGGAATTTTAAACTCATTCCGAATATAGTCAATGATTTCTAGCAATTCTTCGGTTTCGGTTGGGTTCATGCCCGCAGCGGGTTCATCCAGTAGCAGCAGTTTCATGTTGGTGGCAAGCGCACGTGCAATCTCAAGGCGGCGCTGTTGCCCGTAGGGCAGGTTGTTTGCGTCTTGGTCGCGGTATTCTGACAGGTGCACAATCTCGAGCAGCTCCATCGCACGTGCTTCGAGCGCAGCTTCTTCTTTCCAGAATTTAGGGGTGCGCAATACGGCATCCACCAAGGTGCATTTCATTGATTGTTCCATCGCAACAATTACGTTTTCAAGCACAGTCATGCGTTTGAACAGGCGAATGTTTTGGAAGGTACGCGCAATCCCTGCATTGACGATTTGATGGGTTTTCTTGCCGTTCATCCGTTCGCCGTCCAGATAAAACGAGCCTTCGGTTGGTTTGTAAACACCTGTCAGTAGGTTAAACACGGTGGTTTTGCCTGCGCCGTTGGGACCAATCAACCCCCACAACTCAGAAGGCCCGATTTCAATGTTAAAATCATCCACCGCTTTTAAGCCGCCAAATTGAATGCCGAGGTGTTGCGCTTTTAGCACAGGCGTGCATTTTTTTTCAGCCATGGTGTGATACCTCCTCTTTCATTTTTTTTGCGTTGCCAAGGGATGCGATTTGCTTTAACAGATCGGGCAACGAGAATTCCCAGCGACCGAATAACCCGCCTGGGCGGAACATCATAACAAGCACAAGCACCACCGAATAAGCAAGCATACGATAGGTAGAGAACTCGCGCATCATTTCTGGTAGGCTAGATAGGAATGCAGCGCCCACAACTGAACCAGTTAAGCTGCCTGTACCGCCGATGATAACCTCACTCAGCAGCTCTGCAGAATACATAAAGTTAAAGTCTGTGGGAATCATTGCGGTCATGTAATGGGCATATACACCGCCGCCAATCCCTGCAAAGAAAGCTGAAATAGAGAAGGTGAGTACCTTGTAAAAGGTTACGTTAATGCCCGAGGCGCTTGCTGCGATGTAATCCTCGCGGATTGCCTTGACGGTGCGCCCAAAGCGGCTGCGCACAAACATATACATGATGGTAACACATACCACCATCACCCAGAAGGCACGGTCAAAGGTGGATAGCTTTAGAATGCCACTCATGGTGCGCCCATCGCCTGTAATTTCAAGGTTGCAGAAAATAACACGGATGATTTCAGCAAAGGCAACGGTAACAATGCACAGGTAATCGCCGCGCAAACGCAGTGCGGGAATGCCAACGGCAAGCCCCGCAATCCCGGCGGCAATGCCACCTAAAATAAGCGCAATGATAAAAAGCATCAGGTCAGAGAGCCCCTTGCCCGCAAGTGCGCTTGACGCAATGGCAGAAGCATACGCACCAACCGAAACAAACCCGGCATGCCCAAGTGAAAACTCACCCATAAAGCCAACCACTAAGTTCAGCGATGCTACCATGATAATGGTGTAGCAAGCAGTGGTGCAAATACCTTGGATATAGGTTGTTTTGGTGCCAAACAATTGCATCCAGAATAAAGACATCATCGAGAAAAACAGCGCCGCAGTCCCGATGGCATTGATAAGATAGGCTATTTTACGTTCTTTTTTCATTTTTTGCCTCCTTACACTTTCTCGCTGATGTTCTTACCGAGCAGACCAGATGGTTTGACAAGCAAGATGACAATCAGAATACTATATGTAATGGCTTCGTACCAACCAGGCAGATATAGTTTGACGAAAATTTCAATTAGACCAACAAGCAACCCGCCAATCATGGCACCAGGGATAGAGCCAATGCCGCCCAAAACCGCTGCAATAAAGGCTTTGATGCCCATCATCGAGCCCATATCATTGGTGACGCGTGGGTATTTTGCAAGATACATCAGCGCAGCAATCGCAGCAAGTGCTGAGCCAATGGCAAAGGTAACGGTAATGATTTTGTTGACGTTGATTCCAGTCAAAATCGAAGCGTCTTTGTCTTGTGGCACCGCACGCATTGCTTTGCCGAGCTTTGTTTTTTGTACAAATAGTTGCAGCCCAATCATGATGAGGAAGCCAATGCCAATGGTTAAAATAACGTTGAGCGAAAGCGCAACCCCAAACACAGAAACAGAGGGCAAATCAAAAATGGTAGCAACGGTATAGGGTTTAGAGCCGCAAATTACCATGGCAAGGTTTTCTAAAAATAGGCTCATGGCGAGCGCTGTAATCAGCGCAGACATTGGCCCCGCCTTGCGTACTGGGCGATAGGCAATCACCTCTACTAGCACACCAACTACTGCGCAGACAACAATGGCAAGCAAGACTGCCATCCATGCGGGCACACCGTATGCGACGATGATGGGAATGGTGTAAAACATGGTATAAGAGCCAATCATGATAAAATCACCATGGGCAAAGTTTATCATGCGAATAATGCCATAAACCATGGTATATCCAAGTGCAATCAGCGCATAAATCGCACCTTGGTTTAACCCATTGATTAGGCTTTGCAGAAATAAAGAAAATGTCATTCTGGTCACCTTTTGTCTTTCATATCGAAAATCCTTGTAATACAAAGACGCTGCCGCACTTCTTTTTTAGCAGCCCCTATGAGAGAGCTTCTAAAAAATAGAAATGCAGCAGCCCTTTGTGTTACAAGCTACTGTTTTTAAATCGGTAGCAGTTTATTTAGGATTTTGGTGCAAGGGTCATCAGCCATTTGATTGCACCGTCTTCGTAGGTGTTGATGACAACGCTCTTAGGTGCATCGCCGTTTTCATCTAGGGTGAAGGTACCGCCAACACCGCTGAAGGTCATACCAGTCATGCCGGCAACCATCGATGCAGTGTCAGAGCCGCCGCCAAGTTTTGCAGCTTCTACTAGCATGTATAGCCCATCATAATAAAGCGCTGCACAAGCGGTAAGGGTGTCAGAACCAAAGCGTTCGGTGTAGTTACTTACAAAGTTTACAACTGCTTCAGAAGTGTCCTCTGAAGAGTAGTGATTGGTAAAGTAACAATCTACAAAATCGTCTTCCATGCCGGTGGTGTCCGCACCGTCCCAGCCGTCGCCACCCATGATGGGACCTGCAAAGCCCGCATCACGAGCAGCGCCGACAAGTAGAGGAACCGTATCTAGGAAAGCAGGATAGTAAAGGAAGTCTGCACCGTTTGCCACAACCTGTGAGGTCTGTGCGCTGTAATCGGTATCGGTGGTGGTGCACTCACCGGTATATACAACTTCAATGCCGAGAGCTTCGGCACTTTCAATGAACGCATCTTTCAAGCCGTTCGAGTAGTCATCGTCTTTTGCATAGATGATGCCGGCTTTGCTCCAGCCTTTTTCGTTTACAAACTGTGCAGCCATAGCACCCTGATAAGGGTCAATAAAGCAGTTACGGAAAATGGTGTCACCTTTTAGGGTTACTTCGGTGTTGGTTGCGCCAGTTGCCAGTACAAGCATGCCATCGGTGGTAGCCTGTTCTGCGATTGGCAGAGTAACAGAAGAGAAGAAGCAGCCAAGAATTGCTTCTGGACCTTCCGACATAATGCTGTTGTAAGCGTTGATTGCCTGTTTTGAGTCAGATGCATCATCTGCCACGGTGCCATTGTTTAGCATTTCAACGGTGTATTCGCCGCCCGCTGCATTGATTTCTTCCACAGCCATGGTCAGTGCGTTCTGTGCGCCCTCGCCGTACAGTGCAGATGCACCAGTCATAGAGCAAATTGCACCGAATTTGATGATGCTATCTTCATCACTTGCATCGGTGCTTGTGTTTGCAGTGCTTGTGCTTGCTGTGCTCGTGGTGGTGCCTTCCTGTGTGGAAGAGCTACAAGCTGCCAGTGCAGCTGCGGCTGTCGATGCAGCAGTTAATTTTAGAAATGTGTTTCTGGAAATTTTTTTCATCGTCGATACCTCTCTATTTGTTTCTGTAAATGTCGTTTCATCGAAGAAAAAAGCTGCGAAATTGGAATTTTTTTGTTGCCAGACCTGTTCCACATTGAAAAAGAGGTCACAGTTATTACTAACTGTGACCCCTTTGTCGCGGCTCATTGCTTTGATGTTGTACACAGTATAGCACTGTGTTGCACAAAAATAAAGTCTTTTTTTGTGCAGAGTGATAGAACTGTATAGTGCGCTGAAATTATTGAGAAAAGTGTGATGATTTTGTTGCTTTTTACGGTTTATTTCATTGATTTGTACTTGACAGGAGAACAAATTGTGGGGGAAAAATTTGAGCACCATAAAAGTCGATGCGCCGTTGTTCTTACGTGGCTTGCTTTTTGTATGGCTTTACCATAAAATATGAATAGAAAAATTGATCTGTTTTTGGCGGTTGCAATATGGCGATGTCTTTGAACTATCGGGTAATCGATAACATGTTTGCCGATTTGTTTGTAAAAAATGATGGATTGGGCATGTCAATAAGCATATTGATATAAAACATAAGGATGGTAAAAATGAAAAAAGGTGTATTGTATATTATGTTATCAGCGGTCTGTTGGGGGCTTTTGCCGCTCATCAGTCGCTTGTTATTTCTAGAAGGATACAGTGGATTGTCCGTGCCTGCCGTACGGTGTTTTATCACCTGCCTGTTTTTTCTGGTGTGGGCGGTGCATTCTCGTATCTTTTCTAAAATTAAGTGGAAGGACGTGCCTTACTTTGCATGCAATGGTATCTTTGCCATCTTTGGTACCTATTATTTTTATTCGCTTGCCATTGAGCGCCTTTCGATGGCGGTGGCATCGGTGCTGCTATATACTGCGCCTGCCTTTGTCATTTTATTCTCGCGCATTATCTATAAAGAGCGTATTAGCAAAGGCAAAATGCTCGCACTACTTTGCACCATTGTAGGGCTTGTGCTTGTTACCGGTGTATATAACCCGGCTGCAATCAGCGGGGATGGGTATGGCATTTTGTTCGGTCTGTTATCTGGGCTTTCTTATTCTATGCTTTCCATTTTTGGGCGCAAAGGCTTAACCCTTTATGATGCGAACATCAATACCATCGTACCAACCTTATGCACAGGGGTTGCTTTCTTGGCGCTTTGCCCACCATGGCAAATTGCAGCGCCCACAGCAACGGGTGCGGTGCTCTTTTTACTGCTTGCTGTGGTGGGCAGTGTCATTCCTTATACTGCCTACTTAAAGGGGATGAGCCTTGGGGTAGAAGGTGGCAATGCAAGCGTTATCGCCACGCTAGAGCCAGTGGTCGCTTCGCTTGTGGGGGTGTTCTTTTTACAGGATGCTATCACATGGGTGGCGGTTCTTGGCATTTTCGTCATGTTAACAGGGTCAAGGATGGTATTAAAGCGGAAGAT
>JAWXUQ010000079.1:0-11507 GCA_044426225.1 Faecalibacterium sp. | reverse complement strand
GCTTTGCGTTTTTCGATGCAACCTTGCCAAAGGAATGTTATGAATAAAGCGTAAAAGCAAGTATAAACCAATTAAAATAAGGCGGTAATGTGCAATTTCACTAATATTTACTTGTATTATTGGGGTGAATTATCGGCGTTTGTTGTTTACTTTCTTGTGAAATTTTGCTAGAATAGGTACAAGAGTAATTACGAAAATTGTTAGTTGAATCTAACTATCAAGGATATGTAATTCTTTTAGATTTGTTCCCTATAAAAAACATATATAATGGAGGAAAGTCTATGCCAAGAGCAAAGCAAACAATGGACGGCAATACCGCTGCCGCTCATGTAGCCTACGCCTTTACGGAAGTAGCTGCAATTTACCCCATCACCCCTTCTTCCCCTATGGCAGATATGGTAGATATCTGGTCCGCAGCAGGGCAGAAGAACATTTTCGGCGACCAAGTTAAGGTTGTTGAAATGCAATCCGAGGCAGGCGCTGCTGGCGCTGTGCACGGCTCGCTTGGTTCTGGTGCAATCACCACCACCTTCACTGCATCGCAGGGCTTGTTACTCATGATCCCTAACATGTACAAAATCGCTGCAGAACAGCTTCCTTGCGTATTCGATGTTTCGGCTCGTACCGTTGCAACCCACGCACTGAACATCTTCGGTGACCACAGTGACGTTATGGCTGCTCGCCAGACTGGTTTTGCAATGCTTGCAGAAGGCTCTGTACAGGAAGTTATGGATCTATCTCCTGTTGCTCATCTTTCCGCAATCGAAGGCAAAGTTCCTTTCGTAAACTTCTTTGATGGTTTCCGTACCTCTCATGAATTCCAGAAAATTGAAAAATGGGATTATGCAGACCTTGCTGAAATGTGCAACCTGGAAGCAGTTGACGAATTCCGTAAAAAAGCACTTAACCCCAACACCCCAAAAATGCGTGGTTCTCACGAAAACGGCGATATCTTCTTCCAGCATCGTGAAGCATGCAACAGCGTATATGATGCATTGCCAGAAGTTGTTGAAAAATATATGGGCAAAATCAATGAGAAATTGGGCACCGATTACGGCCTGTTCAACTACTACGGCGCAGCGGATGCTGACCGTGTTCTTGTTGCAATGGGCTCCATCTGTGACGTAGCAGACGAAGTTGTTGATTACCTCACCGCTGCTGGCGAAAAAGTTGGTATCATCAAAGTTCGCCTATATCGCCCATGGTCCTCCAAACACTTCCTTGCTGCGATCCCTGCAACTGCTAAGAAAATTGCAGTGCTTGACCGCACCAAAGAACCCGGCTCTCTTGGCGAGCCTCTCTACCTTGATATTGCTACCACCTTGCGTGAAGCAGGCATGCACGATGTTGTGCTCACCGGCGGCCGTTACGGTCTAGGCAGCAAAGATACCCCTCCATCTTCTGTATTTGCTGCATTCGCAGAACTCGCAAAAGATGAACCAAAAGCACGTTTCACCCTTGGCATTAACGATGACGTTACCGGTCTATCCTTGCCAGAAGTAAAACCTGCACCAATCACCGCAGCAAAAGGCACCAAAGAATGCAAATTCTGGGGTCTTGGTGGTGACGGTACTGTTGGCGCAAACAAGAACTCTGTTAAGATTCTTGGTGACCACACCGACAAATATGTACAGGCTTACTTCCAGTATGACTCTAAGAAAACTGGCGGCTTCACCATCAGCCATCTTCGTTTTGGCGATGCAGCAATCCGCAGCCCATACTACATCAACCAGGCTGACTTCGTAGCTTGCCATAACCCTGCTTATGTAAACATGGGTCTAAAAATGGTACAGGACGTAAAACCAGGCGGTGTATTTATGATCAACTGCCAGTGGAGCGATGAAGAAGTTGCACACCACTTAAATGCAGAAGCAAAGAAATATATTGCGGATAACAATATTCAGCTTTACACCATCAATGCAATTGACAAAGCAATTGAAATCGGTATGGGCAAACGCAACAATACCATTCTTCAGTCTGCTTTCTTCAAACTTGCTGATATCATGCCTATCGACGAAGCTGTTGGCTACATGAAAGCCGCTGCGAAGAAGAGCTATGCGAAAAAAGGCGATCACGTAGTTGAAATGAACTACAAAGCAATTGATGCTGGTCTTGACGCACTGCACAAGGTAGAAGTACCTGCTGCATGGGCAACCCCAGAAGCAGATGCACCTAAGGCTGCCCTTGCAGGTCGCCCAGGTCTTGTGAAGATGGTACAGGATATCATGGATCCAGTTTCTCGTATGGACGGCGATTCCCTACCAGTTTCCGCATTCCTTCCTTATGTGGATGGCGAATGGGAACAGGGCGCATCCGCTTACGAAAAACGTGGTACTGCTGTTACCGTTCCAGAATGGGATGCAGGCAAATGTATCCAGTGTAACCAGTGTGCTTATGTTTGCTCGCATGCAACCATTCGCCCATTCATGCTAAGCGCTGATGAAATCGCTGCTGCACCTGCTGCACTGAAATCTGCTGACAACAAACCAAAACCAACCGAATACAAATACACCATGACTGTTTCCCCACTAGACTGCATGGGCTGTGGCGAATGTGTTACCGTTTGCCCAACCAAAGCAATCACCATGGTTCCACAGGAATCTCAGGCTGCAGAGCAGGAAGTATTCGATTACTGCGTAGCAAACGTTTCCAAGAAACCTGGCATGATGCCTGTTACCTCGGTCAAGGGCTCTCAGTTCGAGCAGCCATTGCTTGAGTTCTCTGGTTCTTGCGCAGGCTGTGCAGAAACTTCTTATGCACGCCTCATCACCCAACTCTTCGGCGAAAAAATGTATATCTCCAATGCAACTGGTTGTTCCTCTATCTGGGGCGGCACCGCAGCGGTTTCCTCTTACACAGTAAACAAAGATACTGGCAAGGGTCCCGCATGGTGTAACTCTCTGTTTGAAGACAATGCTGAGCATGGTCTTGGCATGTACCTCGGTCAGAAGATGATCCGTGATAGCCTAATTGGTAAGCTAGAAGCAATCGCTGCAGATGCAAGCGCAGAGCTAAAAGCAGCTATCGATGCATTCATGGCAACTAAAGAAGATACCAATGCAAATGCTGCACCTACCGTGGCATTGATTGCTGCACTAGAAGCATGTGGCTGTGACGCATGCAAAGAAGTGCTCAGCAAGAAACAGTTCCTCGACAAGAAATCTGTATGGATCTTCGGTGGCGACGGCTGGGCTTATGATATCGGCTTCGGCGGTGTTGACCACGTGCTTGCTTCTGGCGAAAACGTAAACATCTTTGTATTCGATACTGAAATGTACTCCAACACTGGTGGACAGGCATCCAAAGCATCCAACATCGGCGAAGTTTGCCAGTTTGCTGCTGCGGGTAAAGAGCTCAAGAAGAAGAGCCTTTCCGAAATTGCAATGTCTTACGGCTACATCTACGTTGCACAGATCGCCCTTGGTGCAAACCCTGCACAGGCAATCAAAGCAATCGCAGAAGCAGAAGCATACAACGGTCCTTCCCTTGTTATCGGTTACGCACCTTGCGAACTACACGGCATTAAGGGCGGCATGACCAACTGCCAGAACACCATGAAATCTGCGGTTGAAGCAGGTTACTGGAACCTATTCACCTTCAACCCAGCCCTCAAGGCAGAAGGCAAAAACCCATTCACCCTATCCTCGAAACCTGGCGTGATGGACAAATACCAAGCATTCCTCAAGAACGAAAGCCGTTACAGCCGTTTGGCACTTGCATTCCCAGACCGTGCAGAAGATCTATTCGAGAAGAACCAGAAAGCAGCAGAAGAACGCTATGAACATCTGTTGAAACTGGTAGAACTTTACAAATAATTTGGGTTGATGTAGCGCTTTGCTTTGGCAAGGGTGCGACATAATTCCAAAGTGGGCAATCGACTCTTTGTAACAAGATAAAATAAACCCGGCAACCATTTGCAGAAATGCAGAAGGTTGCCGGGTTTTTATGTTGGTGTGTTTATTGTTTTGCCGATTTTTTATTTTCTTTAATTTTGTGCGTTCAAGAACAGTTGCACTTGCTTTTTGATTTCTGAGCGCACTGCCTCAATGCCTGAGGTTGCGGCGCGCTCGCCGATTTCGGCAATGATTTCGGCAGTCTCCTCGCCATAGCTGCCCGCGTTTAGTTGCAGGGCATATTCGCTGTATAAATTTTGCAGTTGCACCATTTCACTCGAAATATAGGTGGTGTCTAGCAGAAAATCCGAAAGCGGGCTTTTACTATATAATGTTTCATCGTGTTGGATTTCAATGAATTGCAATTCCCACTCGCTTACTCCGGATAAGGTGCGGTTATAGGTATCGCTTAGGGTTAACAGATAGCATGGGTAATAGGTATAGCTTTCGTTTTCTAGCAGCAGCACATTGCCCTCGCTGTCTGCTTGCCAGTCTAGCCCCTCTACTCCATACGAGAATAAATCGCTGTTTTCTTGACTGGTATAGAGCCAATCCAAAAAGGCAATGGTCGCATCTACATTTTCGCTGCTTGCGGGAATGCAAAGGTAACTTTCTGCTCGCATGCTAGAGAGTAAACTGCCGTCTGCAATATCCTCGGATAACAAGGCGGTATCGTAGGGGTAAAACGAAAGGGTCGCCCCCGGAACAGTTTGTTGCAAGGTGTTTTGCAGGGAAATGGTGCCGTGGTCAAGGGTGGATTGGATGGCTGCAACGCTGCCCGCCATTAGTAATTCTACACTAGAGGCGGTCAAGATACTATTGGGTTGAACGTATTGGTTTAGGGTTACGTTTTCAAAGTAATGCGCCGCCATAAAGTCATATTGCACATTGCCCGAAAGCGACTCATAAAGAGAAAGGTCATCTCCTAGGAACAAAACAGCCTCGACTGTGCGTTGATCTTCGGAAAGCACTACCGTCATCGGCACGCTCTGCGTGCTGTAACCTGGCACAGTATAAATATTGGCTTCTAGCGCATCAATCGTCTGTTCAAAGGTATAGCAAAATCCATCTGAGGTAAGCCCAAGGGCAGAAATACCAAGATTGCTCTGGTAAATATAATCGGAATAGGCAAGCAATTCTTCCGCATTGGTGATTTGGGTAAAGCCAAGGTTTGCGGCTTCGAGCAGGTCTTGGCGGTAAATCACGCCGCAGATTTCGGTATAGCCATTGGAAAGGGGTAAGCCATACAAAACATCATCGTATAAATTGGCTTCGATGTCTGTTTCGGAGAAGGTAGCGTATAGCCCAGGATAATCGGGGTTGTTAAAATAATCGTCTAGCGACAGTAGCTGATTGTTGGAGATTAAGCTGCTTAAATTTAAAGAGGGCGAGGTGTAAATCAAATCGATATCCTCACCAAGCGAAAGCAGCAAATCAATTTCCTTGTAATATTCGGCTTCAGACACAGTATGAAATTCTAACTGGATATTTAAGGTATCTTTGGTCTGTTCCTCAAAGGCGTCTGCGATTTCGGTAAGACTATCTACTTCTTCTGGCAGATAAATATGAATGGTCTGTGCTGTGCTTGCTACATCGGCTGTGGTGGAAAACAAGGCCGGTAGATTGGTACTGCACCCACTTGCCAGTATAGTAAACAGGAGCATAAAGGTCGCAGCAAGCAATTGCCACTTTTTGCTTGGCGATGTCGGAACAGCTTGCATGCTTTTGTGTGTGAAATCAAACAATAGAAGAAGCACCCCCTTTTCCGTGCACCCAATCAAAAAGAGAGGTGCAACGTTTGGTTTTTATTGCGTTTGTTGCCGCTGTTTTTTCAACATTTTTTGCGGCGTTTGTGGAAAACAAAAGCGCCCAGAACAGTGCAAGCAATGGCAAAGGATGAAAAAATAGCAGAAAACGAAAAAATAGTACCTCTATTTTATAATAAAAAGGACACTTCGCGCAAGGTGGAAATGCAAGTTTGCAGGGGAAAATTTACCGAATTACAAAAAAGTCTCCACATTTTACCCAAAAAACATCCCCAAAACAGGAAAATAAAGGTTTGATAAGTGGTGAATGCCCAAAAATCCAGTTTTCAGGCTTGTGAGGAAAGGGTTTAGATACTACACTAGAACCACAAGAAAAAGGAGTAGAGCCGTGTGTACACGAACAGCAAGCGGCTTTGTCTATGTGGCAAATAGGAAAGGAGATTGTGCATGTTGCAAAAAACCGTAAAGGTAAAAGACGGTGCGGTGGCAGAAAAAAAGGCGAAAACTGGTTTTTTTCATGAAATGAAAGCGAACGGTCCGCTATACTTAATTATGCTACCTGGCATTTTATTTTTTATCGTATTTCATTATATCCCGATGGGCGGTCTAGTCATCGCGTTTCAGGATTTTAAAATCATCGCAGGTATTTTTGGTAGCCCATTTGTAGGGCTTGCAAACTTTAAATACTTACTGACGACAAACTTTGAGTACCTTGTCATGGTAATCAAAAACACGCTGCTACTCAATGTTTTGTTTATTACATTCAGCACGATGTTTGCGGTGGTGCTCGCCATTATGTTCAGCGAGATTAAGCAAAAGCATGTTAAGAAAATCGCACAGACCATTTCGATTTTACCTTACTTTATCTCTTGGACCGTTATCGCACTCTTTTTAGAAGCCTTCCTAAAAACCGATGGTGGTATGTTTTCGATGTGGCTTGCGGAGATTGGTTATCCAATTTCCTTCTACTCTGACCCAACCGTATGGGTGGCATTGCTTGTCTTTTTGAAAATCTGGCAGGGTGCGGGCTATCTCGCCATTGTCTATATCGCAACCATCACAGGCATTGATACCGGCATTTATGAGGCAGCTACCATCGATGGTGCAAACCGTTGGCAGCAGATTTTATACTTGACCATCCCCATCCTGCGTCCTACCATTATCCTCATGACCCTATTTAGTGTTGGTCGTATCTTTAATGGTGACTTCGGCATGATTTACGGTTTGATTGGTGACAACTCGCTACTATATAGCACCACAGACGTTATCGATACCTACGTTTACCGCATGATGCGTACCATGGGCAACTACTCGATGTCCTCTGCACTTGGTATGATTCAGTCCGTTGTTGGCATGGCATTTGTATTGACTGCCAATATGCTAACCAAAAAATTTGAGCCTGAAGCGGCAATATTCTAAGGGGAGGTGCGATAATATGACAAAATCAATTGAAATCAACAACAAAATCCGCACCCCGCGTAGTGATAAAATTTTATCTGCGGTCTGCTATGTATTTGCAATTGCCTTTGCGGCAATCTGCTTATACCCCTTCTTAATTGCACTGTCAGCATCATTCACGGATGAAATTGCGCTTGCACAAAGTGGCTATCAGCTATTTCCAAGTGAATTTTCACTCGCAGCGTATGAGCTAC
This sequence comes from Faecalibacterium sp., assembly GCA_044426225.1. Classification (GTDB taxonomy): domain Bacteria; phylum Bacillota; class Clostridia; order Oscillospirales; family Ruminococcaceae; genus Faecalibacterium. The sequence continues at coordinate 4,196 of JAWXUQ010000079.1, read as the reverse complement.
TCTTTGAAACCGACCAGATTTATCAATCTTATATGGTTTCCATCTTTGTTACCGTTGTGGGCACTGGTATCGCACTGGTAATCACCAGTATGCTTGCCTATCCCCTTTCTACGGGTCGCTTAAAATATGGGCGCCAGATTAACTTCTTTGTTTACTTCACCATGTTGTTCAACGGCGGTCTGGTTGCAAACTATATGTTAATCTCCCGCTACTTAGGGCTCAAAAACACCATCTGGGTTTTGATTTTACCCATGTGCGTCAATGCATGGAATATGTTCCTATTGCGCAACTTCTTCTCGTCTATCCCCAAGGATTTTGCGGAGAGCGCCCGCATTGATGGTGCAAGTGATATGTGTGTTATGCGCCGTATCATCCTGCCACTTTCGCTGCCTGCACTGGCAACCATCGGCTTATTCTATGCCCTTGCATATTGGAATAACTGGTACCTTGCCATGCTTTACATCGATACCAATTCGCTACAACCCTTGCAGATGATGATCATGAAGATGCTGCGCAACGCAGAATTCTTGAATCTAATGGCAACCCAAATGAACATTGGCACGGTCGATATGCCTACCAATACCTCTAAAATGGCAACTGCGATGGTTACCATCGGACCTATCGTGCTTTGTTATCCGTTTGCACAGAAATACTTCACCTCTGGCATCATGGTCGGTGGTGTAAAAGGTTAATTTTGTTTCCCGTGCGGTGTATTTCATCGCACAAAATATAACACATACGAAGAAAAAGGAGAGTTTTAGTATGAAAAAAGTAACACGTCGTTCCTTCCTCAAAGCAGCAGGCTTAACCGCAGCTGCTAGCGCAATCACCGCTTGCAGCAGCAGCGAAAGCACCAGTACTGCAACCACCACCACCGTTGTAAATGATGACGGCACCACCAGCACCGTTGAAGTGCCTGATCAGGATTCCATCATTGCTTACCTATTCGGCGAATCCCTCAATGGCGATAAAGTATTGGATGAATTCTATGCACAGACCGATGGTGAGCTAAACACCACCCTCAACATCTTCTGGAACACCAGTGCTGACCATCGTGAAAAAGTGCCCCTAATGCTCGGCAACCTTGAAGAGCTTGACCTTGTATTCGATGCTTACTGGATGAACTTGAACTCCATGGTCAGCCAGGGCGCTTATGCTGATATTTCTAGCTACTTCTATAACGCTGATTACCCAGGCCTAGAAAAAGCCTTCACCGGCAGCTTCCTAGAGCAGGTTCGTAATGAGGACGGCGGCATCTACTGCATTCCTTTCACCCAGGCTGCTGTTGCTGCTGACTGCTACTTCCTACGCAAAGATTTACGCGAAAAATATGGCATGGATCCAATCGCAAGTGAAGAAGATCTAGAGCTTTACTTCCAGAACGTTCAGGCTGACATCGACGCAGGCACCCTTGATATGATCGCACCTATGGGTGTTGGTGGTACCCGTGGTTTCTACGGTCTAGAAAGCCTAGAGCAGACCAAACGTAAACTAAACGTGTTCGGGATTTCTGCAACTGGTTATGTTGGCGGCGACTGGGATATCGCAATCTCGGATGACAACACCACCGTGCTTGGCGCAGGTACCCGTGGCGATGACGATTCCTACTTTACCGAGTTCCCATCTGGCTACCAGTACAACTACCTAAACGATCGTATCGTTAACAAACTCACCAAATGGGCAAACTATACGCAGGCTGATTCTCAGACCGAGAGCGATCCTGCAAACAACCTCTTCTTCCCTGGCAAAGTTGCTTGTGTAGAAGGCGGCGTTACCAGCTGGACCACCTACGAAGAAGCAGTGAAAGCACTGGGCGGCGAACTTGAAATGTTCCTAACCGACGCTGTTGTACGTAATCAAGAAAGCCTTGTGCCAGCATGTCTGACCGCATGGAACTTCCTATGCTTACCTTCTTACTCTGATAAGATTGAACGTACCATGAAATTCATTGACTGGATTTTCCAGACCCGTGATAACCATGACCTATTTGAACTTGGTATCGAGGGCGATGACTGGGAAGCAGTTGGTGAGGAAGAATACCTAAGCCTAGATTCTGCTAACAAATACAGCTTCCCTGGCTACGAACTCACCTGGAACCCCAACTACATCCGTACCGATAGTGCATTGCCAGATGACCCCAAAGAAATCACCATGTTCCTCAACGAGGCAAGCAACTATCAGGATACCCCGCTTTCTGGTTTCATCTTCGACACCGAAGAAACCACCGACCTTGTCAACGCTCTTTCCTCTGTTACCGCAGTAGAAAGCACCTGGCAGGCAACCCTCATGCTTGGTCTTGATAAAGACGCAACCGCAGCACAGGCACACATGGATCAGTTCGCAGCTGAAGTAAAAACTGCGGGCATCGATGTAATCCGTGAAGCAATGATTCGTCAAATCCAAGCATTCCTAGACCGTAAAAATGCTTAATCGGTAAGGAACCCCTAAACGAAAAACGCTTCGTATGCAGCTACCTTCAAATTTTGGGGGTAGCTGCTTTTGGGTGTTGCTTTGCGAACAAAATGAGCATGTTCGGCATGCGGCGCGTAAACATTGCCTTATCGCTGTTTCTAGACAAGTTGTGCATAAACAGGTATAATTAGAAGTAGAACAAAGCGAAAATTTGACGGTAGGTGTGTGGTAATACACCCAAGTAAAACGAAAAGGGGCAAAATGGATGAAACAGATTGCAACTAAAATCAAAGATACATGGAATTTGAGACAAACTGGCACGGCGGTCTTTCTTTCCTGTGTGCTTGCGAGTGTGGGTTTAATTTTAGCGCTATCCTTGGCGGTAAGCCGTCTTGTGCTGCACTATGCAGAAGAAAGCACCGCAGAGCATTTTGATACCTCGCTGCAAATGATTTCAAACTCTGTCGATTATATTTTAAGTGATGTCTATGCAGGGGTGTATTATCTATACAACGATAATTCCGCCGTACAGGTGGCAATTAACAGTGCAAGTTTTACCGATGCGCAGCTTGCAGATATCTATGCTGCCCTGTTAGAAAGCAAAAATATTAGCTCTCTTGTCGATAGTGTGTACTTCGTGAACGCAACATCATTCACCGTCTTTAGTTCAGATGGCAACATGACATCGCTGAATAAATTTTCAGATATCGCCGCGCTTGACCTGCTCAATTACCCGCAAGGCACCAATACTATTTTTGAATTGCGCACCCTCAAATCGATGGAGGTGATTACCTTTGCGCTGCCCGCCATCCATAACAGTTTGGGGCAGACAGGCGGTATTATCATCAACCTAAATCGTTCTAAGGTGCAAGATTTATTCAATCAAAATATAGATACAGATGCGTATATCTATATTTTAAATGAGCGTTGGCAGATGATTTCAAGCAGCGAGGGCGCGCCAGAAACACTGTTTTCGGATAGTGAGTTACAAAAAACGCTTGAAGAAAAAATGCAGGAAAATACTGCCTTTAGTGTGGTGTTGCTCGATGGCGAAAAATATTTTATCTCGTACCAATATGCCAGTAGCTTTGATTTGGTCTATCTCAGCATCATCCCTTATGATAGCCTGCTGAGTTCGGTGCAGGCATTGATGTTTAAAATCACCGCCATTACCATCGTCATCTTCGGGCTTGGGCTAGTGGTTGCACGCTTTGCCCTCAAACGATATTACCTCCCGCTCAAGCAGCTTGTTTCGGATGTCCGTGCGCAAAACCCAGATGCCACGCAAGGGCAGCAATCGCATAATGAGTTTGTCTTTTTGGAAAGCGCCTATAAGAGGTTAGAGCAAACGGCGCAGCTTGCTGCACCACCCCAAATCACTCTGGATAACGCGAAAAAGCATTTGCTGTATCTGCTACTGCGCAACGAACGCATCCCGAGTGGGTTCCGCGCGGTGCTTGCGCATGGCGGCATGGATTTCCCCCACCCAGATTTTCGGGTTGGTATTTTGCAATTGCAAGAGTACGATGCCTTGCAAAGCCAATATTCCGCTAAGGATGTTGCCCTAGTCAAGTATGGCATTTCAAACATTGGCTGTGAATTATTCCGTGAGCAGGTGCTCTGTGAAACCTTTGAAACAGGGCAGGAATATATTGTTTTTATCTTAAGGCAATCTCTAAAAACCCGCTATCAATTTGGCAAAATCTGTAGTATAATGGACATAAGAAAAAAGGGCGGTGACGAACATGCAAATTGGATTTTTTAGTGAAGAAAACAGATTGGAA
>JAWXUQ010000078.1:0-11597 GCA_044426225.1 Faecalibacterium sp. | reverse complement strand
TTACGCCGCCCTAGCCGCCGAAACAACCCTCGCATTCACCACCAGAGAGGGCGTTCACATCACCCTTTCTGCCATCTGCAACAGCGCAATCGCGGCAGGGCATCTCAAATATAACCCCTGCTTTCACAGCTTTTCTTACGCCGCACAGCCAGAGCCAAGCCCCATCTTAACCACTCAGCAAGTCAAACAATTCCTCGCTTGCCTAGCGGAAGAACACCCAAAGCATCGGCTCTATTACACGCTGTTAATTGCCACAGGCCTGCGCCGTGCAGAGTGTTTGGCGCTGCAATGGCAGGATATAAACTGGCAAACAAAATCGCTCACAGTGGCGCATCGGGTGGCGGCGGTGCGTGGCGAAGCGGCAAGGTTGCTCCCTGTCAAACCAGTGTCCGCAACCCTATCTGCACCCCTCGCACAGGCATTGAACGCGTATCAAATAACCCAAAACAAAGAGGATGGTTTCATCTTTGCGCAGCCAAACGGTGCGCCGATGATGCCATCCTCTTTTACCTATCGTCTGCGGCTTATCCGCCAAAAGCATGGGGTGGCGCATATCACTACCGATAGCCTATACCGCTATCACCAGGCCATGCGGCGGCAGATGTCGCTGGCAAAACTGCAAAAGAAATTGGGGGTGTAAGCAAATGGCAAGTGTTCGTAAACGTGGCAACAGCTATTTAATTGTGGTGTCTATGGGCTACGGTGCCGATGGCAAACGCGCAAAAGCCGCACAGAAAACCGTCAAACCACCAGAGGGTTTAACCGCCAAACAAACCGAAAAATGGTTGCAAGAACAAGCAGTTTTATTTGAAAATGGCATCAAAAAAGGCGGCGTAGCACCCACACCACCCACCGAGAAAAACATCACCTTTGCCGACTACACCGCCCACTGGCTGGCAGAGGTTGCGCCCCACAAACTCGCGAAAAGCACCCTTGTGCGCAGCCGTCACGAACTCGCCCGTGTGCTGCCCCATATCGGGCGTGTGCGCCTGCAAGACCTCCGTGCCGACCACTTCCGCACCCTCTATGCCGCCATGCGCAAAGAGAAAAACAAGCGCACAGGTGCGCCCCTTGCAGAAAAAACAGTCGAGGGGTTGCACGCGGTTGTGTGCAGTGTCCTCAGCAGTGCGATGGAAGAAAACTACCTCGCCCACAACCCTGCGTGGCGCACCTATCGGTGGCAGGGCGCGCGCACAGAGCGCACCTGTGCCGACCGCGAAACCCTGCAAACGGTGCTAGAAATTTTAGAGCAAGGCGATAAAAAGTACGAGGTGTATTTTAAATTGATTATCGCAACAGGCATCCGCAGGGGCGAGTGTTGTGGCTTGCGATGGTCAGATATTCACTTTGCCGCGCGCAAAATCCACATCCAGCGCAACACCGTCAAGGTCAGCGGCGAGGCGATTTTTACCAAAGCACCCAAAACAAGCTCTGGCGATAGATGGGTGTACATCTCGCCAGAGCTTGGGCAATTACTAGGGAAATATAGGGCGCAGTGCGCCGAGCAAATGCAGTTTTACGAGGGCAGAACCCTTGCGCCCGATGCGTACGTATTTCGCAAATTAGGCACAGATTTGCCGATGTCACCAAACACATTTACACATTGGTTTAAAAAGATGCTGCGAGAAAACGCACTGCCCACCGAGTTGAATATTCATTCAATTCGGCACAGCGTCGCAAGCCTGCTGATTGCAGGTGGAACAGATGTGGCAACAGTGTCTAGCTTGCTGGGTCATGCGCAGGTGAGTACCACGTTAGACATTTACGCCCATGCGTTTGATAGCAATAAGAAAGCGGCAAGCGAGCAGTTGCAGAAGGGGTTGGGGGTGTGAGGGTAACAACAGCAGGTGATAGCGAACAACTGTTACCGCTTGTTATTATTGTTGAGAAAATTACATTGATCGAACTGTTCGTAATATTTCTGGAAATATAGTTGCTTCGATATTTCTTGCAGACTGAAGTTGTCCTAAAAGAGATGTGCGTTGTTTCTCGCGCTGTGCTGGATTTAGTTCGATCTTTATAAGCTGAAGATTTTTAATGATTTTAAAACGTAGTTTGTTAGGAACAGAAAGATTGTGTTCTGCGCTAACGCTCGTGCCAGTGATGGGTTTCGCAACTAAAGGAGAATAGTATTTAACTTTGCAAAGTTTCGGTTTGTGTCCAAATTGGCGAAGGCAAATATCGACGTCGCGTTGTAACGCTTTGTAAGCAAAATAGTTAGAAGAAGAAAATGTTAAATCATCGACATACACAGTAAATTTACAGCCATAATTCTGCGCCAACATATTGAGGTTTTCAAACATGTCTTTGTAAGCGTAGTAAGCGATTAACTGGCTAGTGGGGCAACCCGTTGGAACCATGTTTTCGTAACTAGTAATATCTGTTAAAATAGTAGCGACATCGGGAGATGTTTGTAATACGTCCTTAAAGAACAGATAGATAGACTCTCGATGGCAGTTGTTGTAAAATTTTTTAATATCCATCGTTAGAACGTGATTAGAACTTTGATGAGCCTTGCCGTTGTCGATATAACATTTACCTTTTTCGCCAGATATAAGCCAATCGGGACGCTCAATGCGTTGGAGCAATTTAAGTATTCTTTTTTGAACTTTTTTCAAAGGCGCCGATGGCGCGCTAATTTCTCTCTTGTCTGTTGAGTTTTGCTTGTCAATAGTAAAGGTGTGGTATTCAGGTGTGCGTTGAATTTCGCGTAATTCAGGAATTGATGAATTTAGAAAAAACGCTAATTTCTTTTTGCTTTTGCATTTGTATAAGGCGCATTGAGTTATTGGGTATCGGTTAGTTTTCGTTATCATAATTACCTGACATTCTTTCAATAACGCGAAGTATAGTTTTGCGCATGAAAATTAATGATTTGTCCTCTTTTTCAGCATCGTCTAATTCTTCTGACAATAGTAGAAGGGTAGATAGCTTTATGTCATAAATGTCGGCGTATTTTTGTAGTAAATCCAAAGATGGCGTTTTTTTGTTGTTTTCAATTTCAGAAAGATAACTTGGTGAAATATTGAGTTGTAAACACATCTCGTTAGCTTTGTAGCCATAAATATTTCGTGTTCTTTTTAAAATATCGCCAATCATGGAGAACCTCCGAATTATAATAGCTGTTGTGTATATATAGAAAAGATGCTATTGAAAGCAGTGTGGATTAAGAAACTAAATAAGTCCGAATGCACCCGCCTTTTTATTACGCAAAAAGCTCGAGGAGCTTAGTTGCAAAGTGGATGAGTGCACCGCTGAATTCAATCAAACTGATGTAGAATTTCAAGCGGCGAGCTTTCCCATTGTAAGATAAGCGAAGCTTTTTGTCGGGGGTGCGAGGGTGGTCTTGTGTGAGTAGCATTTTTTTCTTGTTATTTTTCATAGAAAACCTCTTTCTTGGAGCATTAAATAACTCCATCCCGTAAGAAAAAGGCGGTGCACACAAGACACTTATTTAGTTTTTGGGCATTGCCCAACTTCCCGTTGGGCAATGCGTGGAAAGGTGAAGCAGGCTTCGGTGAAGAAATGCTACCGCCTCCCGCGAGGTAGAATGCACATGCATTCCGCGAGTGCCAAGCACTCCAGTTGAGGGGATGTGACCGACTACTAAAAGTAGTTTGCTCTGGGACAAGTATATCACTGCAAAAATAGAAAGTCAAGAAGAAAATTCGCTATTTGCGAACTTTTTTGTTCCTTGTCCGAAAAGAGGGCACTCCTTTTGGAGGTAATCGGGATGCGTATAAGGGTTTTGCTGCAAAATGCTAGCAACAAAAAGGCTAAGCTGCACATACGGTAGCTTAGCCTTTTTGCTGTTTCCAGATAAGAAAATCTTCAAACTCGCGTAATTTAATTTGGTTCTCGTTTGAAAGATGTGTTGTTTGCCGTAATTTTGCGTAAAAAGGGTCATCATCTGATAACCCCAAAAGAAAATCAGATGAGACAGAATATATCTTGCAAATATTAACTAATGCTTCGTGCGGGGGCGAACTTTTCCCTTGTTCCCAACTACGAATGGTGGATAAAGATACGTTTAATTTTTCAGCCAAATCGGCTTGTTTGTCCTTGTTGTCTTTTCTGACATCAGCCAAGCGTTCACCAATCAATATTATCACCTCACTCTTGTAGTATACAAAATATTATTACTCGCAGAAGAAAACAACAGATTTCTTGCTATTTTTCCTATCTAGTGATATTATTATTGTTAGTAAATGATGTCGGTAATATGTTTGTTGTTACTAGCTGAAAGGTGAAAAATGGAGAAACAAGTTAAGTCAAAAGAGCGCGTGGCAACTCATGGTGAAGTTTTTACTGCGGAGCGAGAAGTAAAAGCTATGTGCGACCTAGTAAAACAGGAAACAGAGCGGATAGAGAGCCGTTTTTTAGAACCAGCCTGTGGAAATGGGAATTTCTTAGCAGAAGTTTTAACACGAAAACTAGTAGTGGTTAAAGCGCGTTATGGAATAAGTTCTGCGGATTTTGAGCGCTATGCAATTTTAGCAGTATCTAGTCTATATGGCGTAGATATATTGCAGGATAATGTGGAAGAATGCCGCAGTAGATTATATCGGCTTTGGAGCGATTTTTATCGTTCGATTTTTAATAAGCAAGCAGATGAAGAGTGCTGCAAGGCCGTATGCTACATCTTGCAAAAAAACATCTTATGCGGTGATGCACTTACGATGACGCAGAATGATGGTACACCCATTGTGTTTGCGGAGTGGAGTTTAGTGACGGGAGATAGGATAAAACGGCGCGATTACGCATTGAGCGAATTGTTAACAGGTCACCAAGAGCAACTGGATTTTTCAATGGTCGGGTGGGAGTACGATGCAGAGTTAGACGCATTAATTCCTGCGCCAATAAAAGAATACCCATTAACTGATTATAGGAGTGTACAGGAGTATGGCTAAACTTTTTCAAAATGCGTATACGCCAGATGTGTTAACTTGCCTTGCAAATCTTTCGAATGACGAGGTATTCACCCCACCAGAAGTTGCAAATCAAATGCTCGACTTATTGCCGAAACAATTGTGGAAAGATAGCACCGCAACATTTCTTGACCCATGCTGTAAGTCGGGTGTGTTTTTGCGCGAAATTGCAGCGCGTTTGATTGAGGGCTTAGCGGAAGAATTTCCAGATTTACAACAGCGTGTAGACCATATCTTCCAGAAACAGTTGTTTGGGATTGCGATTACAGAGTTAACAAGCTTGCTTTCGCGCCGCAGTGTGTATTGTTCCAAATATCCCAATAGCCGTTTTTCGATTTCGCAATTTGATACGCCAGAGGGTAATATCCGTTATCGCATCACACCGCACCAATGGCAAGGTGAAAGATGCGTGTATTGTGGTGCGTCTAAAGCAGAATATGCGCGTGGAACTGAAATGGAGACGCACGCTTACCAGTGGATACATACGCTAAAACCAGAGGAGATTTTTAATATGAAATTCGATGTAATCATCGGCAATCCGCCATACCAGTTGAGTGATGGTGGCAATGGGGTTAGCGCAGCACCTATATTTCAGCATTTTGTAACGCAATCTATTAAGTTAAATGCTCGATTTGTTACAATGATTATTCCTGCTCGTTGGTACGCGGGAGGAAAAGGGTTAAATGAATTTAGAGAACAGATGCTAAATGACCGCCACATCAGCAAATTAGTGGATTTTGAGTCTAGTAAAGATTGCTTTGACGGTGTTAACATAGCGGGTGGTATTTGTTATTTCTTGTGGAATAGAGATACGACAGGGCAATGCGAAGTGGTCAATCAATCAAAACTGGCGGAGAATTTGCCAGTGACTATGGAGCGCTACCTCAATGAGTTTCCGATTTTGATTCGCTCTAACTTGGCAATCTCTATCGTGCGAAAAGTGCTATTGTCCGAGGTAGATGTACATAGTAATCATGCATATCCTCGAAACCCGTTTGGCTTTTCAACAAATTTCAGAGGTAGGGCTACCCGCCGAACAGGGGATATAGAAATTTTAAGCAGTGTTGGATTTCAATATATTGCGCGCTTGGATGTTACAAAAAATGCTGATATCATTGATAGTTATAAGGTGTTGATAGGTCGTCTGGTTCCCAGCAATGGCGAATTAGATGTCAATCCTAAAGATGGTTATAAAGTGATAACGGATACAAGAATGATTGGCCCAGGTCAAATTAACACGGAAACTTACCTTGACATCGGTGTGTTTCCAACGCAAAGCGAGGCAATGAATTTTGAAGGCTATTTAAAATCAAAATTTGCGCGATTTTTATTGAGACAGGCGATATCGTCTCTTAATGTAACAAGAGAGTGTTTTCGTTTTGTGCCGTATGAAGATTTCTCAAAACCATGGACAGATGCAGAGTTGTATGAAAAGTACAAGCTGACAGAAGATGAAATTAGTTTTATCGAATCGATGATTAAACCTATGGATGGGGGTGAAATTCGTGGCAAATGAGTTCTTTCCTGCGCGTTCGAATTCTCGCCCTATGATTTATGCGTATGAAGATACGAACCCACAATATAAAGACTTGCTAAAGGTGGGGTTTACCGCCGTAGACGTAGATAAACGCGTTGCGCAGCAGTACCCAACAAAACGCCCAGATGGGTCTGTGCCTTATCGCATTGTGTATCGTGAAAGTGCAATGCGTTCCAATGGCAATGCCTTTACAGACAAAGATGTGCATACAGTGTTGCGAAAAAAGCATATCGAAGCAATGGGTGGCGAATGGTTTCGCTGTGGCGTTGAAGATGTACAAGCCGCTGTATTAGCGGTGAAAACAGGGAAGACCAACGTAGAAAATCGCACGCAAAATTTTTCAATGCGCCCAGAGCAACAAGAGGCTGTCAAAAAAACGAGAGACTATTTCGGGCGTGATGACCTTGTGGGTTACCCAAAGTTTTTGTGGAATTGTAAAATGCGATTTGGCAAAACTTTTGCAACTTATGAATTGGCAAAGCAAATGAATTTATCGCGTGTGCTTGTTCTGACATTTAAGCCAGCTGTCGTAAGTGCATGGCAAGAGGATTTGAATAGTCATCTAGATTTTGAGGGATGGCAGTTTATTTCTCGTGATACGACGCTGACATATGAAACGGCAGATAAGTCGCGCCCGATTGTGTGCTTCGGTTCGTTCCAAGACTATTTAGGTGTTAGTAAGGAAACAGGCGGCATCAAGGCAAAAAACGAATGGGTTCATGCCGTTAACTGGGATTTAGTTGTTTTTGATGAGTATCATTTTGGTGCGTGGAAAGAAAATGCAAAAAAACTGTTTGAGCAAGACGATGAAGATAACTATGATAGTCAGAATATAGAGCAGTACGATAGAGGCAACGCCTACGATGAAACATTCTTGCCGATTACAACGCAATACTATCTTTACTTATCTGGCACACCATTTCGTGCGTTGAACTCTGGCGAATTCATTGAAGACCAGATATATAACTGGACTTATGCAGATGAACAAAGGGAAAAAGAAAATTGGCAAGGCGAAGCGAATCCTTACGCAGCCTTGCCAAGGATGGTCATGATGACCTATCGAATTCCCGATAGTATCCGAAAAATTGCAATGCAGAGCGAATACAATGAATTTGATTTAAACCTCTTTTTTTCTGCGAAAGATACAGATGGTGAGGCTCGCTTTGTCTATGAGAATGAAGTTCAAAAATGGCTTGATTTGATACGAGGCGCACATATAGAAACCACGGTGGATGATTTAAAATTAGGAGCAAAAAAGCCCGCCCTTCCTTATGCAGATGCGCGTCTTTTGGGTGTTCTGCAACATACTTTTTGGTTCTTGCCGAATGTTGCTTCGTGCAAGGCGATGGCGAACTTGCTTGCACAGCGACAAAATGTATTTTATCATGATTATACTGTGAATGTGTGTGCAGGCACGCAAGCAGGTGTTGGTGTTGCTGCGCTTGAACCAGTGCAGCGTTCCATGCGTAATCCATTAGAGAGCAAAACGATTGCCTTGTCTTGCGGTAAGCTTACTACGGGCGTGACCGTAAAGCCGTGGTCAGGCATTTTTATGCTTCGAAATCTATCAAGCCCAGAAACATATTTTCAAGCGGCTTTTCGGGTGCAAAGTCCGTGGGAAGTAACTGCTGATGAAGGCAAGCGAGAAATTATGAAGCAAGAGTGTTATGTGTTTGACTTTGCGTTGGATCGTGCGCTTAGACAAGTGAGTGATTATAGTTGTCGTTTGAATATTAAGGAAAGCAATCCAGAAAAAAAGGTGGCAGAGTTTATTCACTTTCTGCCAGTGATTGCTTACGACGGCAGTGTAATGCGACAAATCGATGCGGCTGATGTGCTAGACATTGCGATGGCGGGTACGTCCGCAACATTGTTGGCAAAGCGTTGGGAAAGTGCGTTGCTTGTAAATGTAGACAATGATACATTGACTCGCCTGATGGCGAATCAAAAAGCAATGGATGCATTGATGAGTATTGAGGGCTTCCGTAGCTTGAACAGTGATATTGAGACAATTATCAACAAATCTGGTGCAGTGAAAAAGGCGAAAAAAGAAGGCGTCGATAAACTTACACCAAAAGAGAAAAAAGCACTGACAGAGGAAGAAAAAGAATACAAGTCGAAGCGAAAACAAATTCAAGAAAAGTTGATTAAGTTTGCTACTCGCATTCCCGTTTTTATGTATCTAACCGATTATCGCGAAAACAGCTTGAAAGATGTCATTACACAGTTGGAGCCAGGCCTCTTTCAAAAGGTAACAGGCCTTAATGTGAAAGATTTCGAATTGCTCGTTTCATTAGGGTTGTTTAATGATTCGTTGATGAATGATGCGGTGTTCAAATTTAAACGCTATGAAGATAGCAGCTTGGGATATACAGGTATTAATCGGCACGAAGATGAAAAGAAAGGCGGCTGGGATACCGTTATTTCAGATGAAGATTATGACAGTATGTTCGGTCTGCAACAGCAATCATTGCAGCGTGATGATATTGCAGCGACTGCCAAACCGGCAATACAAGCGCAACCAATAAAAAAAGTGGCGTTGCCAACGGTTGGTGTGCCTGTAGCAGCAAAGCGGCTGCCTAAAGCTGAACCAGTAGTAAACTCTTCAAAAGTAGATACATCTTTTGTACGTGAAGGTGTAGAGATAAGACACAAGGCTTTTGGTGTAGGCAAGGTTCGTTGGGTTAGCACTACGAAAGTAGGCGTTAGATTTGGCATGCTAGAAAAAGAATTTTTGTTCCCGGCGGCGATTGAGCAAGGATTTTTAGCAAGGATAGATTCATAATATCAATGCCTTAGGATATGTGAATGCTGATAAAGAAATGGTGCGGCTGCAATTGAAAATTCAATTGCAGCCGCACCATTATGATGTAAGCTATTGATTATGCAAGACCTAAAATTAAAATAGAATGTTGTAATAATTGTTTTGCAACTTGTTCGCGTAATTTGCGCTTTAATTTAGATTGAAAAATCTGAAGACGAAAAATATTTTGCTTTAATTGAACTGGCGAGTGTTGAATCGCTTTTTAGAAGACCTAAAGCAAACTTGGCATAATCGGGGATAATCGGATTAGCGAGCCCGCCGATGATTTCGTTGTGTCCAAGGCAGCAATATCGCAAAGCGGCATCATAGTCGCGACTTTCTATGGCGGTAGTTATTTTTTCATCACACGACGCCCATAGATGGTCAATGTCTATTTGCTCGATTAATGATTTGAGATTGGATTTTAATTCTTCTTTCGTCCGATTTTTTTTGTCATCAAGCACGGAGGTATGAAGAGTTTCATCGATTTGTGTTTTTACAAGCCGTTTGATAATGGCATCCTTGCGCGATGTGAGTTTCTTTAAAAAATCACTTTTAAAACTTTCAAACTTGGCTGGATTTCCAAAGGTGTGTTTTAGTGCTTTTTTAAAGATGAGTTCATCTAATAGCAACATTTCTATTTCATTGCATTTTAAAGGAAAAATTTTCTTTTTGATTAAAGCGTTGATTTCTGCTTCGGATTTTAGGTCGGAATCTATAATGCCAATGGCTGTTTGTATCGAATATCTTGTCGAATATGCATTACAAGCGTTAACAGAGTTTATAACAGCAGTGCAATTGCCGGCGGCGATAATTGTATAGCGATCACCGAATAGAGTTTCGTACACAGTATAATCGTAATCTGTTTTAGAGCCTTCGCAAAATAGAATTGGTTTGCGACTGCCTACAATGTCAACAATAAAGCTGGAATCAATGTCCTCTAATGAACTTCCTAAAAATTCGAAGTCAAATTGATTAGGATGGGTAAAGCTTTTGATTTTAACTAGTTCAAAATTTGACCGCGCATTAATGAAATCCATAGTATGTGAAATAAAAATAAACTGGCAATCGGCGCGAGTCTGGATCAATCTATCCCAGATTTTATTATAAATCGCAGGGTTTAGATGATTTTCGGGTTCATCTACAATTATAAAAGAACTAGGCGGTGCAATAATGACTGTTGCAATATAGAAAAATGCTGCGCGTTCTCCGTCGCTCATGTTGTTGAATTCATAAATTGTTCCGGAACTGTTTTCTGCTAGCATTTCGCGTTTGCCGAAATTGGAATTGTTTAATTTTACTTCGAAAAAAACATCGAATATTTGTTTGATTTCGGTATAGACGGTTTTCTTTTTTGCGTCAGTATCGTAATATTCTCTTGCGCAATTATCGTGTTCGCTGCAAATGCTAACTATAAGTTTTAAAAGAGTTTCACTTGGACGGGAAGTGTTGGTGTTCTCGAAAAGTTCGTTGCGAACACTACTGATGGTTTCGGTATAACAATTAGCTGGATTCCCAGAAACAATAATAGGTTTGTTAGCGGGTACGATTTTTATGTGAGAATCCGCGGTTTTTAGGTGGTTGGCAAAAGATGTCTTTCCGCTGCCGTTTGGCCCTAAAATGATTAATGTTTTGTTATGGCCGTCTAAATGTTTTAAGACGTCGAATGCAGATAATAGATTAGTAGATAAAAGGCTGTTCGTTTTTGTAAATAAGTTTTTAAAAGCCGAGGTTCGATTGTGCATATTATTCAGGATATTGGGGATAAGCAATGGCTCGATTTCGGCTAACTTTGTATTGATGTCGTTGCACAGGTTACCGAATGGCGTTGTTGGAGCGACTTGAGGCGAATTTTGCTTATAAGAATGTAAAAGCTCGAGGTTGTGCGCGCTGTTTGTGAAATTTAATATGCTATCGATTGAATCCATAAATTTTTTCAGTGATGATTGCTCTTTAGGATCAAGGGTTGAATCGGAATAAGATTTTGTTTCGCTTTTGATTTTAAGTAGTTTTCCGTTGAATGTTTCAAAATTCATTTTTTACTCCTTGCTGTACAAGCCGTTTGCCATAAAATTGAGAATAAACCTCTTCTTGCTATTATAACACAGTTGCATAAAAAAAGTCGACGCATATAGAAGCGTCGACTTTTTTCAGTGCGGCTGACAGGATTCGAACCTGCGGCTTTTAGAGTCGGAGTCTAACGCGCTATCCAGCTGCGCCACAACCGCACAATATATGAAACTACGTTAAATTTTAGCGTAGAAATCAATTTTTTAAGGCTTGTTTTTCCTAATCAAGCAAAGGTGAGAGAGCGAGTCAATCGACTGCA
>JAWXUQ010000077.1:0-11765 GCA_044426225.1 Faecalibacterium sp. | reverse complement strand
CACCGAGAACTACACCCGCCTTGCCGCCCTAGTGGACGAGGTGCTAGACGTGGTGGTGGTGTACCAAGGCGAAGCCGCCGCGACAAGCTACTATGCCATCTCGAATGGGATGACCCAGACGAGTGAGGCAGTGTGGGGGCAGTCGCTGCCCTATTTAATCAGCGTAGAGAGCACTGCCGACACCAATGCCGAGGGGTATTTATCAAGCGTCAGCTACACCGAGGCGCAGGTGGAAAGCATTTTTTATACCGTCTTTGGGATAGACACCACCGCCATCGCCCCAAGCGATTATTTTGGCGAGATTGTTTTTGATACAGCGGGCTATGTGGACACCATCTCATTGGGCGGATATGCCACGGCGGGCACACTGGTGCGCACCGCCTTTGCCCTGCGCAGTAGCTGCTTTTGGGTGGTGTATAGCGCCGAGGATGGGCTGTATACCATCACCACCGCCGGGTATGGGCATGGGGTAGGCTTGAGCCAATGGGGCGCAAAGTTCCGCGCCGACGCAGGCGAGGATTGCGCAAGCATTTTGGCGCATTATTACCCGAACACGACCCTTGGCAGCGCGAGCGCGTTAGAGGGTGCTTAATCACGCAAAAGACAGCGCACGAATGAGAAGCCGCCTAAAACAAAAACAAGGGGCAAGGCATACCGCCCCACCCCCTGTGATGAAGATTGTATTCATTTCGCTGCGCAAAGGCGCTGCCGTTGCCGCTACTTAACGCTTGCCATGCAGCAGTGGCGAGAGCGGCTTATACACCAGATAGCAGAGCACCACGCTGCACAGCCCTTTAAAGATGGTAAAGGGCAGGTTGAAGATAACGAGGCATTCTAGCAGGGTTTCGACACTGGGTAAAATGGCTTGGTACATGCTGAGGATGACTTCCATCGGCATGCCATAGGCGATTTCGTAGGTGGGATAGGTGATGTAAAAGTTGATGGGCACACTCAGCAGACCCATCAGCACCGCGCCGACCACCGAGCCAATAATCGCACCCTTGCGGCTTTTGTTGCGGTGGTAGATGAACCCCGCCGTAAAGGTGAAGGTAGCGCCAAGCAAGAAGTTGCATATTTCGCCCACCCCGGCGGTGGTGCTGCCTTTAATCACGATATGCAGAATGTTTTTGAGTAGGCAGATGACAATGCCATACACCGGGCTTAGGGCAAAGGCGCCAATCAGCGCGGGCAGGTCAGAAATATCCATCTGGACAAAGGCGGGAATGAGCATGGGGATGGGGAACTGAATGAACATCAGCACAAAAGCGACCGCGCTGAGCATGGCGGCGACAACGGCATTGCGGGAATGGTTACGGTTTTTCATAAAGGGGAAATCCTTTCTCTTTGGCGCGCAGGATAGGCACCCACACCACAGGCAGGGCAGCGGATTGGTTGATAACCCATCCATGCCCTGTTTTGCGGTTATGGCATTGTTTACCCACGCAAAACAATCGTGTGACCACGCACACCGAAACAGGTTCAGACAATGCGGGGCACTCATAGCAGAAAGGTGTTTGGCTATTAGAAAGACAAAGAACGATAAAAAATGCGCCCTAACTCCGCTCACTACCAAAAAATAGAGAGAGAACTAGGGCGCATACAAATCAATAAATTGTCTGTCGTTTCTTTCATCCGGACTATACCGTCGGCCTTGGAATTTCACCAAATCAGCAAAGGGCAGGTACAAGGGTGCACTCCTTGTTGCCGTTCGCTCGCGGGCTATCACCGCCGGTGGGGAGTTACACCCCGCCCTGAAACACTTTCTGGTTTTATTATAGCAAATGTTTGGTAAAAATCAAGTTTTTTTGAAAAAAGATTGTTTCACCATGTTTGGGTGTGTTAAAATACATTATATTCATTTTATTTGTAAGGAGATTTTTTATGTTTGAGGTTGAAACCCTTGTTTTTTCTGTGTTTGGTTTGGCGCTTGAGGGGCTGCTTGCCCTTTTGGCGCGGGCTGCTGTGGCGGTGGGCATTGCCCTGCTTGGCTTTGCGCTCAGCCGCCTTGTTAAGCACAAATGCTTGCCCGCCCTCACCCGCTATGCCACCGCGCACAAATACAAAGCACTGGAATTACTGAGCGCCGGCTTTACCCGACCCGCTGCCATTTTGCTGTGGTGCGGCGGGCTGTTGCTTGCAGCGCAAAGCCTGCCTTGGGCGGTAGGGCTTACCACTGCGGTGCAGGGCGGTTTGACCCTCACCTTGCGGGTACTGTTTATCTTGTGCGTCACCCTTGGCTTTTGGAACTCCGCTGAGGTTTCTAGCCTCTTGCTGCGCGGCGCGTCCTCCCGCTTTGAGTTTGCCGAAAGCAAGACCATATCCATGGTGCTTGTAAAGGCATACCGCGCATTGGTGGCAGTGTTTAGTCTGATTTTGCTGATGGGCGAGTTTAACTTTGAAATCACCGCCCTCATCACAAGCCTTGGCATTGCGGGTTTGACCCTCTCCCTTGCCGCGCAGGACTCTGCAAGCAACCTGTTTGCCGGGCTGCTGATTTTGATTGAGCGCCCCTTTAACATTGGCGATTGGGTGAATATTGATGGCACTGAGGGCACAGTAGAGGATATCTCCTTCCGCTCGACCAAAATCCGCGCACTGGATAACTCGCTTTATGTGCTGCCCAACGCAAACGTGAGTGCCACCACCATCAACAACGGCACCAACCGCGAAAAGCGGATGTATCGCTTCACCCTTGGGGTGACGTATGCTGCCACCCGCCCACAGCTAGAAAGCCTGATGGCGGATATTGAGGCAATGCTGCACGTGCACCCCCACACCATCAAGGACTCTATCATTGTGCGACTGTCTGGCTTTGGTGACTCTAGCATTGATTTGCTGATTAGCAGCTACCTGGACACGGTGGACATGCCGCTGTTCCTTGCCATGCAAAACGAATTGCACCTGAATATCATGGATATCATGGAGAAGAATAAGACGAGCTTCGCCTTCCCTTCCACCAGTGTGTATCTTGAGAAAACAGAGGCAGCGCAGCCCGCCGCCAAACAATAACGCGCCGATTTTTGCGCGGATAAACCCACGCACGCGCCAAAGAATTGAGGTTTTTATGACATTTTTATCCCTTTCTGACAAGCAGAAAAAAGCACTGGGGCGGCTTGCCCCCTTTGCCTGCTGCGCCGCTGTGTTTGTGGCATTCTTGGCATGCGCCGTGCTTGTTTGGTACCAGTATTTCATGGGGCTTGGTGAGAAAACAGAGCGCTATCTGCTTAACGATGTGTATACTGACACCATCGTGTTGACCGAGGGTGTCTGTATTACCCAAGATTTTGAAACCACCATGCCAATGTATCAAATCGCTCTTTATTTTGAGCGCTTATCCGATACGGTGGATGGTTCCGTCGTAGTAACGCTAGAAAACCTGACCACTGGCGCGCTTCTTTTAAACTCAACGGGTAATATCGCAACTGTTTATTACGATGTGTATACTCCGTTTACCCTAGACAGTCCAATCACCACATGGGGCAGCACCGATACCTATCGGCTGAGTGTCACCGCCTATTACACCGCCGAAACCAATCAGCTTGCGGTCAAAATCGCGGACAGCACGGTGGACAAGCTATCGAACCTGACCGTGGACGGCGCCGCACATGAGGGCGCGCTGACCATGATGTTGACCTATGAGATGCTAGGCGACACACCAGTGCAATGCTATTTTGTGCTGAGCTTCTTGTTTGCGCTGTGCGCAGCGGGGCTGTGCTATCTCTGCTTTTTTGCCAAGGGTAAATTTGCACTGACAAAACCTTGGCTTGCCTTTGTAGTGATTTTGGTGGTGGGGGTATTTTATCAATTTGCGCTGCCTCCCTTCTCTGCACCTGATGAGATTTCGCACTACAACACCGCGTATGGCCTAACCAACAACTGGTTTGGCTTAACCCCCGAAACAGAGGGCGCGACCCTAGTAAAGCGCAAGACCGATGCACAATATACCTTTGTGGATTACCGCACAGATGCCTTTACCTATCGGCATATTGCAGAACATTTCTTTGAAGCACCAGACGGCACCTATGTGGAAGAAAGCCCCACCCTGCTCGGACCCTATTACCTGCCCTATTACCTCAGCGCCATCGGGCTTGCCATTGGGCAACTGCTTGGTTGGGGCGGTGTGCTGACCACCTTCTTTGCGCGGGGGCTGAATTTGCTATTCTTTGCGGGGTGTGCCGCGCTGAGCATTCACCTTGTTCCCTTTGGCAAGAAAATCATTGCGGCGGTGGCACTGCTGCCCATCGCACTGCACATTGGCGGCTCGTTCTCGTATGATAGCTGCCTGCTTTCCATCAGCTTTTTGATTTTGGCACTCGGCCTGCGGTTGATTGATCAAAAAGGCAAAGCGCACTGGGTTGAGGTGGCGGCATTCGTCATCCTTTGCTTCTTGGTGGGACCGCTGAAAATGGCATATTTCCCTCTGACCTTCCTTGCGGTGCTCATTCCCACTGCCCGCTTTGGCAAACGATGGGTGGGGTATCTGGTGCGCTTTGGCACCCCTGTGCTCAGCTTCTTGCATTTCTGCGCATGGCATTTCATTGCGATTTATGTGCAGCTGATGGTAACCGTGGACATCGAAACCGCTGTTGAAAACGTAAACACTGGTGTGGTAGAGGTTGTCTCTGGCTTTACCGTGTCTACCCTACTTTCCCACCCAGGGCTTGCACTTCGATTGGTTGTGAACACCTTCTTTACCAATTTCACCAGTTACCTGACCTCTATGCTTGGCGGCACCCTTGGCTATCAAGATATCTCTGAAGTCAATTTGAACATCTTACTGGTGGCGGGCTTTGGGCTGCTGCTGCTGTTTGCCTGTATCAAGCGCAACGATGCCAAAGCCCTTGATTTAGCCCCCATACAGCGCATCACTTTTGGCTTTTGCGCCCTCTGCGTGCTTGGCATTTTGGTCATTGCCTGCTTTAGTTGGACGCTTGTGACCTACGATGTACTGTGGGGCTTCCAAGGGCGCTATCTGCTGCCTGCACTCGGCTTTGCACTCTTTGCACTGCGCCCAAATGGCATTACCACCGAAGGCGATTGCTTTCACGGCATGTTGTTCGCCGGCTTTGTGCTAAACTTTATGGCGCTGCTGAATGTGGTAAGCATCACCTTTTTGCGGTAAGCGGTAGCGTGGAACCTTGTCGCCGCCCGCGTGCCGCGTGGATATTTCCCCGCGATACATCTTGTAGATGTTCGCAGTTTCCCACGTTCGGGCATGGGAACGTCTTAGCCGCTGGGAAACATCCCCCCGCCGCGCTTTGATTGTGCAAAATCTTAGCCGCCGCGCTTTGGTTGTGCGTACTTATCAAACACAAAACCCCTTTGCATGGCATTCACCGTGCAAAGGGGTTTTTCTATTGCGATAAATCAGATTGCTTAGCGCCTGCGTCCGCCGCCGCCGTGGCTGCGCCCGCTGCTGCTACGATGACGGCTAGAGCCGCCGCGACTGCCGCCGCCGCCGTTATTTTCTTGGCGGCGCACCTTAGAGGTGCGGCTGTATAGGTACAAATCCTTGCGATGGGTCAGGTTTAATCCCTGCCCAGTCACGTAATCACTTGCCGAATATTTGCTGCGTTTTGAGCGCAACTGGAACACAAAAATCAAGCAGAAGATAACACCACCGATAAATGCCATCATCCATACAGTTCCTAAAATCGTAACTAAATCTTCCATATACCACCCATTAATTCTGACACTACTACTAGAACTGCTACTAGAACTACTACTAGAACTGCTACTACCGCTGCTTGTGACGCTGCTGCCACTGACCCCACTGGTGTTGCCAATGTCATAAGGCTTGCCGCTTGCATTGATGGTCAGCAGTTCATCCACCGCGTCAAGGTAGGCATCAAAGGCTGCGTCATAATCATCTTCATATTGCAGCTCATAGAATACTTCATCTAGGATATATTCAATGCCGTAATCCGTCACTGCGTCAATGGTCTGCCCACAGGTGCTAATCCAATAGCCATAGCCATTATCATATACAAGCATGACGATACCGCTGTAATCATCGCCCTGCCCAAAGCCGTTATAATCAAAATAATCATCGGCGGCTTCCATGTCGCTCAAACCGCCAAGGTCATTGGTGGTATAAAGAGCGATGTCCTGCTGCCATTTTTCGGAATACGCCTCTGCTTTGGCTTGCAAGGCAACTTTTCCGCTTTCAGTGAGTAACCCCGCTTCATCGTTAATGAGGGGGTAGTCTGCCGCCGCACCGGGTAGCGCAAGGGCAAATGCCAGTGCCGCACTCAGCATCAAGGCACAAACGATTTGCAAGGGACGCGCTGTTATGTATCGTTTCATTTTTATGTCCCCCCTTACCCAAAAATGACGAGCAAGCTCATCACAATGCCAAGGGCTGCAGCAAACCCGCCGCTATATAGCGCCGCTTTGGCAACATCCACCGGCAAATCGCCGATGAACTTGCCGCTCTGCCCATTCATGGCAAAGGAATACAGCTTATCTTTATAGCGGGTGTTGAGCACCCAGACAGGCAGCAATGCATATTCCGTCTTGCCGCCCGATAAGCGCACATTGCAGCCTTCTGGCAGGCAGGTGCTATACCCATCTACCGTTTTCCGCAACATTTCCTGCATGCTGCCCTGAATGCGCTCGTTCGCGCGGGGCTGGCAGGCAGTGGCATCTACGTCATATTTATCCGCAAAGAAGCCTGAGAGATAGGCGGTTTGGAAATCCACCTTTTTGCCGTAATCAAAGGGTTCAATCGATTCCATCATGGCATCTTCCATCTTGCTAGAGCCATCCACTGGCACGGTGCGGAAGGATGCGTTTCCGGCACGCTGCACCGCAAAATAGCTTGTTTTGGTGTAGTTGTAGCGCGAATCGCTCCAGTGGCGCACCTTGGTGCAGCGGAACTTTGCATTTGCGCCTGCATCGGCATCAAACAGCCAGAAGGGCACGTAAATGCCCTTGATTTCTTCAATGAAGTTTTGCGTTTTAAAGGCATCGGGCAGGAACAGCTTGCCCTTTAAATGGTTGGCAAGGGCTGCTTGGGCTGCTTCTTTGTCTAGTTGGAATGGAACAACCCAGTCAGGGCGGAAGGTACCGCCAAGGCGCTCTTCCATAACCGCTGCATTGCCACAATAAGGGCAGCTTGTCGCGGCGGTGTTGCCATCAGTGATAATCTCGCCGCCACAGGATTGGCAGCGGTATTGGCGCATGTTATCGGTTTCGCCCTCAGCCCAGTTGCCTGAGCCACTGTTTTGGTCGTAGGCTTCCCACGAAAAATCTTCTTCTACCTCACGCTCTTGGTCGTCTTGGAACTCCTTAACAGCATCCACCTCAAAGGTGGCATCGCAATAGGGGCATTTCATCTGTTGGGTGCCGGCATCAAAATTTACACCGCCACCGCAATTCGGGCACTTATATTCCCGTGCATCACTCATTGCAGGTTCTCCTTCACTATCATTTTATATTCCACTGTGCACCCACACTGGCTACACAAAACGGCAGCCCTACGCTTTCGTCATCTGCGAAAGGGCGAAGCTGCCGCATGGTTCTTTGGTTATGCACAGCAATTACCCTTTTGCTTTGCCACACTGGGCACAGAATTTACCGCTATTTTTAGCGCCGCAGCTGCAATCCCATTCATCCGAAGCAGGGCGAGGGGTGCCACACTCTGCACAGAATTTGCCGGTGTTTTGTGCGCCGCAGCTACACTGCCAAGCACCTGCGGGGGCAGGGCGAGGGGTGCCACACTGGGCACAGAATTTACCGGTGTTATTTACACCACAGCCGCACTGCCATGCATCAGGGTTTGGAGCAGCGGCAGCTTGCTGCTGTGCGCCCATGTCAAATAGGCTTTGTGCGTTCATGCCGCCTGCATTTTGTGCCATGTTCATCCCCATGAATGCCATGGGTGCGCCACCAGTGTTCTTAGCGGCATCCTGCATCGCCTGTGCCTGTGCGCCCACAAGAGTGGCTGCTGCCATGTTAGGGTTGCGCATGACGGCATTGCGCTGCAATTCTTTAATCAGCTGTTCATCTTCTTTGGAAGCATTGACCGAGTTCACACCAAAGGCAGCGATTTCAATGCCGCGGTGTTCTTTCCACTGGCTGCTCAACACGCTGTTGAGTGCCTGTGCAATCTCAATGGTGTGCCCAGGCAGCGCAGAATAACGAATGCCGCGCTCGCTGATGTTGGCAAAGGCGGGCTGCAATGCAGTCAGCAGCTCTGTCTTGAGCTGACTATCAATCTGGTCACGGGTGAAACTACCTGCCACGTTGCCGCATACATTGGTATAGAACAGCACAGGGTTTGTAATGCGATAGCTGTATTCGCCGTTGCAGCGGATAGAGATATCAATGTCTAGCCCGATGTTGTTATCCACCACACGGAATGGCACAGGGTTTGCGGTACCATATTTGTTGCCCATGATTTCTTTGGTGTTAAAGTAATAGACGCGTTGGTCGCTGTTTGCTTCGCCACCAAAGGCAAAGCGCTCACCGACTGTCGCCCAGAAGTTGTTAAAGCCTTCGCCCAAGCCTTCACTAAAGAAGCTAGGCTGCGTGCCGCTGTTGTAGGTAAACTCACCTGCTTCGGCACAGATTTCTACAAGGCGACCGTCTGCGACAATCATCATGCACTGGCCGTCTGCCACAGCGATGACGGAACCATCGGTGATGATGTTATCGCTGCCGTGGCGGTTAGACGAGCGCCCCGAAACGCGTTTTTCGCCCTTGGCGACAAGCACATTAGCGGGCATTGACTCACAGTAAAAATATTCCTTCCACTGGTCAGCTGCTGCGCCACCAATCGAACCAAATGCTGCTCTAATTAAACCCATAACAAAATCCTCCTATCAAATCATTTGCTTATTAAAAATAAACCAGTGATACCTGACCCAAAGCGGGCGGTATCTTTATACACGGTCATGCGCGGGGTACAATTTGTCTTGCCTTGTGAGGCACCAATATTCTGGGCGCGTAACCTTATGCATAGTGTATCATAAAACAACTCATTTTTGTTATATTTTCAAAAAAAAGGTACAAGTTTGCAAGATTTTTTTTACATTTAATCCCTGTACTGCGCCACGATTTCAGTAAGTTGCACAATTGCGCATTGCAATTCTATTAAAAATGCCCAAATGTCACTTTCGCACTAGACAATGCCCCCTATTTCGGTGATAATGAGGGTAAGAAACCGCGCGATTTACTTCCGTCCTTATCGTTCACTTTTTAAAAGGAGGGTTTTCCTATGTCGAAAAACTTGAAAAATGGCAGTTTCGCCCTTGCGCTTGACACCCTGCCCACCCTGTGGTGTGACCGCAAGCGCATACTGGGCATGCCCATCAGCTTTACCAAATACACCCTAAACGCAAACAAGCTGCTGCTAAACACCGGCTTCATCAATTTAAAAGAAGAAGAAATTTTGCTGTATCGCATTCGAGATATCAGCTTTTCACAGAGTTTCTGGGATAGACTGTTTCGGGTAGGCAATCTAACACTGACCTCGTCTGATAACAGCCACCCCACCCTAGAGATTAAGCACGTCAAGAAGCCTCGCAGCGTAAAAGAGGCACTGAGCAAATGCATCGAAGAAGATCGCCGCCAACG
This sequence comes from Faecalibacterium sp., assembly GCA_044426225.1. Lineage (GTDB taxonomy): Bacteria > Bacillota > Clostridia > Oscillospirales > Ruminococcaceae > Faecalibacterium. Next base: position 2,186 of record JAWXUQ010000077.1, on the reverse strand, counting down.
CAAAATCCGCGCAACGGAGTTGATGGATGACACCCTGCCCTTTGAGCAAGACGGCGATGAACTGATGGAAACAGATGAACAGGTAGGGCTATAAGGTATTGCATCCACGCTTTGGTTGTGCAGAACCTGCCGCCGCTCGCGTGCCGCGTGGATATTTCCCCGCGATACATCTTGTAGATGTTTGCAGTTTCCCACGTTCGGGCATGGGAACGTCTTAGCCGCTGGGAAACATCCCCCCGGCGCGCTTTGGTTGTGCTCTGCCGCCGCCCGCGTGCCGCGTGGATATTTCCCCGCGATACATCTTGTAATTGTTTGCAGTTTCCCACGTTCGGGCATGGGAACGTCTTAGCCGCTGGGAAACATCCCCCCGGCGCGCTTTGGTTGTGCGTGCCGCCGCCCGCGTGCCGCGGGGACATTTCCCCGGCGCGCTTTGTTACTGCGTGCCAACGCGCAACAAGATACCATAAAATAAAACCACGACTGCGAAAAACAGCCGTGGTTTTTTTGTTATTCTGCGCTTTCGATATCGCTGAAGAATGCCGCATACTTGGTGAACACATCGTTGCCCACACGGCGAATACCGCCATATAAATGCAGCTTCATCACCGGGATAATCTCCGCGCGGCGCCCTTGCTCAATCATCGCTAAAATTTGCGCATGCTCTGCCACAATCTCGCGCATGCTATCCTCGCACCCCACGTCTAGCATGGCGAAGCGCTTATAGTCGCTCTTATCGGCGCGAAACTGTTGAAACAGGTACATTTTACGCATGGTTTTGAACCAGATTTCGTGCATGCGGCTATCGGCATCATAAAAGCGGTTTTCATCAAGTTCACCCGCTTGCAAGCAGGCGGCGAGCTCTAGATAAGCATGGCGCACCCGCTCAATATCCACAGGGGTACAGATATCCATAAATTCACCGAGCACCATACATTCCACCGCAAGGCGCTGATAGATAATCTGGTTGATGACATCAAAATTCAGTAGCCGCACAAGGCACCCCTTATAGGGTTTGATTTCGACCAAGCCATTATCCTGCAAACGCTGCAAGATGGTGCGGGCGGGGGTGCGGGAAATGCCAAAACGCTCACAGAGGATATTCTCGCTGAGCACCTCACCCGGGCAGATTTTTAGGCAAAGGATTTCATCCTCAATGATGTCATACAATTGCTCACAAGAATAATTTTCCATGGTGTGCTCCCTTCCCAATGTGTATACACATTTCATCTTTCTTCCTGTTTCATTATACCTTCTCCCACCGAAATGTCAACAGAATAGCGAAATTTCCACCGAATGTGTATACAAAAACCAATTACCACAAAATTAGACGATATTTTTCATGAAAAAACACCTTGTAATTCGTTGCATTATATGCTAGAATGTGTATACAAAGTGTTTTAAGTACCCAATTCAACCGACAAATAGAAGGAGAGCAATATGGATATCCGTTATTCTGCAAATCAGCGCGATTTCAAACGCTACACCACCGAGGAAACCCGCAACGAATTTTTGATTGAAAGCCTGTATGTGGCTGACGAAGTTATCGCTGTTTACAGCCACGTTGACCGCATGGTTACCCTTGGCTGCATGCCTGTTTCGGGCGCAGTTTCGATTGACAAAGGCATTGACATCTGGGCAAACTTCGGTACCAGCTATTTCCTAGAGCGCCGCGAAATCGGCATCTTTAACATTGGCGGCGCAGGCACCATCACCGTTGATGGCACTGTGTACGAGCTCGGCTATAAAGATTGCCTGTACATCACCATGGGCGCAAAAGAAGTGCTATTCGCAAGCGCTGACGGCGCAGCACCTGCTAAATTCTATATGGTTTCTGCCCCTGCACATTGCAGCTACGAAACCCGCCTATTGAAAATTGAAGATGCAGCCAAAGTGCCACTCGGCGCAATGGAAACATCCAACAAACGCGTGATTAACCAGTTCATCCACCCAGATGTACTAAAAACCTGCCAACTTTCCATGGGCATGACCGTGCTTGAACCCGGCAGCGTATGGAACACCATCCCTAGCCACACGCATGAGCGCCGCATGGAAGTATATATGTACTTTGAAGTGCCAGAAAATCAGGTTGTGTTCCACTTTATGGGTGAGCCCACCGAAACCCGCCACATCGTCATGCAGAACGAGCAGGCTGTCATCAGCCCATCTTGTAGCATCCACTCGGGCGG
>JAWXUQ010000076.1:0-11804 GCA_044426225.1 Faecalibacterium sp. | reverse complement strand
CGTCATTGATTATGATAGTACCACCAGAGCCAGCGGTACTATTGTAAGAGCCACCGCCACCAATGCCTGCACCTGTGCCAACGTACTCTCCTGTACTACTACCACCTGTAGCAGTGATGTTACCGCCATTGATTGTGATGGTGCCAGCATTGCTACCAGCGGTACCGCCGATGCCCGCACTGGAACCAGTTGATTTGCCTACAGAAGTTGCAGTCGCCACCAGTTTGCCCATGTCATCGCCAGTAGACTGCGCATAGATGGTTAGGCTGTTGCTGCCCTCTACCGTGATGCCTGCGCTAGCGTTGAGGGTTGCGCCATCCGCCAAAATGAGATGGACATCGCCAGTGACCGTGATGCGGGTGGTTATTTCTACCGCGCCATTCACTACATACCAGTGTTCGTTTGAATCATCCTCACCAAGGGCGGTGGTTGTATCGGTAATTGCTTCTGCTGATGTAGTAGTTTCCGTGCTAAAACTCACAGTGCCATCGTCACCAACCGTTGGGCTTAGGTACTCCACCCCATCCGCTGCAAATGCCAACACCATTGGCATGGTGAACACGAGCAACGCACTCAACACGCAAGATACTATTTGACGCATTCCTTTTTTAGTCTACCCTTCATTGCTTTCTCCTACTTTCCATGTTTTTCCTATGTTTGGTGGTTCTATACGTTCTATGGATATGTGACTAACTTTTTTCTTTTCATCATTGCAAATAAAATAAAAGCGCAAAAATCATCTTATATTTATGCCATTTTACAATATCATTATATCTATTTTTTTATTGAAGCGCAAGCGTTTTTCTTTTCATCATTGCAAATAAAATAAAAGCGCAAAACTAAGTGCGTACGAAAGGTGCGCTCCATTTGCCTTAGCTTATCCTGCATCTATCCTTATGCTTCTGGTGCTTCTTCGCCTTCTTCAGTTTCTTCAAAGAAATCAAGTGGCTTGTTGCAGCTTGCGCAATAAAGAACTTCGCCGCTGAACATGACATCCTCATTGGCAAGGTTCACCGCGCCACATTCGGTGCAGGTGATTTCATATTCATAGTCGCCTTCTTCGTCCTCGTCCTCTTCGTCCTCATCGTCCTCCTCATAAAGGTCATCCTCTAAGGCTTCGAGTTCTTCGGCTACGGTGTCGATATCATCATAGAGCTGGTCAACATCATCATCCATATCGGTGATAACCGCTGCCATCTCTTCTAGTAGCTCGTGCATGGCAAGTAGTACCTTGCCTTCTTTGGTAGACTCGTCAATGCCAAGCCCTTCCATTAGCCCTTTTAGATAGGCTGCTTTCTGAATTAGTTTCATGGTTCCTCCTTTGCCTAGCAATGCTAGGCAGTTCCTGTTTTTCCTTTTAAAAAAACCGAGTACGGCAAATACCGCGCTCGGTTTTGAACACATTTAATAATTACACGCGTTCCATGTAGGTGGAAGTACGGGTATCAATGCGGATTTTGTCGCCTTCGTTGATGAAAAGAGGCACGCGAATTTCTGCGCCAGTTTCTACAATGGCAGGTTTTAGGGTGTTGGTTGCGGTGTTGCCTTTAAAGCCTGGGTCAGTTTGGGTGATAACAAGCTCTACAAAGTTAGGAATTTCTACACCAAATACTTTACCGTTGTGGGAAAGGATTTTGCAAACTTCGTTTTCTTTGCAGAATTTGAAGTTATCGCCTACATCGCCCTTGCTGACAGGGGTCTGCTCGTAGGTTTCGTTGTCCATGAAGTAGTATAGATCGCCATCTTCATAGCTGTAAACCATCTCGCGGCGTTCAATGACTGCTGCGGGGAATTTTGCGGTTGGGTTGTAACTGGTTTCAACGGTAGAACCAGTGATTACGTTACGGGTTTTGGTACGCACGAATGCGGCACCTTTACCGGGTTTAACGTGTTGAAATTCGATTACTTGAAGCACCTGACCGTCTTGCTCAAAAGTAACGCCATTGCGGAAATCGCCTGCTGATACCATAAGGATATCCTCCATCCAAAAAATTATTTCATGCTTGTATGCATATCTAATTATATTTTACCCGAAAAGTGTCTTTTTTGCAATAGAAACTGGCTAAAAAGCGCATTTCTTTTTGCAAAAATTGTGAAAGAAGCGTTTTTTTGCGAAAGGCGGTGCACTGATTTTTTGCGCCTATTCCTTGCGCGACTTCGCTGTGGGCAAATTCTCTGCTCGCCTTAGCGCTGCAAAAATGCCTCGTAGGCGCGCTGCATGTTTTGGGCATCCTCTGCTTGGGTGCCTGCGCTTTCACAGATTACGGTGGGGGTTAGCCCGCGCTGTGCAAAGAGTTCTAACAAGGGCAGGGGCTCTGGCCCGAACTGGGTATCTGCAAAGGTCCAGTGACGCTTTTCGCCGCCCTTGGTAAACTCAATGCGGCTAAAATGCACATGGAATTCCCTTGCTCTGGCATCGCCAAGACGCGCTTGCATTTCATCTAAAATGGCAGCATAATCAGCTTGCGTCTGAATACCGCCAAGGGTACGGGCATTCAAATGCCCAAAATCAATGCAAGGGGTGATGCGTTTATCCACGCTGCACAGGGTGAGCACCTCATCCAAATCGCCAAGCTGCCCGATTTTACCCATGGTTTCAGGGCAGAGGGTCAAATCGCCAAAGCCGGCTTCATCCACTGCACTGACAATGCGCTGCATGGTGTCCATTGCTTTTTCAAGGGCTGCCTCGCGGCTTTGCTTGCCACAGCTGCCTGCATGGAAAATCACCCGCTTGCCGCCAAGGGCTTTGACCACCGCACAGGATTGCAAGATATACTGAATGCTATTCAGGCGGGTTTCCTCGGTCATGCTAGACATGCTGATGAAGTAGGGCGCGTGCACGCTAAAGAGCAGCTCATGCGCGGCGGCGCGCTGTGCCATCTCGGCGGCTTTATCAAGCCCCAAGCGCACCCCATGCCCACACTGGTATTCAAAGGCTTTTTGCCCAAAGGTGGCTGCATAGGCGGGGATATCAAGGCTTGTTTTATAGCCACTGGCTTTAAAGCTATCGCTCTGCCCTGCTGCGCCAAACCGAATGATGGGCAATGCGTTTGCGGCGGGTTCTATCATAGCAGCTTGCCCCCGTTTTTATAATATCTTGCCCAGAATGGTTTTTCAAACTTGCGCTTAAAGCTGACAAACTTGTTCAAATCTGGCGCGCGGGGCACCACCATATAGGCGGGAATGCCATAGACCCCTGCCGCCATGCGGTCGGTAAAAATCTGGTCACCCACCATTGCCATTTCACATTTTTGCACCCCAAGGCGCCCCCGGGCAACCCGCAATCCGATGGAAAACGGCTTTGCCGCGCGGGACACCCACGCAAGCCCGATTTTATCCGCAAAGGGGGAAACGCGCTTGGCGGTGCCGTTTGACACGATGGTGAGGGAGATATCTGCCGCACGCATATCCTCAAGCCACTGCGCAACCTCTGGGGCAAGGGTCTGGCTGCGATCTTCTGTGATGGTGTTATCTACATCGAGCACAAGGGCGCGAATGCCCTGCTGCGCCAAAAAAGCGGGGGTAATACGGGTGACATCCGCAAAGACATATTCAGGGGTAAGCAGCATGGTGGCTCCTTTGTTTTTAAAGCTGTATAAAATCGATACCAACCTAGCAAAAACATTTTTCTAAACAGAAAAAATGATATGTTTGCAAGTCGCTTTACGAAAACGTCCGCTTTTGCCCAGAACGTCGCTCGCCAAGCACCGCCATACGGCGGTATGGCCGCGTCGGCGGACGGTCGCGACTAACCTGTGCAAAAACTACATGAGTGCGAATTTTCGTTCTTTTTATTACAAAAAAGAAACGAAAATTTTGCAATAAAAAGAGGAGAACTCTTACGAGCTCTCCCATTTTTACGCTTGCTGAACACGCGGTTCTGCAGCGGCTGCGCTTTGCGTTTGTTTAAACTTATTTAAACTTACGTTTGCGTGCTGCTTCAGATTTTTTCTTGCGGCGCACAGAAGGTTTTTCGTAAGCTTCACGTTTACGAACTTCTGCGAGCACTCCGCTACGAGCAGTGCTACGCTTAAAGCGACGAAGAGCGCTTTCTAGCGACTCGCCTTCTTTAACACGAATTTCCGACATCTTATTCACTCCCTTGGACTTTAAAGTCTGGAATTTCGTCGTTACCTATACGATATACACAGTAACTAACATTACAATTATACAGGTTCGACTCGGATTAGTCAACTATTTCGCAAAAATAATTTATAGAAGGTTCAAAATTACCTTGCGGCGAGCTGCAAGCCATGCGGCAAACCACCGCGTGGTGCAGCAAAAAGGTGGCGCTGCGTGGTGAAACAAAAGGGTGGCGCTGCGTGGTGCCATAAAAAAGTGCAGTGCTTGGTGCAACAAAAGAGTGCAGCGCTTGCAAAAGGGCTTACCCTTTTACCGCAATATTGACAAGGCGCCCCTTGACATAGATTTCTTTTGCGATGGTTTTGCCTGCAATCGCGGCAGCAACCTCAGCATCTTCCTTCGCTAGGGCGATGGCAGCGGCGCCGTCGATTTCAGCGTCTACCATCAGGCGGGCTTTCACCTTGCCGTTGACCTGCACCGCGATTTCAACCGTGGCTGCCTTGCATTTTGCTTCGTCATAGCTTGGCCATGCAGCATAAGCAAGCTGTTCCTCGTGGCTATGCCCCATCGTTTCCCACAGTTCTTCGGTGATGTGTGGTGCAAATGGGTTGAGCATCGCGAGCAATGCATTGTATTCATCGCGGGTGACGCCGCCACTTGCGGTAAGCTCATTCACAAGGGTCATCATCTGGGCAATGGCGGTGTTCATCTTGAGGGTTTCAATGTCTGAACCAACCTTCTTGATGGTCTGGTGCATGAGGGTTTCCATAGCGGGGCGGTAGCCGTCCCCTTCTACGATTTTCTCAGACAGGTTCCACACGCGCTCTAAGAAGCGTTTGCAGCCTGCGATGGATTTGGTCATCCAAGGGGCAGCTTGCTCAAAATCGCCCATGAACATCTCATACATACGCATGGTATCTGCGCCGTACTGGTCAATGATATCATCGGGGTTGACGACATTGCCACGGCTCTTAGACATTTTTTCGCCGTTTTCGCCCAAAATCATGCCGTGAGAGGTACGTTTCTGGTAAGGCTCTGGCTTTGGCACTGCGCCAATGTCATAGAGGAATTTATGCCAGAAGCGGCTGTACAGTAAGTGAAGGGTGGTGTGTTCCATCCCGCCGTTGTACCAATCCACAGGCCCCCAGTATTCCATCGCTTCTTTGCTTGCGATGGCATCTTTACAATCAGGGTCCATATAGCGTAGGAAGTACCAAGAGGAACCTGCCCACTGTGGCATGGTATCGGTTTCGCGCAGGGCTGCGCCACCACAGCAAGGGCAAGTGGTGCTGCGCCATGCGTCTTGGCGGGCAAGTGGGCTTTCGCCGTCTGGGCCCGGCTCAAAATCAACGATATCAGGCAGGGTGAGGGGCAGCTGCTCTTCTGGAATGGGCTGCCAACCGCATTTTTCGCAGTAGACCATAGGGATGGGCTCGCCCCAGTAACGCTGACGGCTGAATACCCAGTCGCGCAGTTTGAAGTTTACTTTTTCTTCGCCTTTGCCAGTTTCGCGCAGCCATGCTGCCATCTTTGCCTTGGCATCGGTGACGGAAAGCCCCGTGATAAAGCCAGAGTTGACAAGCACACCAGTGGCAACGTCGGTGAAAGCTGCCTTGTCTAGGTCAGAAGGGGTCGCGCCCTGCACAACCTCTACGATGGGTAGGTCAAATTTCTTGGCAAATTCCCAGTCGCGGGTATCATGCGCAGGCACTGCCATGATGGCACCCGTGCCGTAAGTCGCAAGGACGTAATCCGAGATAAAGACAGGGATTTCGGCATCGTTCACAGGGTTAATGCCCATCACACCGGCAAGTTTCACACCGGTTTTATCCTTGTTCATTTCAGTGCGTTCAAAGTCGCTCTTGCGGGCAGACTCTGCCTGATAGGCTTTGACTTCATCCGCATTGATGATGGTGCCATTCGCCATCCATTCCTTCACAAGGGCATGCTCTGGCGAAACGACCATATAAGTCGCGCCAAAGAGGGTATCGCAGCGGGTGGTGTATACGCGCAAAGCATCGCCTGTGGTGGTGGCAAAGTTTACCTCTGCGCCATAACTGCGCCCAATCCAGTTTTTCTGCTGTGCTTTTACGCGGTCGATGAAATCAAGGTCATCTAAGCCATCAATGAGTTTATCCGCATATTCGGTGATTTTGAGCATCCACTGGCTCTTATCTTTATGCACCACCTCGCTGCCACAGCGCTCGCAGCCGCCATTGACAACTTCTTCGTTTGCAAGCACGCATTTGCAGCCAGTGCACCAGTTGACGTTCATCTCTTTTTTATAGGCAAGCCCATGTTTATAGAGCTGCAAGAAAATCCACTGTGTCCATTTGTAATATTCAGGGTCAGTGGTGTTTACTTCTCTGTCCCAGTCAAAGGAGAAGCCGAGCGCTTTGAGTTGCTTTTTGAAGTTTGCCACGTTGCTTTTGGTCACAACCGAAGGGTGGACATGGTTTTTCATCGCAAAGTTTTCAGTGGGCAAGCCAAAGGCATCCCAGCCCATAGGGTAAAGCACGTTATCCCCGCACAGGCGGCGTTTGCGCGCAACCACGTCCATGGCGGTATAGCTGCGTGGGTGACCCACGTGTAGCCCCTGTCCCGAAGGGTATGGGAACTCAACGAGTGCATAGAATTTTGGTTTGCTGTGGTCGATTTCTACCTTGAAGGTTTTTTCGGTTTCCCAGACGTTTTGCCATTTTGCCTCAACGGCTTTGTAATCGTATCTCATCTTCACTTACTCCAAGCATTTTTTATCATTGATAGCAACTGCCTTTACAACGGGAGAAAACCACCCTGATGGCAAAGTGCCCAAGGTGGTTTTAACCTGTTGCAAAGCGTTACGCTTCTTCTTCGTTTAGATAGGCCGAAACATCGACAGGCACACCATCTGCCCAGAGATGCTCTAGGTCATAATAGGTGCGGGTGTTGGGCACGAAAACATGCACAATCACGCTTGCGTAGTCTAGCAAAATCCAGTTTTTGGAATCGTAGCCTTCGCTTGCGTAGGGCTTGTTGCCTACCTTGCCGATTTCATATTCGACATCATCTGCAAGCGAGCCAACGTGGGTGGTAGAATTACCCGATGCAATGACAAAATAGCTTGTCAGCATGGTGACGTCCTCTACTTTTAGCACTTTGACATCGTTTGCTTTTTTGTGGTGCAGCACCTTTGCCACCGCAATGGCAAGCTGCTCTGGGTTTGTTAAATCAAATTGTTCTAGGTGTAGGTTTTCCATGTATTCTCCTAATTTTATATACTGTGCGCTTAATCATTCGCAGCAGCATCTACAAGGTCTTGGTTAAATTCGTTACGGACAATATACTCTTCGGTATAATCCTGCCCATCTTCCACAGCCTCTACGATTTCAGAATCAATCTGCCCCATGTATTGCACATTCGGGTCAGTCGAGCTGCCAGTATATTCCCAGTATGCACAGTGCAAATCTTCTGCGGAATACTCTTCCATATAGGTACGGAAATAGGTGTTGAGTAGCTCTGCGGTGCCCTCTGCATCGGTGACAAGGACAGAATGCACATCACTGACATAGCTTGCGCCATAGAACATCGGTGCTTGGCAAATCATGATATCGGCACTATCTACCTTTAAGAAGGAATTGAGCAGCGATACAATGGTGGTAACCGAGCAATCGGTTTCGATATAGTTGGAAACGGTTGGCACCATAGCAGCAAGCTCCCAAATGGTACTCTGGCGCACACGGCTAAAGAGAGCAGCATAGAAGTAACGCTGTACGTTTAGGCGGGTGATATCGCCATCCGAATAGGTTTTACGGTTACGCACCAAGAATTCAACTGCATCACCATCCAGAATGCGATAGCCTTCTTCTAGGTAGCTGCCGTTATACTCAATCGTTTCGGGAATGTATACGCATAGCCCGCCAAAGCCATCCACAATGATGGTAAGCGCATCAAGGTCAATGCTTGCGTAATAGTCAACGGGCAATTTGTAGGTATCTGCAATCACATCCGCAAGGGCAGCATAGCTGCCGTTGCCGCTATCATCACGGTTTGAGCTAACGATGGAGTTAATCTGCGCATTGTTCGCACTGTATGTGTTCCCTGTGGTAGACGAGCAGGTGACGGTATAGCCCACATAGGTGTTACGCGGGATTTGGAACATCTGCATGGTGCCATTGGCAACATCATATTGCACGTAGATGATCATATCGGTTAAGCCATCGCCCGAAAGGTCATCATTGGAACCAGTAGAGCTGCTAGTATAATCAATACCTGTCACCAAGATGCCGACCACATCGCCCTGATATTCATCGATGGTTTTGACCACCTCTGCAATCGAGGATGCTTGGCTATCGGGGGCAATTTCTTCTACCACCGTATTGACAAGGTTATATACATAAGCACCGGCTGCGCCAACTATCGCGAGCACGATAAGCAGTGGCAACCAAATAGGAATGCGTTTTTTCTTTTTGCGGCGTTTTCTCCGTGGGGCATCTTCTGTGGCATAGACTGGTTTTTTGGGGCTATCCGCCTGTGCTTTGTTGATTTTACGTGGCTGTTCGCTCATTTTTCAGTTCCTCTCTTTTTTGCATAATCTTGGTAAGCGGCAAGGGAGATAGGGTCTAGTGTTTTTCCGCTTTTCGCAACAAAGTGCATGGTGTGGGCAAGGCATGCCAACATCGCTGCATCTAAATCTTGACGCGCGAGGGTGCGCAATTCTTTGATGCCGGCAAAGTCGCGCTCTTCGCACAGCATATCTGCTAAATAGATAATTTTATCTAGCAAGCCCATATTGGGTTTGCCAGTGGTATGGCAGGCAATGGCAGACAGAACCTCTGGGTCTGTAATCCCCCACTGTGTTTGCGCTAAGATTGCCGCGCAAACCCCATGCCACACCGAAGTGGGACTGTTTTTTGTGTCACCTGCTATTATAGCATTTTCTTTCAAAATACGCAACATTTCCGCCTTTGGAAATTCTTTCGCCGTATCGTGCAGCAATGCAGCAAGGGCAGCCTTGTCTGGGTCTGCGCCATATTGCATGGCAAGGGCAACCGCCATTTTTTCAACATTCAGGGTATGGGCAAAGCGTTTTTTGCTTTCGTTTTTTTTCGCAAGGCTTCGCGCTTGTTGCAAGGTCATAAACCCGCTCCCCTTTCTTGTGATATGATATGGTGGCGCTCACACCTTAACACGATTGCGTGCAAAGGATTATTGCATCCGCTATCAATAAGGCATTTGCTTTCAAGACATTATTATATCATTCTATCGCTTCCACTGCAAATGATATCCCAAACAAGACACAGTAAATTCATGCTTTCCTTACAGTTTCTACATACAGCCCCTCTTTTTGGATTTGCGCTTGCACACTTGGGGGTAAAAAGGCGCTGCAATCCTCCCCTTTTGCGAGCTTTGCGCGCAAGGCGTTCGATGCCATGGGCAGCGGGGGTGCATCGGCAAACAAGATGCGCTCACCGCTTGGGTCAAGGCTTTTTGCGACGGCTTGCAGCGCATCTGCATCCCCTGCTTCGCGGCTTTCGATCACAAGTGTGGCAAGGCTTAGGATATCCTGCCAGCGATACCATGTGGTGAAAATCAGCAGCATATCGCTGCCAATGCAAAGGCTTAACGCTGCTGTGGGATATTTTTCGTGTAGCATTTCAAGGGTGTGCACGGTATAGTTTTTTTCACCGCGGGCAGCCTGCTGAATTTCCCAATCGCTGATGGCAAGGGATGGGACGCTGCCATCTGCCAAAAGCGCCTGAAAGCAATCGCATAATTGCAAGCGGGTTTCGCCAGAGGTTTCACTCGCTCGCTTATGTGGGGGGACACCCGCGGGCATGACAATCACATGGTCGGGGCGAACGCACTGTGCGGAATGCTTTAAATTATGCAAATGCCCATTATGCGGTGGGTCAAATGTGCCACCATATAGCAAAATTTTCATGGTTCGTGTTCCTTATCTGCGCAAACGTGACGGTCACACAGACCGCTGCAAAAGGGCGAAACAATCGGGTAAATGCGCTTTATTTGAGCAAGTCTTTGTACTGGCTATCCTTTTTCTTTTGTAGGTAGAGCACAAATTTAGAGCCGATAATCTGCACGCTGTCTGCGCCAGTTGCTTCGCAAATGATGGTGCAGGCTTCTTTGGCATTATACTGGCTATTTTCAAGCACCTTGCATTTGATGAGTTCGCGCACCGAAATGCAATCGATGACTGACTGGATCACAGCTTCGTCGATTTCATCCTTGCCGATAAAGCAGACGGGATCCATGGTGTTGGCTTTGCTGCGCAGAATTGCGCGTTGTTTTGAGGTTAACATTGTTTGGTTTTTCCTTTCATTAGGCGGGTTCTTTTCTATTATTTTGGGGACGTTCCCCACAAAAGCGCCACAGACAGCGGAATGTTCCATCTGCCTATGTGACGCGGATGTCTTGTGTTACTGCGCGTTTGTTTCTAAAAAGGCGGGCAGTGTGTTTTGCAATTGTTCCATGGCGCGACCGCGATGGCTGATGGCATCTTTTTCGGCAGGGGTGAGCTGCGCATAGCTAAGCTGCGCAGTGTTTTGTGCTTTGCCGCCATCGGCAAGCCCACGTTCAAAGGGGATAAAGAGTGGGTCATAGCCAAAGCCGTAATCCCCTAGTTTGCGGGCATCTGCCACCATGCCAGCGCATTCACCAATACTGGTGAAGTATTTGCCGCTTGGCAGCATAAAGCAGACCGAGGACACAAACTTTGCCCAGCGGTCATCCGCGGGCACATCGGCAAGCGCAGCAAGCAATTTATCGTTGTTTGCTTCATCGTTGCCGTGCTCGCCTGCATAGCGGGCACTGTATACCCCAGGCGCGCCATCGAGCGCTTGCACGCACAGACCAGAGTCATCTGCGATGGTGGGCAGGTTTGCTGCATCGCAGATTGCCTGCGCTTTTATGACAGCATTTTCCACAAAGCTGTGCCCTGTTTCTTCTGGGTCAAGGGTGATGCCGAGTTCTTTTTGGCTTTTGACCTCGTGCCCTTGCGCTTCGAGAATACGGCGGAGTTCTTCTAGTTTTTTCTGGTTGCCAGTGGCTGCACAGATTAGCATAATGGTTCTCCTTTTTTATTTTTTTCAAGTTTTCTTTTTGGGTTGCGGGATTTGGCTTTTCTTTTTGTTTTTCAATTGCTGAAATGGTATTCTTTTTGAATGGCAGCGTTTACTTTTTGTTTTCTTTTTGGTGGTTGACTGCCATGCAGTTTTGCCTTTTTTTAAAGCACTGCTTTATTTGTCTTTACTTTTTGATTTTCGACTGCCGAATATCTTTGCCTTCTCCCAAAGGCGCGGGGTGTTACTTTTGCCGGCAAAAGTAACCAAAACCGCAACCGTTCGCATGCGGTTGACGCAGCGCTTAGGGGCTTCTCGCCCCTAAGTACCCCGCGTTGCAGGCGCGTGTGTTGTTTGCATTTCTCGCCGCATCCGTCTGCGCCGCTTAACGGGGGGAATATTGTAGGGCTTTACGCTCCTAAAAATCAAAACAGCTTTGTTTAATCAACCTTTGCCAGATTTCACAAAACCACCTCTTTTTGCCTCACCAACACTAATCGGTCGCTTGCCTTATTGATAAAGTCGGGCGGGCGCTGCCCTCCCGAACCCTCCCGGGTTGGGTGGGTCGCAAGATATTAGCTCTATCTAAAAGTATTAGATACCATAGAATATAAATCTGCAAATACGAAATTGTTTGCTGCGTGGTGCATGACAAGAATGGGA
>JAWXUQ010000075.1:0-11849 GCA_044426225.1 Faecalibacterium sp. | reverse complement strand
CTGCGCAGTACGAGCGTCTTCGTAAGTTGCACTTATGCGATTGAACCGCCGTGTACCGAACGGTACGCACGGTGGTGTGAGAGGTCGGCTATTTCATTAAGAGATAGCCTCCTACTCGATTTTAGGGGGATTATTTTTTGTGGGTCTTTTTCATGCGCAGGTTGTGGTTTAGGATTTGTTTGCGAATGCGCAGGTTTTCTGGGGTTACTTCTAGTAGTTCATCTGGTGCGAGGAACTCTAGGCAAGCCTCAAGGCTCATGGGGCTAAAGGGGACAAGGCGCTGTGCATCATCCGAGCCAGAGGAACGGGTGTTGGTCAGGTGCTTGGTTTTGCATACGTTAACATCAATGTCATCACCTGTTGGGGTAGAGCCGACAATCATGCCCTCGTAAACCTTGGTGCCTGCGCCAACAATCAAGTTGCCACGTGCCTGTGCGTTGAATAGCCCGTAGGTGACGGCATCGCCAGTTTCAAAGCTAATCAGCGAGCCAGTGTTGCGGGTGGTAATCATGCCAGACCATACTTCATAGCCATCAAAGATGGTGTTCAGGATGCCCTCGCCGTGGGTATCGGTTAGGAACATGCTGCGATAGCCAAACAAACCACGGCTAGGCATGCGGAACTCTAGGCGCACGCGGGTTTCGCCCAAAGGAGAAAGCTGCTGCAAGATTGCCTTGCGTGAGCCAAGCTCAGTCATAACGGCACCTTGGTATTCGGTGGGCACGTCAATGACCACAAGTTCCATAGGCTCGTAGGTTTTGCCGTCAATCACCTTGGTCAAAACATGTGGGGGAGAAACTTGCAATTCATACCCTTCGCGGCGCATGGTTTCAATTAGGATAGAAAGATGCATTTCGCCACGACCCATGACACGGAACGAATCCGATGTTGCAGAGTCCTCTACTTTTAGTGCCACGTCTTTGAGCAATTCGCGGTGTAGGCGGTCACGGATTTGACGGCTAGTGACATATTTGCCTTCGCGCCCTGCAAAGGGGCTGTCATTTACGGCGAAGCTCATCTCAACCGTAGGGTCATTGATTTTTAGGAAGGGCAGTGCCTCTACGTCACTTGGTGCGCAGATGGTGTTGCCGATGGTAACATCGGGCAAGCCAGAGAAAGCAACGATGTCGCCCGCACGGATGGTTTCGCAAGGTACGCGACCATTTGCCTGGAAATCATAGAGCTTGGTCAGGCGACCTTTCATGCGCAGTTCTTCGTTATGCCAGTCACAAGCAACCACATCGGTGTTTGCCTTTAGGGTGCCGTTGGTGATGCGACCAATGCCGATACGGCCAACGAATTCGTTGTAGTCAACGCTAGAGCAAAGCATCTGGAATGGTGCTTCGGGGTCACCCTCTGGTGGGGTAACGGTGTCTAGGATGGTATCGAATAGGGGCAACAAGTCAGTGCCGATGGTGTCAGCATCAAGGCTTGCGGTGCCTTCGCGCCCACAGCAGAAAATCATGGGGCAATCAAGCTGTTCATCGCTTGCGCCTAAATCCATCAGAAGATAAAGCACTTCGTCAATAACTTCTTTGATGCGGGCATCGGGGCGGTCGATTTTGTTAATCGCAACCACAAGGCTTAGGTTCTGCTGCAATGCTTTTTGCAATACAAAGCGGGTCTGTGGCATGCAGCCTTCTGCTGCGTCAACAAGCAGCAACACACCGTTTACCATTTTCAGCACGCGTTCTACTTCGCCGCCGAAATCAGCATGTCCGGGGGTATCAATGATGTTGATTTTGACATCTTTATAGGTGCAAGAGCAGTTCTTTGCAAGGATGGTAATCCCGCGTTCTCTTTCGATATCGCCGCTGTCCATGACGCGCTCTGCGACAACCTGATTGTCGCGGAATGCACCGCTCTGGCGCAGCATGGCATCTACTAGGGTAGTCTTGCCGTGGTCAACGTGGGCAATGATTGCGACGTTACGTAAATCGTTACGAACCATAAAATAAACCTCTTTTGTTTGAAATATTCTGGGTGAATACATTATTATTACTATTATACAACCGATTAAGTGTAAAACAATAAAAGTGTTTTGTCAAGAATATACAAAAGAAAATTGCGACTTTCGGCATTTTTACCTGTCATGTGGGCTGCATTTTCGCAAAATATGGTGGAGTATCCTTATGATGGGAAATCATTTTCCTCTGCAAGGCGGCGCTGACGCTTGACAAGCACTAGAATGAGAAGCCCAACTGCGGCAGCACCCGCAAGGATGCTCAGCGCAAGATAAGGGTTTGCAGTTACTGGTGCTGGGGTGGGTTCGGCGCTGCTATCTGGCGCGGGGTTGGTGGCATCAAGCGCAGTCTCGCTATCGTCAAGCGTGTCATTTGCGGCGGTGTCATCCGCTGCGGTGTCGCCTGTTTCGGGTTCGGTGGGCGCGGTTTGGGTGCTAGTGGTGCTCATGTTATCGCTGCTGTCGGTGAGCGTTTCACCTGGCACGATGGTAACAGAGGCATTGCCACTGTTGCTGCTACTGCTACCATTACTATTACCACTACCATTGCTGTTGCCGCTGTTGTTATCATTGTCGCCCGTGTTGTCATCTTCTGCGGCGAGGGCGGGGATGGCGATGAACTCTGAGAACTCGGTGACGGTGACTTTGATATAACGTGCGATGGTGTCGCCACTATCGTCTTTATCGTCTAGTACCGTGCAGTTCAGGGTTTCGTAGGTGCCATGTTTCTCGCTGCCTTCGGAGAAGTAATGCAGAATGGTGACTTGGGTTGCCTGTGCGGGGAAGGCGTCAGGCAGATAGATGCTAAAGGTGATGGGGGTGGCGATATCGCTGTTTGCAATCGGAGTAGCTGCGCCGCCGTTAATGGTGATGGATGGCTTTGCACTAAAAGCGAAAACGGTGGAAAGGTCGGCATCGTTCAGCTCTTCTGGTGCGTTATCATCCTCAGGGCTTACGGTGACTTCCTGCTGCGTAACTGCTAGCGATAGGGTGACGGCTGCATCACTGTCAGGTAAAGCAACGCTCTCGTTGCCATAGAAGGCGGCGGCAAGACCTTCGACCGATACGCTGCCCAGTTGGTTGGTTGGGGCAATCGTTTCGGGTGCGTCAATGTTTGCTTCAACGGATAGGCTACCGCTGCTAGTGTCTGCATTGACCGCAGCGAGGAATAGCGCATCGAGTGTGTTCAGCTTATCTACCGTTGTAGCATCGCTTGCAAGGCTTTCTTTGTCAAGGGTGACAAGGGCTTCGGTGGCGGTGAAGATAGTCTCTACCTGTGCAGGGGTTAGGTTCTCTGGTAGAATTTCGTCTGAGTCGGTGTCTAGCAAATCATCTAGCGTGCCGAGCACCTCATCGAGTAAGTCGCCCGCGGTATCTACACTGGTATCTTTGATGGTAAAGCTGCCGTCCTCGTTATCGATGAGGGCATACCCAAAGGGGATGTATGCGGCATCTGGTGCAGAAGCGTAATCGCCGCCTGTTAAGACGATGACAGGTGCGGTAAAGTCGGCAAATGCTTCGTCTATTGCGTCAGAAATTGCTGCGCAGAGTGCGGCAGGTAGGGTCTGGGCAAGGTAGTCTGCTGCGGCATCTGCGGTAGTGGGCATGCTGTTGTCCACCGCGCCAATGCTGCCACCGCTTACGGTGATAACTACACCGCTGACAAGATAGCCTGCGCCTGCGCCGCTCGCATGGATGGTGCCAATGCTGCCGCCTGTTACGGTGATGGTTGCTTGGTTGATGCAGACAGCTTCAATGCCCATGATGGTGGCAAGTTGCTCTGTCAACAGCTGGATGATGATTGCTTCAATGTCTGCTGCAGTGAGGGCTGTGGATAGGATGCTTTCGTTGATTAGGGCAACGATGTCGGCAATGATTGCTTCAAGTGCACCTTCGGTGGTTGCAAGCTCTGTCAGGAGTGCTTGCACTGCGTCTAGCATGTCTTGGTCAGCGCCAGTGGCGGCAAGGATGTCTCGTGCTTCTTCTAGGATTACTTCTAGCTGAGTGGCAAGGTCATTGGGATAGCCCGCGGTACCGAGGTTGTTGGCAGCGGCTTCGAGTGCGCTGTGCATCGCGTCATGCAATGCGTCAAATTCATACACAAGGTATGCTTCGTTCAATTCCGCTGCAAGGTTTTCAAGTGCAGCGTTTAGGATGCCTGCAAAGGTTTCAGTCAGTCCGTATGCTTCCATCAGCTCATATATGCCGCTGATGATGTCGGTGACGTCATCAAGGTCATTGAAATCGCCAGTCAGAAGGGCGGCTATGTCCGAAATAAAGTACACCAAGGTTAAGGAGTCAGAGAGGCTGTCAACGATGTCAGACAGATAATCCGAAAGATTACCTGCAAAGAATGCTGCAACCAAATCGGTCAAGCTAATGTCAACACCCAATAGACCAAGCAGGATGGTGGCATCGTCTATGTTGTAGTAAAGGGCTGTATAAAGCGCATTTTCTGCGTCGCTTGCAGCGGTAGCGGCCGTATCGTATGCGTTTTGTGCAGTTGCTAGCGCAGTTTCATAAAACGCGATGTTGTGTTCAGTTTTCCACGCGGCTAGGGCTGCTTGGTATGTCACAACGGCTGCATCGTAGGCTGCTTTGTCTTGCTCATATTGTGCAAGTGCTTCTTGGTAAGCGGCGATGGCAGCGTCATATTCTGCTTCGTCAGAGTAGGAGTTATTCGCCATCTTGTCAGAGATGTCGGTGTACAAATCATAAATCATGTTGCACAACATACCGGCTTCAATGAGTTTGATGTATGAGGCTGAGTCAAAGGTATAAATGCTGCTCAAATCCGAAAAAAGACTGGTAATTGCACTTAAAGATAAGCCTTCTGTAAGGCCAGCGCCCGACAATAAGTTGCGCACTGCGTCGCAGTCGAGGTTGTCCGTGTTTAGTGTATAGGTAGTCGAGCCAAAGACGGGGAGATTGGTTGTTTGGGATTGATTTTTTGCCGCTGCAAGAATTTCTGCATCGGTCAAGGCTGCGGCAAAGGTTGCAAATGCCATGGACCAGGTCTCGCTCAAGATAGGTTCGGTTGGCGCGACTGGTTCGCTGCCTTGGTAATAATTGCCTAGCACTGGCGCATTGGCCATCTGGCTGTCATACACCGTTTGCGCAGCACTCAGTGCGGCATCTGCCACTTCTAGGGCGCTTTGTGTCGCGGTATATTCGCTGACAATATCAAACAAGCCACTGTCGATTAGGTTTTCGATGGCAGTGATATAGGTATTTAGTTCGTCCTCGGTCATATCATCCTCTGCGCCGAGCAAGATGACAAGCGCATCGATTACGGTTGCAACAAGGATATCCTCTGCCTTTTCGCGCAGGCGGGCTTCTAGTGCATCCAGATAGCCAAGCAGGGCATCTTCCACCGTGCTTAGCAGGGCTGCGCCTACTTCGCCAAGATAGTGTTCGCCTTCTGCGAGGAGGTAGGGGGCGACTTCGCTTTCGATGGCAGCTGCTAGGGTTTCTAGGCTAGCGAGCATGCTTTCAAGGGTTGCGTCTGCCGCGGTGTAATCCGCTTCAAATTCGGCTAGGATTGCTTCTAGGTTCGCAAGCACTTCCATCAGCGCGGCCTCAGTTTCATCCGATAGGCTATCGCCCAACAGACCAACGTTTACAAGGGCGGCTGCTAGGGCGGCTTGCATTTCTGTAAGCGTTTGCGCAACGTCCATGTTTAGGATTGCTTCGCCGCCCGCATAGATTGCGCCAACGTTGCCGCCTTCTACTGTGATAGAGGTGGTGGTGGCGCTTGGGTCGATGGCATTCTGACTGCCTGCATAGATGGTCATGCCGCTTAGGTCATAGCCATCGGTGCCGTTTGCGTCGCCTGCAATGGCAAGGTCGCGTACAAGGGTGTCACCGAGGTACAGCATGCTGTCCTCGTTGTTTGGGGCGGCGGTAATGGTTAGGGGATGCCCGTTTGCATACAGCGCATCGCCATCCACAGTAAGCAACTTGCTTACACCGTCTACCGCAAAAACAGAGAATGGCAGGACAGCGCAGAGCATTGTGCTCGCAAGTGCCGCAGCCACCACGCGGTGAAAAGGTTTTCTAGTAGCGTTGTTCATGGTTGAGTTCTCCACATATAAAAAGGTAGGGTGGCACAGGTGCCACCAACGGACAAATGGTCTTTGGGCGGGCGCGCAAATGCAACCAATGGTTTCACAAATCGCACTTACTACCATCACAAAAACGCTATCAGCATATCATACTTTAATAGTATGCTCAAGCACCCAAACGCGCGTTTTTGAGGGACAATCCGCTCGGTGACGCGGGAATGCCTCTGGCGCGGTTGCCGTTTTGTCTGTGAACTATCTTATCATCGTGAAATGTTGTTTTGAAACCGAAAAATCGAAAGGAATGCAAAAAAAAATAAAAAAATTTTTGGGGAAAATCGGGGAGAAATCCTCGCTTTTTGAAATAGTACCGAACTGCGTGCAAAAGGTTTTTTGCCCTCTGTTGGGCGCTGCGCAGGGGGGCGCGGCTGCGTAGCGGACAGAAAACGCAGTGGCACCCCACGCGATATTGCAACAAAAAACCCCCTAAGGTTAGCGTTTCAGGTCTAACCTTAGGGGGCAGCGCAACACGAGCAGAGAACGCGGGACGGCGATTACAGCGTAAAGTGGATGTCTCGCCCAGTGGGGGTATAGGGGGTCATCTTGACCCCGGCTTTTTTCAGCATAAAGCGGGCGGCTACGCTAGAGGGGGTATCGTGGTATTTGTCGCTAAAATATACAATCTCTTTAATCCCGCTTTGGATAATCGCCTTGGTGCACTCATTGCAGGGGAAGAGCGTCACATAGCAGCGGGCACCTTTCAGCGTTTTGTGGGGGCTGTTTAAAATGGCATTTAATTCCGCATGGCAGACATACATATATTTGGTATCAAGCGGGTCACCCTCGCGCCCCCATGGCATTTCGTCATCGTCACAGCCTAGGGGCATGCCGTTATAGCCCATCGATAAAATTTTGTTGTCCTCGCTGACAAGACAAGCGCCGACTTGGCTGTTGTTATCCTTGCTGCGCAGGGCGGTCATGGTGGCAATGCCCATAAAGTATTCGTCCCAGTTAATGTAATCTTTGCGTTTCATGGTGTGTCTCCTTGGTTTGGGGGAAGGCGATTGCAGTTTTTTCTGCACTTTGGTGCTTTTATCATATCATAAACGCGGGTGCTATGGCAAATCTTTCTAGGAAAAACCCTTGCGTTTGGCGCGTTTGGGACTGTAAAACCATTTTGGTGCGGCAAACTGCACAAAAGAACCCTGCAAACTTTGGCTTTGTACTGTGCAAAAATACCGCGCAATCTATTTAGTTTTTGAAGGGTTTGTGGTATTATATTTGTAAAATATGCTAAAAACGGAGGAAATCCGTAGCAAGAAAGAGGAAATCAAAATGAGCTACATCAAAAAGAACATCCGCAATATCTTAGTTGCTGGGCATGCAGGGTCGGGCAAAACTACCTTAACCGAGGCATTACTATATTCTTCTGGTGCGCTTGAGCGCATGGGCAAGGTCGAGGACGGCAGTACCGTTTCGGATTTTGAGCCAGAGGAAATCAAGCGCCGCGCAAGTCTTTCGCTTGGCATGGTCCCCATCGTGCAGGGTGATATGGTCTATAATTTAATGGATGCACCCGGTTTGTTCGATTTTGAAGCGGGCAATTACGAGGGTATCTCGGCAGCTGAAAGCGTTTTGGTTTGCCTTTCTGGGCGCAGTGGTGTGACGGTCGGCGCAGAAAAAGCATTCCACCTTGCCCAAAAATACGGCAAATCCACCATGGTATTCGTGGGTAAAATGGATGCCCCCAATGCGGATTATTTCCGCGTGCTAGAAGATTTAAAAATTAAATTTGGTCCCTCTGTCTGCCCCTGCGTTGTCCCCGCAAAGCTAGACGATGGCACCACCGTATACATTAACCTGTTCAGCCAAAAGGCTTTCCGCTATACCGGCGGCAAGCAAGAGCAGATTGACCTGCCCGATATCGGGCATCGTTTCCAAGGCTTGATTGAGGCAATGAGCGAAGCGGTTGCTGAGGTCGATGATGATTTGATGGAAAAATTCTTCGGTGGCGAAGCCTTCACCACAGACGAAATCGTAGACGGCATGAAGCTAGGTGTAAAAACTGGCAAAATCATCCCTGTGCTGTGTGGCAGTGCCATCAATATGCAGGCGCTTGATATGCTGCTTTATAACTTTGGGCGCTTGCTGCCTAGCCCCGCCTATGTAGAGCGCGAGCTGATGGCAACGGATGCGAGCGGCGAAGCAGTCAAGGTGGAATGTGATGAAACAGGCGCTGCTGCTGCCCTTGTGTTCAAGACAGTCGCTGACCCATTCGTGGGCAAGATGAGCTTCTTAAAGGTAGAGCGCGGCACCCTAAGCTCTGGCATGAGCCTCATCAATGCCACCACAGGGGAAGCAGAAAAGCTCGGCAAGCTGATGCAGGTTTGCGGCAAAAAACAAGTTGAGGTTGCTGCCTTACGCGCCGGTGAAGTTGGCGCAGTGGCAAAGCTCGTCAGCGCAAAAACAGGGGACACCCTCTGTGATGCGTCTGCTGTGATTACCCTGCCCGCAGCGGCATTCCCCGCACCAAGTCAGTTCCGTGCGGTAACAGTCAGCAAAAAAGGGGACGAAGGCAAAATTGGCAGCGCGATTGCCCGCCTCGTAGAGGAGGACCCCGCACTTAGCTATGCCGTCAATGCCGAAACCAAAGAGCAGATTATCGGCGGCTTGGGCGAGCAGCACCTTGATGTTGTGGTCGCAAAACTCAAAACAAAATTCGGGGTAGAGGTTAGCCTTTCGGTGCCTCGCATTGCCTATCGTGAGTCCATCCGCAAGGCCTGCGAAAAACAAGGTCGCCACAAGAAACAAACAGGTGGTCACGGTCAGTTTGGCGATGCCGTTATTCGCTTTGAGCCTTGCGAGAGCGAAGAACTGATTTTTGAAGAAAAAGTATTCGGCGGCAGCGTGCCCAAGAACTACTTCCCGGCGGTCGAAAAAGGCTTGCGCCTTGCCGCAGAAAAGGGTGTGCTTGCGGGGTATCCAGTCGTTGGGCTAAAGGCAACCCTGCTTGACGGCAGCTATCACCCTGTGGATAGCTCTGAAATGGCATTCATGATGGCAGCAAAGGTTGCCTACCGTGCGGCATTGCCCGAAGCAGGTCCTGTTATTTTAGAGCCAGTGCACACCCTCAAAGCCCATGTGCCAAATGATAACACCGGCGATATCATGGGCGATGTCACCAAGCGGCGTGGACGCGTGCTTGGCATGGAGCCAGATGACGATGGCTTGCAGGTGATTGTTGCGGAAGTGCCTCTGTCTGAAATGCAAGATTTCACCACCGCCATGCGCCAGATGACGCAGGGACGCGGCTGGTTCACCATGGATTTTGTCCGCTATGAGATTTTGCCAGAGCAGATGGTCGCAGCTGTCATTGAGCAATCGAAGAAACTCGGTAATATGAACGATAACGGCGAAGAATAATCGGTCGTGTAATTCTGCTTTGCCCCAAAAGATTTTGAAAATAGCGTCAGCGGTCAATTTTTTGGCGGTTGACGCTATTTTTCTTGCAATCAGCGCGATTTTTCGGTTGACAGCGGGGGGCTTTACCGATATAATAGATAAGTCTAATTATCTCAAGTTTACCTTGGAGATGGGCAAAAAAATAAATCCTTAAAGGAGATTTACACAATGGCAAAAGAATTAATGATGTCCGCAGCAGGTCTTAAAACCTTACAGGACGAACTAGATTATCTGAAAATTGTCCGCCGCAAAGAACTTGCGGAAGAAATTAAAGAAGCACGTAGCCACGGCGACCTTTCCGAAAACGCAGAATATGACGAAGCAAAAAATGCGCAGGGTCTGGTTGAAAACCGTATCAACGAGCTAGAGCAGATGCTCAAAAACGTCAAAGTGATTGACGAAAGCGCCCTGAGCAGCGAGGTTGTGTCGGTGGGCACCCGCGTGCGTGTGCAAGAAGCAGACGAGGACGCAGAAGAATATGACATCGTAGGGCGCACCGAGGCTGACCCCATCAACGGCAAAATCAGCGATGAAAGCCCAGTGGGTGCGGCACTTGTCGGCAAAAAAGTGGGCAGCCACGTGGATGTTACCCTGCCCTCTGGCGCAGTGGTCACCTATGAAGTGTTAGAAATTAGCCCAAGCCACTAAGACAAACCCGCATGAAAGGAATTGTGCAATGCAAGAAACCAAAAAGAACCCCGCTGCCGCCCCAAGCGAAAGCGAACAGGTGGCAGTTCGCCGCCAAAAATTAGTCGATTTACAGGCAGCAGGGGCTGACCCCTTTACCATCACAAAATTTGCGCAGGATGCCTATTCAGCGGATTTAAAAGAACGTTTTGCCGATTTGGAAATCGAAGCCACCAGTGGTGTCACCGTCAGCGTCGCAGGGCGCATGATGGCAAAGCGCGTGATGGGCAAGGCAAGTTTTGCCCGCCTACGCGATGATAAGGGCGATTTGCAGATGTATGTGCGCCGTGATGAACTCGGCGATGATGCCTATGCCGCCTTCAAAAAGATGGATATGGGCGATATCATCGGTGCAAAGGGTGAAGTATTCCGCACCAAAACTGGCGAAATCAGTGTGCGTGTGGTGGAGCTAACCCTTCTGGCAAAGGCATTGCGCCCACTGCCCGAAAAGTTCCACGGTCTGACTGACCTTGAAACGCGCTACCGTCAGCGCTATGTTGACCTGATCGTCAACCCAGAGGTAAAGGATACCTTTATCAAGCGCAGCCTCATCATGCGTGAATTGCGCGCTTATTTAGATGAAAAAGGCTTTTTAGAGGTAGACACCCCTATCTTGACCCCCTTTGAAATCGGTGCTTCGGCGCGTCCCTTTACCACCCACCACAATACCCTCGATACCGACATGGTATTGCGCATTGAGACAGAGCTTTATCTCAAACGCTTAATCGTGGGTGGCATGGATAAGGTGTATGAAGTGGGTCGTATCTTCCGCAACGAAGGCATGGATACCAAGCACAACCCTGAATTTACCAGTGTAGAGCTATACCAAGCCTTTACCGATTATTATGGCATGATGGATTTGGTAGAGGAGCTGTACAAGCGCCTTGCGCTGAACATCTGCGGCAGCCTGACCATTCCTTACCAAGGGCATGAGATTGACATGAGCAACTGGGAACGTATGACCATGGTAGAAGCCGTCAAGAAGTATGCCGGTGTGGATTTTGCAGACTGGAACACAGACGAAGATGCCATCGCCGCCGCCAAGGCACACCACGTGCCACTGCCAGAAGTGCCAAACAAAGGCTTTATCTTGGTAGAATTCTTTGATGCCTTCGTAGAAGAAAAGCTCATTCAGCCCACCTTCATCTACGATTACCCAGTGGAAAACAGCCCACTGGCAAAACGCAAACCAACTGACCCCGCCTTTACCGAGCGCTTTGAATATTTCATCAACGCGACAGAGTTCGGCAATGCGTTCAGCGAATTGAATGACCCTGTTGACCAGAAAGGTCGCTTTGAGCGCCAAGTCGCAGAGCGCAAAGCACAAGAGCCAGAGTGCGCAGCCCGTGTGGATTATGACTATGTCAACGCGCTAGAGTATGGCTTGCCCCCAACGGGCGGTCTTGGCTTCGGTGTTGACCGTCTTGTCATGCTGCTGACCGATAGTGCATCCATCCGCGATGTGCTGCTGTTCCCCACCATGAAAAACCTAGATTAATTGCAAAAGCAGCAGGCGCAGGCAATATGCCTGCGCCTGTTTTTGTATTTTGTTGCGGTATTTCGCGCACGTGGTGACACTTTTTCCGCGATACATCTTGTAGATGTTTGCAGTTTCCCGCGTTCGGGCGCGGGAACGTCTTAGCCGCGGCAAAAAGTGTCCCCAGTACGCTATTCAC
>JAWXUQ010000074.1:0-11964 GCA_044426225.1 Faecalibacterium sp. | reverse complement strand
CAGCAGCCGTTGGCTCATTGATGATACGCAGCACGTTCAGCCCTGCAATGCGCCCTGCATCCTGTGTTGCTTTGCGCTGGCTGTCATCGAAATATGCGGGCACGGTAATGACGGCTTCGCTCACCGTTTCACCCAGATAGCTTTCTGCATCTTTTCGGAGCTTGGATAAAATCATGGAACTAATTTCTTGCGCAGTGAGGTCCTTGCCATCAATTCGGGTGCGCGAGGTAGTGCCCATATAGCGCTTAATGCTAGACACAGTGCGCCCTGCATTGGTTGCCAATTGACGCTTGGCAGTGCCGCCAACAAGGCGCTCGCCATCCTTGGTAAATGCCACCACACTAGGGGTGGTGCGCTCGCCCTCTGCGTTCGCGATAACAACAGGCTTGCCGCCTTCTACCACCGCCACACAGGAATTTGTTGTGCCTAAATCAATGCCTATTACTTTACTCATTTTATTCTCACTCCGCCATCTTATTTCCCATTCTACGGGCTATTTTTTCTTCTATAATACCGTTTCGATATGGAAAATCTCTTGTCAAATTATGAACAAAATATGGAAACAGAAAAATCACTGATTTTACAAAACATTTTATAAAAAATCCCGCAAAAGACATCGTAAAACAGGGGGTTTTATGGTATGATTATATTAGTTTGTATATTTGGGACAAAGGAGATTTATTTTGAAAAAACTGATGCCATTTTTCCGCGACTATCAAAAAGAATGCATTTTAGCACCACTATTTAAAATGCTAGAGGCCAGCTTTGATTTATGCGTGCCGCTTGTCATGGCAGCCATCATTGATGTCGGCATTGCAAACAATGACACCCCCTATATTTTGCGCCTTGCGGGTGTACTTGTTCTGCTTGGGCTTGTGGGGCTAACATGTAGTGTGACCGCACAGTATTTTGCCGCGAAGGCTGCGGTAGGCTTTGCGGTAGGACTGCGCCGCACCCTGTTTGCCAAAATTCAATCACTGAGCTTTGCCCAGATGGATACCATCGGCACAAGCACACTCATCACCCGAATGACGAGTGACGTAAACCAAGTGCAAAATGGCGTCAATCTCTTTTTGCGTCTATTTTTGCGCAACCCTGTCATTATTTTTGGCAGCATGATTTTTGCATTTTTACTTGATGTGCGTGCTGCACTCATTTTTGTGGTCGCAATTCCCATTTTAGCTATCATTATTTACCGCGTTATTTCCTGGACAACCCCACTGTATAAACAAGTACAGCTCAAACTAGACGGCATTTTAGGGCGCACCCGCGAAAACTTGACGGGTGTGCGGGTTGTGCGCGCCTTTGACAAACAAAATGCAGAAGTGGCACAGTTCCAAGCAGAAAACGCTCAACTTACCACCTTACAACAAAAAGTGGGTAGCGTGTCCACCCTAATGAATCCGCTGACCTATTGTGTCGCAAACATTGCGATTATCGCCATTCTTGCCACTGGGGCGGGATACTTTGGCAGCACAAGTCTGTTACAGGGCAATGTGATTGCACTGGTGAATTACATGGGCTTGATTTTAGTAGAGCTCGGCAAGGTATCAAACCTAAGTGTGCAGGTCAGCAAAGGGCTTGCCTCTGCGGGACGTGTAGAGAAAATTCTTGCGCTAGAATCAGATATGCAGTTCCCTGCCGATGCAAAAACACCTCACGCTGCGTCCGCAGACGCAGCCTCCCCCGCCGTGCAATTCAATCACGTCTGCCTGAATTATCATGGTGCAGGCGATGCCAGCCTGAGTGAGATTTCCTTTACCGCAGCGCGTGGGCAAGTAATTGGCATCATTGGCGGCACAGGCAGCGGCAAGAGCAGCCTTGTAAACCTAATCCCTCGCTTTTATGATGTAACCAGTGGTAACGTTTGTATCTTCGGTGAAGCAATTACCAGTTATCCCAAGGATGCCCTGCGCGGTCGAATTGGCATTGTGCCACAGCGCGCGCAGCTATTTGGCGGCACCATCCGCTCTAATTTACTGTGGGGCAACGAAAACGCAACCGACGCACAGCTTTGGGCAGCCCTAACCGCTGCGCAGGGGGCTGAATTTGTGCAAAGCAAAGCAGATGGTCTTGATACCGTAATCAACCATGGCGGGCAAAACCTTTCTGGCGGGCAGCGCCAACGCCTGACCATTGCACGCGCCCTCGTACAAAACCCAGACATCTTAATTTTGGATGATAGCGCAAGCGCACTGGATTATGCCACAGATGCCGCCCTACGCAAGGCAATCGCAGATTTGCCCGGAGATAAGACAGTCTTTATCGTCAGCCAACGCACCTCTAGCATTCAAAATGCTGACCAAATTTTAGTGTTAGATGATGGTGCCCTCATTGGCACTGGCAGCCACAACACATTGCTAGAAACCTGTGCTGTATACCGCGAAATCCACGAAAGCCAATTTGCGAAAGGAGGTGCACAATAATGTCAAACAAACAACAAAGTGCCCCACAAAACACAGGTGACACCTTCCACACAAAGCCAACCACACCTCGCCGCACCACCCTGCAGCGTATCTTACGGCGGGTGCAAAAATATTGGTTGCTCCTGATTTGCAGCCTGCTCTTTGCCGCACTAAATGTGGCAAGCGTGCTGTATGTCCCCATCTTGTCGGGCAATGCCATTGATTTGATGCTTGGCAATGGGCTGAGCGATTGGTCTGCTATCTCCCATCTCTTGGTGATGATTTTTATTTTTACCGCAACCGCTGCGCTTTCCCAGTGGGTGTTTGGGCTGTGCAATAACCGTGTGACCTACTGTGTGGCGCGCGATTTGCGCAACGAAACCATGCAAAAAATCCAAACGCTCCCCCTTGCCACCCTCGATAAGCATGCCACGGGGGATTTGGTCAGTCGCGTGATTACGGATGTGGACACCTTTACTGATGGGCTGTTGCTTGGCTTTACCCAACTATTCACTGGGTTGCTCACCATTTTTGGCACCCTGATTTTTATGCTGAGCGTAAACTTACCCATCACCCTTGTGGTGGTTTGTATCACCCCGCTTAGCCTTTTTGTCGCAAACTTTATCGCCAAACGTAGCTATACTTATTTTCAGCAGCAAAGCAAGCTGCGCGGCGAGCAAACCGCCCTTGTAAATGAATTAATCGAAGGACAAAAGGTGGTGCAAGCCTTTGGGCGCGAGGACGAATGTCATGCAGAATTTTGTGAAGTAGATGAACGGCTTGCCAAGGTAAACTTACAGGCAATTTTCTATTCGAGTGCTGCCATGCCCGCCACCCGTTTTGTCAACAATATGGTGTATGCAGGTGTTGGGCTAGTGGGCGCGTTGTTTGCCCTTTCAGGCGGACTATCCATTGGGCAACTGAGCGTATTTTTAAGCTATGCCAACCAATACACCAAACCCTTTAACGAAATTTCAAGTGTCATTGCAGAGTTGCAAAACGCACTTGCCTGTGCAGCACGCGTCTTTGAATTGCTTGATAGCCAGCCCCTTACCCCAGATGCCCCTGATGCAGTCATCCTAGAGAGCGATGGGCATGTAGATTTGAATGACGTCACTTTCTCGTACCGCCCTGAGCAAACACTCCTACAAAACTTAAACCTCAATGTCACCCCAGGGCAGCGCATTGCCCTCGTTGGGCCGACGGGCTGCGGCAAAACAACCCTGATTAATTTGCTGATGCGTTTTTATGATCTCAACCAAGGCAGCATTGCAGTGGCAGGGCATGATATCCGCGATGTTACCCGCGCTTCTTTGCGGCGCAACTACGGCATGGTATTGCAGGACACTTGGCTGAAAGCCGGCACGGTGCGCGAGAATATCGCATACGGCAAACCAGATGCCACCGAGGAAGAAATCATCACCGCCGCAAAAGCAGCGCATGCACATAGCTTTATCAAGCGTATGCCCGATGGCTATGACACCGTTTTGGCAGAAAACGGCGGCAACATCAGCGGCGGGCAAAAACAATTGCTCTGCATTGCCCGCGTCATGCTTTGCCTGCCTCCGATGCTGATTTTAGATGAAGCAACCAGTAGCATTGATACCCGCACCGAGATTAAAATCCAAGCGGCATTTGCTCGCATGATGCAGGGACGCACCAGTTTTATTGTGGCGCACCGCCTATCTACCATTCGGGAGGCCGATATCATCCTTGTCATGAAGGATGGCAATATCATTGAGCAAGGCAGCCACGAAAGTCTGCTTGCGCAAGATGGTTTTTACACCAAGCTCTATAACAGCCAGTTTGATGGTGTGGCAACGTAACATCACCGCCTGCCATCTTACCGCAATCTAGCACTGCACAAAGCAAGGCACCACTTACTTCGCACCGATACACGCAGACAGGTTATGAAGCTATATTCCCCCTCGAACATGCAGAACACCCCCACAGGCTCACATCAGCCTGCGGGGGTGTTTTTCCGTTACTCTTATTTATAAAGCGCGCCTTCGCAGGCTAAAATCTGATCCAAAATCATACGGCTTACCTTTGCACCATACTGCATGCATGGGTGGTCACTATACTCAATCACATCGTCAAATTCTTTGTTAAACAGCACAATGACATAATCGCCATAAGGGGTGTGCACAATGCCACCATCGTTGCGGCAGGCATTCATGCTACCCGATTTGCTTGCCACCCAAATCAGTTCTTCTTCGCCTGTTTCCTCAGGGTCAATATAGGCTTGGGGGAAATCATGGGTCAGCATGTTATTATAATGCTGTTGGCGGAAGATGGTCAACATATCTGCACTCGCCTGCTCACTGACAAGGGTGCCCTGTGCAATGCGGGCATACATGCTTGCATAATCGCGCACGGTGGTGGTGCCAAGGTCATCATATAAATCAAAATGAATGGGGTTGTGCAAAACGGTATCTTTGCAGCCAAATTCTTGGTGAATTAACTGATTAATCCGATCCTGCCCAAGGTAATCTATCATCATATTGGTGGCAATATTATCAGAGCAGATAATCATCATGGTGGCAACATCACGCGCTTTGAGCTGTGTGCCCACACCAAGTGCGCGTAACATACCAGAACCGTTTACATATTGGGATTGCTCATAAGTGATGAGTTCCTCTAGGCTCTTATTGCCCTGTTCTGCCTCATAAAACAATGCCGCTAAGATAAAGGTCTTGATGGTAGATGCGGTTTCAAAAGGCTCGTCTGCGCCGATTTCAACGGTATTGCCGCGCAAATCATCCACAAAAACACTCATTTTCCCGTGGTAGGAATACAGCTCCATTGCAATACGTTTTTCTAGGGTCATTCTTGGATCTAACATGGCTTTTCTCCTTTTGCTCGGTTTACTACATTTCGGGCAATCGCATTTTCAGGCACAAACTGTTTTGTCGCACTTATCGGGTGCATTTTTCAACGGTCACAGAGGCGCAGTGTGGAAAAACTACACTCACAGCGTATGTACAACGATTGCGCATTATAAATTCTCGACAAAGAACCGCATGGCATTGCGATAAAAGACCGCTTCCATTTCTGTTTCGGTAAAGCCTTCGGTGCGCAAGGCACGCTCTAGCATGGGCAAATCGCCGCAGTGTTTCATATCACACATTTTTTCAATGCCATCAAAATCACTGCCAAGGGCAATCATATCAATCCCGCCCACCTTTTTAAAATGTGCCGCGTGTTTTGCAAGCAAAGCAACGCGGTTTTCGCAATCGCACTCGTTTTCTTTACAATCCACAAAGCCGGCGCAATAATTTAGCCCTGCAATGCCGCCACGGTTTGCAAGTGCCGCAATCATTTCATCTGTTAAATTGCGGCAATGGGGCGAAAGCGCACGGCAATTGGAATGGCTCGCCACAAAGGGGCGAGTGGTACAAGCAATCATATCCCAAAAGCCTTTGTCTGAAAGATGACTGACATCCGCAATCATTTTCAACCGCTCCATCTCTGCCACAAAGGCAAAGCCCGCTTCGGTCAAGCCCGTTTCTTCATTTGGCGCACAAGGCCAGATATGGGCAGCATCGGTGGGGGCTGTGTTTGGGTGTGCGATTTGGTTGGGGTGATTCCAAGTCAGGCTCATCATCCGCACCCCAAGGGCATAAAGCTGGCGCAGCACTGCAAGGTTCCCCTTGCAGCAGCCCCCCTCTTCTACCGTCAGCATGGCGCTGAGTTTACCCGCCGCATAGTTTGCTTCGATATCCGCCGCACAAAACACGGGAGAAATTTCATCCTTATATTGCGCCATGACGGCATAGAATATATCAATTTGCTCTAACGCAGTGACGAGTGGGTCATGCGCAGTATCCCCTAAGTTAATAAAAGCGGCAAAGCACTGCAAGAAGTAATCGCCCTGCTTGAGCTTGGCAAGATCAATATGCAGGTTGTTTTCTGCAAAGGAAAGAGGTTTTCCATCTAACTGCGCATATCGCATTTCATTGAGGGTATCGCAGTGCAAATCCCAAACTTTCATCTTATTTCTCCCTTAAAAAACGCTCCCACAAGCGGTGAGGCTGTCAAATAAATCTTGGCGATACAATGCATCATTTGGCAGCAAGCTGTTGATGACAACACCACCGCTATTCGCTGCACCCGTAGAATGCACATAGCGCCCCTGCCCAATATACATGGCAACATGCCCAGGGAAATACATCAAATCGCCAGGTTTGAGTGCCGCACGGTCAATCTCTTTCACTGGCCAGCCCTCACGAATACAGGCATCGCGATAAATCAAGATACCGTTTTGCATATAAGAAGCGCTCACAAGCCCAGAGCAATCAATACCATCGGGAGTTTTACCACCCCAACGGTATTCGGTGCCAAGGTAGGTAAGGGCAGTTTCCACTACCTTCTCACGCAATAGATCTTGATTGCCGCCATAGTACTTTTGAATGACATCCTCCACTACTTGCGATGCCTCAATGCCTCGTGCCATGCCCACAGCTTGGTTGATGGTACGGTTGCCATCAATATAAAACACCGCGGAACGGGTAAACATCTTTTCTTTCAGACTGGTTTCGCGGATATAACCCACACGCTCATCGAGCAAACGCACACGGCGCCACCCTACCACACGCAATGGTAAGGTGGTATTTTGGCTTTCTAACGCACGCTCTGGCATCAGTTCCACCAGGTTGCCACGCACAAGGTGGACAAGGGGCACACCCTTTACATCTGGAATGCTAAGCACATCCGCCGCGCGGGAAACCAGTGCAAATTTGCCGTGTAGCCAGCTGCGAAGTTTTGCTTCACTGGCAAAAGTAATGCCGCTTTCGTGTGTAAAGCCATAATATCCATACGAGGTAACGATCTGCACCATGCCATCTTGCATGGGATTTCCTGCGTTATCTAAGCCACCTGGGCCCGCTAAAATTTTGCAGGTGTTGCCATATAGCCCTTCATCCGAAATGGCAGAAATTTCGCCAAGTTCGCATTGCTTTAGGCAGGTGTCGTTTTCGTAAATTGTCACAATGGGTTTGTTAAAAATGCCGTACTTCATAGTCTAAGGGATTCTCCTTTTGTTTGAGTCAGGTGTCATTGCACCCGACCCTTTTACTGTTCACTAATTCGCAAAATGCGAATTCCTATTTCCAATCGCAAAATATACGATATAAAGTATTATACCATATTTTGGCAGGTTTTGCAGGAAAATCTGCACTATTTTTGCCATGTATTTTTATGCGAACCATCTAGTTTTTTGCAAAACCTATCGAATTGATATGAAATCACTCGTTG
The DNA here is from genome assembly GCA_044426225.1 of Faecalibacterium sp. Lineage (GTDB taxonomy): Bacteria > Bacillota > Clostridia > Oscillospirales > Ruminococcaceae > Faecalibacterium. The sequence goes on along the minus strand of JAWXUQ010000074.1, from coordinate 4,303 downwards.
CTATTTTTTGCTGCGATTTCTACCTTTTCCGTTTTCATTTTATGAATGCTTTGTGCATTCAGCTCTGCTTTCAGCGCCTGCATGTAGGGCGAAAAGCCAACCTTGTCGCCCCCATAGGTAAGCTGCAATTCATGCTCTAGTGGCAGCCAAGTGCTCAGTGGGGATTCATTATGCTGCACCACCGCTTCTAGGTTATCTAACGCCTTATAAATCTTTGCCTCTGGTGTTTCGAGGGCATCCATCTCGGCATAAAGCGTGCAAAGCTCGGTGCAATACGGCTCTGGCAGGCTTTGCACCCATGCATTGAGTGCTTCGGCTTCGGCGGCGCGGTCTGCGTCCGTCTTTTCAAACGAGGGAATATCTCCGATAAAGCACTCGCCCAAGTCATGCACAATTGCCATCTGCAAAATCTTACCGATATCCGCAGTGGGAAATTCATCCTTGACAAAATAACACATCAGACTAAGCCGCCAACTGTGCTCTGCCACACTTTCAGGGCGACCGTTGCTTGTCACACAGTGGCGAGTATTATCTTTTAGGCGCTCTGCAAGGTGCATGATTTCTAGTAGCTGTTTAATCTCCATAATAATTTCTCCTTGACTGCACAGTGTGCTTACGCACCCTGTTTTATTCCTCTAACAACGCAAGCAATTCTTCTGGTTTCATGCTCATAATAGAGCCCTCACTGCTGCCTGTAATGGTATTGGCAAGGTCTTGCTTTGCCTGTTGCATTTCCATGATTTTTTCTTCAATGGTGTCCTGGACAATCAGCTTATACACCTGCACGGCATTATGCTGCCCAATGCGATAGGCACGGTCAGTTGCTTGGTTTTGTGCCGCAACATTCCACCACGGGTCATAGTGAATGACGATATCTGCCGCCGTTAAATTCAACCCTGTACCGCCCGCCTTGAGCGAAATTAAAAAGACGCTGACTTCGCCGTCATTAAAGCGATGCACAAGCTCTGCACGCATTGGTTTTGGGGTCGAACCTTGCAAAGTAAAGTGCGAAACACCCATTTCATCTAGCTTATTCGCGATGAGAGAAAGCATAGAGGTAAACTGGCTGAACAACAAAATCCGATGCCCGCCATCTACCGCTGCGCTGATTAGCTCTGCACAGGCCTCTAATTTTGCGCTATCCCCCGCCCAACCATCTAGGGCAAGGCGCGGGTCACAGCATAGTTGGCGCAGGTTTGTCAGCACAGCAAAGACCTGAATGCGGTCCTCTGGTTTCAGTGCACGCAAGCGTTGGCGGGCATCCATGACTGCGGCATGGTATAGTTTTTTCTGTTCTTCGTCAAACACCACGTGCTGCACATGTTCCATTTTAGGGGGCAATTCCTTCAACACTTCTGTTTTCATGCGGCGCAAGATAAAGGGACTGGTTACCTGATTTAAACGGTGCACCATGGTTGCATCCTGTTCCTGCGCGATAGGGCGCTCAAAGGTTTCACGGAAAATACTGTACTGATAGAGATATCCCGGCATGAGGAAGGAGAAGATACTCCACAATTCGCTCAAACGATTTTCAATTGGAGTACCTGTCAAGGCAAAGCGCAGCTTGCTCTTGATTTTGCACACCGCCTTATATTTTTGGGTGGTATGGTTTTTAATTGCCTGCGCTTCATCAATGATACAAGCATAAAAATCGTGCTTTTTGTATAAATCAATATCGCGGCGCAAGAGGTCATAGCTTGTAATGATCAGGTCATATTCGCCGAAGGTTGCCGCCAAAGCAAGGCGCTCTGCGGCATTGCCATCCACCGCCAAATATTTCAGCTCTGGAGTAAATTTCTGGCATTCCTCTGCCCAGTTCAGCACGAGAGAAGCAGGGCAAACAATGATGCTTTGTACCGCAGGGCGAGTAGGAATATCATCTGCCTCTATGGCTGTTATCGGCTCATTTTTCTCCTTAATCGATAGCAGATAAGCAAGCACCTGCAAGGTCTTGCCAAGCCCCATATCATCCGCCAAAATGCCGCCCATTCCATAGGCATCTAGGGTGCGCAACCAGCGATAACCCGTGCGCTGATATTTGCGCAGCACCTTTTGCAAGCTAATGGGCAACACATATTCGCTATCCGCCACGTTATGGAAACTGCGGCTGATGCGGCGGAAGGCATCGTCACGGCTAAAATGAATGCCCTCTTGCCCTGCAAGCGCTTTGTCTAGGCTTGGGGCACGATACATCGGTAAGCTAATATTCCCCTCCACAAGCTCTGCCCCCGAAAGCGCAAGTGTTTCTTCTAGCTCATCGAGCACATCCATGCTTCGGTCAATTTTGAGCAGGCGTCCATCTCGCAAGCGATGATAACGCTTTTTCTGATGGAGCGTATTGAGCAGGGCGCGCAATTCCTCTGGTGGGAACTCGCCGCTATCGATATTTAAATCAAGCACACTGCCTGCCACCGAAATGCCTACACTGATTTTAGGGGGTGGTGCCTGCAATCCACGGAATGCATCGCTCATATATACTTCGCCTGTGGCAAGTAGTGATGGCACACCTTCTTCTAGAAAGTGATACAAATCTTCTTCATCCGTCACTTCATATAGGCAGCTGTTCTGCGGTGAAAGTGCGGGTTTCATATAATTTGCAAGCAATGCCTTGGTACGGCTTTCGGTGCGCTTATCCCGCAAAAAGCCCGCTTTGATTGGCTCAATTGGGCTGACCTTATCCTCACCATACATAAAGACAGGATAGGCTGTAATGGCGCGATAATGCGGTGCATCTAGGTAATATTGCACCACTGGGATGAGCGGAATTTGATTTAGGAGCAAGCGGTCTGGGTCTTGGATTTTCATGCGTTTGCGGATTTCTGGCAAGACATACGAGCAAAAGGCAGCGGCATCCTGCGCAGTAAAAAAGACTGGTTTCCCGCCAAGGGTTTCAAGAGCAGGGGCAATGCGATCAAATTCACTAGGCGACACCCGCCAAATGGTGGTATCATCAAAGAAATAAACCCAAACCTCACCACGGAACCAGTTGATGCGCGGATAAATAGAGAGCACAAGCCCACCTTTTCGCTTTTCCGCCTCTAGCACAAAGGCAGGTTCCCCCTCCGCAAGGGTGTAATCTCCTAGCAATCCCTCTGCGAGATAAAAATCATATAGTGCATCGCAAATGGGCGCAGCAAGCACAAGCGAGCCCTGCCGCCCTGTGCTGAGGGTCGCACGGCTATAATTTTGCACCATACTGCCCGCATACTTGACTAAACTAACCTGCTTTGTAAGCAGCCCAAGCAGTTGTTGGGATGGCAAATCAAAAGCCTCTTTGTGATGCACAAAGGCAAGCTGCTTACCATAGCTGACCTCGCGCTCCGTTTCAACCGCTTCGATTAAATCGGGAATGCTTTTGACGATATAGTAATGCCCACCTGCACCAATGCGCACCCGAACCTCTGGCGAGGCACCACGTTTAAATGGGTCTAAAATAAACTCTAGCACAAGCGAAACTCGCCCTTGCATGGTCTGTGCAAAGGGCGCAACACGCAACTCATCTTGCACCGCAGCATTGCTATAACGGCGCAACAACGCAAGTGCGCTTTGGTCAGATTCTGGCACAGGATCGCGCCAACTTTTCCCAAACAAAGAATCTAAGCTACTGCTATATGCCGTTTTAGATGGTGGCTTTGCTGTGCCCTCTGCGGGAAGGGCAGACGCGGTTTGCACCATTTGTTTGGCAAGCATTTCTTGCAACGAAGGGGGTGTTAACAGAGAATTATGCGCGATATACTGTAAAATCACCGCACCGATGTGTTTACAAGGTTTTTCTGCGCCTTGCTCTTGTACCTGCCGATACGCTGGGCAATCGCAGCTTGCGCTAATAAAATCCCCTTCTTTATTTAGCCATACCGACACTTCGTATTCTACCGTATCCATCACCTTTGCCCATAGATAGGTGGTATTGGGCGCACTTTCGCTTTCTTCATATTCCCGCACCCGCCCATGCTCATAATCACGCATGGCACGGTTGAATATCGTCACCCCTAGTAGGGCTTTTAAACGCTCGTTGTTCATCAAAATGGGCTACTCCTTTATGCAAAAAACAGAATGATATCCGTGAAAGGCTATTATTTAATGATACCCTATTTTTGCGTTTGACGCAATCGCTATTTTTGTTCTTTTTTCGTATATTTTATTTTTTCTTGTTCATTCTCTTCGCTCTAAAGACAAAAAAACTCTTCAGAGGGTTACTCATAGCAAAAACCCCCGAAACGATTACTCGCTTCGGGGGTTTTCTTTTATACCGGCATCTACCTATTTTCACGGGCCGTCTCCAGCCAACTATCTTCGGCACAAA
>JAWXUQ010000073.1:0-12096 GCA_044426225.1 Faecalibacterium sp. | reverse complement strand
TAATATAAAAAGGTAAGGGGATCCCCACAATAGCACCAGTTCAGCCCTAGATAGATAAGATACCCCAACGGGACGAGCGCAAGGGGCAGGGCTTTGCGCCATTCTTTCAGCGCTTGTTTGCCACGGTATGCCTGCAAAAAGGCATAGACCGCCGCCAAAATCAGCAATACACCTTGGGTACGGCAGAGTGCCGCCAAACAGCCAAATATCCCCGCCTTGGTAAAGCGTTTGGTGGCAATGGCATCTAGGGTGAGGATGGTAAGTAATAAAAACAGACTTTCGGTAAACATACCAATGGCGAAAAAAGAAAAGGGAAATAGCAACATCGAAAGAGTAGCGCACCGCGCTGCCACTCCGCCATAAAACCGCCCCGCTAAGCGACGCATTGCCACCGCTGCAAGTCCCCAACACAGGTTGCTCAGCACCACCCCCGCCACCAAGGCATTGCCAAGGGTAAGCAGAGAGAACCCTTTCACTAGCAGCGGATAGAGCGGGTAAAAGACGATTAAGTTAATGCTATCCCCCGCCGTGGCATACCAATCCTCGGCAAGGTACTGATAATGCGGCGCATCGCCCGCCGTGGTAAAACGCTGCCACGCATAGGGCAGGAAGCTATAAAAATTTTGCTGCCCAGAATAACGAAACCCCACCCAAACAAAGAACCAAGTCAGCACAAGGGCAGCAGCGAACCAAGCAATGCCCTCCCGCTTACTGCACGGGGCGATGGATTGCGCGGGCGCACTTGTTTGTTCGGCAGACGCTTGCGCAACCGATTGCGATTGCAACAGCGCAGCATCCTGTGCATTTATGGCAGGTTTTTTTGCAGTCGATTGCGATTGCAAGTCATCCGCCGCCGCAAAGGGACAGGCAAGCGCCTTCGGTAGCCAGCCAAGTTGCCAAAGCCCGCGCCAAACAAGCAAACACAAAAATGCAGCCATGCAAACACTGCCTGCAATATTCAAAAATAAATCCATCTACGCATCCTCATCCATCAATACAGCATATACGCTGCGCCATACACATTAAACATCACCGCAAGGCTCAGCAAGAACCACGCCCAGTCTTTTGGGGCATCTTGCGGTAGGGCGAGCGCTTTTTGGGGCTTACGTGGCGGCTCTTTCTGATAGCGCACCCCTTCGCACAATAGAATATAGGGGATTAAATCCACCAGATAGCGCGCGCCAAACTGCCACCCGCCCATGGTTTTGTGCAGACACAAAAAGACAAGCCCAAGCAAGCAGCACCCAATGAGCACCCCTTCTTGCCAGTGCAAGCGCTGCTTTATCCCACGCTGTATCAGGCGAATGACCCAAAGCAAAAAGATGGGATTTGCCGCAAATAGGAAAAAGCCGTTGAAAATTGAAAATTCCAACACCCAAGTATCGCTTAACGTAATGGGACTAAACAGCCCTTTTAAGTTCGACCAGAAATAAGCCAGATGAAACTGCCCATACTCGGCCTCCATAAATTCAGGCAGATAGTTATGCCCGAACTCTAGGATACTGCCAAAGCGGGCATAGTTATACCATGCCATCACCCCGCCAATCAGCGCGGCAAGGGCAAAGGCAGCCCAAAGCCCGTCACCCCAACGCAGCGGGTTTTTCTGGGTTTTGAGCATAGGCAGCCACAGCTGCAAGAAAAAGAGCGCAAGCAGCAAAATGCTAAAGGGGCGGCACCCCACCGCAAGCGCCAAGCAGACCGCCGCCGCGATATTGCCATATTTATGCGACAGGCTTGCAAAATACAGTCCCCAAACCACAAAAAACAGGTTGGTGATTTGCGCCATAAACCACACCCCGCCACTGGTGGAAAGCCAACAGGTGTTACTGCCCATGGTGACGAAGATTGCCCAAAACAGGCAGGCTTTCTCACCCGCGCCCCAAGCGCGAAATAGCAAATACACCCCCGCCGCAATGCCAAGCCCAAACAGCGCAATGATAAAATTAGCGGGCACAGCCGCCGCGCTACCGCACAGCAGCACCCACGGCAACAGCAGCACCGAAGGCACAGACGGAAAGCTCTGGTAATATTCGCCCTCATAAATGGCAAGCTCTAGCCATGTATACCCCTCGCCGCCTGCAATATACATCCGCCCTGCAAGCCAGTTTTCGGCTTGTAATGAATAGCTATCGTACCAATTTTGGGCAAAGAGCGTGCCGCCCGCAAAGGAATGATACAGCAGATAGAAAAATGCCATCGCGCCAAGCAAATAAAAAAGAGGGCGAACCGCCACCTTCTTTGACAAAGACATACAGCCACCCCCTTATACTTTATTTTACAATGAATTTGACTAGGAAACACGAGCCCTTACGCCACCCGACAATTTAGCGCGCAATGGCGAAGTTGTACCGTTACGCGATGCGATTAGAACCCGTAAGCGGTACGTGGGAACGGCAGCACATCGCGGATGTTTGCAATGCCAGTCACGTACATGAGCAGACGCTCAAAGCCAAGACCATAGCCGGCATGTTCTACGGTGCCGAATTTGCGCAGGTCAAGGTACCAATCGTAGGTTTCAGTATCAAGCCCAAGCTCTTGCATACGCGCGAAGAGCTTATCATAATCTTCCTCACGCTGAGAGCCGCCAATCAGCTCACCAATGCCGGGCACGAGCATATCTGCCGCTGCCACGGTTTTGCCGTCTGGGTTTTGTTTCATATAAAAGCTCTTGATTTCCTTGGGATAATCGGTCACGAACACAGGTTTTTTGAACACTTCTTCGGTCAGATAGCGCTCATGCTCTGTCTGGATGTCAGTGCCCCATTCCACAGGGAACTGGAAGGTTTTGTTTTTCTTTTCTAAGATTTCAATTGCCTCGGTGTAGGTGATGCGGGCAAATTCGCTGTTGGCAACAAGCGCTAGGCGCTCAATCAGCCCTTTGTCTAGGAACTGGTTAAAGAATGCCATCTCATCTGGGCAGGTGGCAAGCAGGTCTTTGATCACGTACTTGACCATTGCTTCTGCGTTATCCATATAACCGGCAAGGTCACAGAATGCCATCTCTGGCTCAATCATCCAAAACTCCGCAGCATGGCGGGTGGTGAAGGATTTTTCCGCACGGAAGGTAGGGCCAAAGGTATATACCTTGCCGAATGCCATTGCCATAACCTCTGCTTCTAGCTGACCAGAAACGGTAAGGTTTGCCGCACGACCAAAGAAATCCTGCTCGTAATCAATCGCGCCGTCCTCTGTTTTGGGCACATCGTTTAAATCAAGGCTCGTGACGTGGAACATTTCGCCCGCGCCCTCGCAATCACTACCCGTTAGGATGGGGGAATGCGAATAGACAAAGCCATTTTCTTGGAAGAATTTGTGGATGGCAAATGCCGCCACGCTACGCACACGGTATGCCGCGTTAAAGGTGTTCGTGCGAGGGCGCAGGGTGGGCATGGTGCGCAGGTATTCCATGGTCATCCGTTTTTTCTGCAAGGGGTATTCCTCACTTGGGCAAGTGCCAAGAATGATGATTTCCTCTGCGTTTACTTCAAACGGCTGCTTTGCCTCAGGGGTAAGCACCACTTTGCCAGTAATCTGCATACTGGTGTAGAGCCCGGCATGGGCAACTTCGTCATAATTTGCAATCTTTGCCGCTTCAAATACAATCTGCAAGGTTTTAAAGCAGCCGCCATCGGACAATGCGATAAACCCGATATTTTTAGAATCGCGCACATTTTTTGCCCAACCAGACACGGTAATCACCGCGCCATCGGCAGGCAGTGTTTTGTAAAGCGATGCAATTTCAGTGCGTTCTAGTTTCATAACTCGTTACCTCAAACATTTTATTTTCGCTATTATAACCATATTATAATAGAAAGGGCTATATTTAGTTATTATATCGCGTTTTGGAAAAGAAGTAAAGCCGTTATTTTTGTTTGCGGGGGTGCTAGCGTTTTTGTTTGTAGGTGCACTACGATGCCTAAGCAATTCGCAAAATCATAGCATTGAGCTAACCACGCGCAAAATCCCCTCTGCCCATGGCTATGTTTTTATGCTATACTATCTTTAATACGGCTGTGTTTTCAACGTGTTTCGCCAAAATTGTGGAATGATAAAAGGGGAGGATTTTTATGTGGCAAACTGCACTGGTAAATTTTCCGGTCAGCGCACTGTTTTTCTGGCTAGGATATCTGCTGCACAAAAAGCAGAAAATCGGGCTCATCCATGATTATCATTATCGCCGCGTCAAGCAAGAGGACATCCCCGCCTATACCGAGCAAATGGGCTTTGGCTTATATTTCATTGGCGCGGGGCTTGCCGATACCGCAATTTTTAGCCTGTTTTTTGACAGCGCGTGGGTCTGGGTCTGTTTTGCGCTTGGCTTTGGCATAGGCTTTGTGCTGATGCATAAGGCGCAGATGAAGTATAACGGCGGATGGTTTTCGTGAGGAATCATTTGATTTACTCTGCCATGCTAACTCATATAATAAGCAATCCCCGCCTAGCGCTGCCTTTCCGCAGCATTTAGACGGGGATTTTGTTCATATTTACCGCATTCCCTTGACAATGCTGGTCTGATTAAATTAGACTTAAAACAACCGCACAACAGCAAAAAAGAAAGGGAGTGTCACATGCCGCAGCAAAAGCGCTATCCCTTACTTGCACTTTGCCTTTCGGCTGCACTGTTGTTCTGCGCCTGCACCCCTGCCGCCACACAAGGGCAGGGCGGTGTTTTACTCAACGCGCAAGATGTCGCTTTGGCAAACGAAACAGCGCAAACCAAAATCGACCCCACCGAAATAACAGGCGAGCTTTGCATTTACCTTGAAGCAATGTATACCGATGATTTGACCAACGATTTAGTGTGGCAAACCATCAACGCATTCCGCGAAGAATACCAGAACATCACCCTCACCTTTGACTCGCCTACGGGTGGTGCTAGCAGTTATGAATTACGCGAAGCAGAGATTGCCCGCATTGAAACTGAAATCATTGCAGGAGGCGGCCCCGATGTTTTTATATTTGGCTATGATGATTATACCGACTGCAAGCTATTCCCTGACCTTGAAAAAGCAATGCAGAACGGTGCCTTTTTAGACTGTGCAGACCTGCTGCTTTCGTTTGGAATAGACGTGAAGAGTGATGATTTTTGGCAGGTGGTCATGGAAACAGGGCGAATAGAGGATGCGCAATATTTTATCCCCCTCTCCTTTGATGTGCAAATCGCAGTTGGTGCACAAAGCACCGTAGCCGCAAGCGGCTTCGATACCAACGCAGCGCAGCAAAGCACCGCCGCATTTATCGCGGAAGTGGAGCAAGCCTATTTGCAAGACAATGCCTATACCACCAACTTTTTTAGCAACACGATTGCAAACCTTGCCACCCCTGTAATGGATTATGCTGCAAGCACCATCCGCCTTGATGACACCAAGGTACGCGATATGTTCGCGCTAGAACAGGCAATATGCAATGCACCATGGAACCAAGGGCTAGATGCGTTCCAAACAGAGTTGACCCAAACAGGAGATGCGCAATTTTATCCGCAAGAGGTAACGCGCCTAGCCGATGGCGAACGATTGTTCTGCGCGTGGGGGGTATCAAATGCAGTGCAGCTGCTTTGGACGATGTCTGCGCGCGAAACAGATGCCACCATTCTACCCCTGCCCAACGAATATGGCACTGGCACGGCAGTGGTAGAGAGCTGCGCCGTCATCAGCGCAAATACCCAAAACGAACTGGCAGCAGCGCTGTTTGTTTCGTATCTGCTCGGTGAAGAAGCGCAAGGCAGCGCTGCATATCCATCGGCTAGCTTTACCTTGCCTGTGCGGGTGGATAGCCTTGCTGATGCAATCAATGCTTATCGGGATTACAAATACAACATCTGGTGGACAGACCCAACCGCAGAAGAAATTGCGATGTGGGAAGAAGTCATTACCGAAGCCTATTATCCGGTGACCTTCACCCCCTATACCGAAGCAGAAATTGCCGACTATCGCGTAGCGCTTGGCGCACCCCTCACCGATGCGATGATTGGCGATTTATATGCCATTTGCGAAAATATCAGTGCCGCCTATCTCGAAACGATTTTTTCAAAAACCATCCAAGCAGCCGTGAGCACGGACGGTGACTATCTCATTTACACAGCATACGAGCAATACTTAGCAGGAGAAATTCTGTATAGCGAGCTACTCAGCACCCTAACTGGGCGATTGCAATTGTATTTAGATGAATAGGGGCGGAAAGGACTGGTCATAACCATGAAGCTATCACAGAAAAAATCCTTGGTCGGTTTTTTATTCTGCCTGCCGCTATTGCTTGGGGTATTGGTGGTATATGGCTTTCCTTTTTGCATCACCTTGCTGCGCAGTCTGCAACAAAGTGCCGCAAATAGCACCTTTACCCTTGCCCATTATACTGGGCTGTTTTCAAACAGCGCTTTTCAGCTTGCAGCGCGCAACACCTTTACCTTTTGGGCGATTGCACTGCCCTGTAACTTGCTGCTTGGGCTAGGGCTAGCATATCTGTGCAATCATTGCTTTTTGCGCCATTGCAAGCCCATTCTTGTTTTTTCTGCCATGGTGCCTGCTGCATGTAGCGTCGCACTGCTACAATTGCTGCTCCCCACAGACACCTATGCCGCCCTCATTGCAAGTGAAGTACATGCCCCGCTTTTCATTCTTCTTTTATTTTTATGGAAATATCTTGGCTATACCATTCTGATTCTAAGTGCGGCACTGTATACAATTTCGCCCGAACTCATTGAAGCCGCCACCCTATGCGGCGCGACTGGGTGGCAGACATTTAGATATATCGAACTGCCCTTACTATTGCCCGCACTGGGGGCAAGTGGTTTTTTTGCCTTTTTAAACAGCTTTAAAATCTTCCGCGAGGCGTATTTGATTGGCGGATCATACCCCAACAATAGCCTATATAGCCTACAACATTTTTTAAGCAATAATTTTTCTAACATGAACTTTTCGCGCCTTGCTGCGGCTTCGGTGCTTGTGGTAGTCTTTCTCTGTGGCATTTTTGCGCTAGCCCTTGGGCTTGCGAGGCGGATGAAAGAGGTGTGGCAATGACGGATTTTTGGGTGCTTTTCGCTTCACAATCTAGCATTTATTGGCAAGCCTATCACAACAGTATTTTTCTGCTGATTACCTGCCTCATCGGGCAGGGGGCAATCAGCATTTTAGGCGGATGGGGGTTAGCGCGCTATTCCTTCATCGGGCGCAAGGCACTGCTGTATGCCTGTGTGATTTTGGCACTCTTCCCGCCACAAGTAATGCTTTTTCCACAATACTTACTGCTTGAAGCACTCGGTTTGCTTGGCAGCCTTTGGGGGATTGTCTTGCTGTCTAGTTGCGCACCACTGGGCAGTGTGCTACTGTGGCATGGCTTTTCGGTGCTTTCGGACGAAATGATAGAAGCCGCCCAATTAGAAGGTGCCTCCATGCCGCGCATCCTTTGGAAAATTGCGCTGCCCAATTGCAAACAACAGCTTACGGTTTTTTGCTTTATTACCAGCACAGAAATCTGGAGTTTGCTAGAGCAGCCGATGGTCTATTTAAAAGATAGCCGCCTTTATCCCTTATCGGTTTATTTATCGACCGCAGCATATCAAAGCAAGGCACAGCTTGCAATGGATGCACTGCTTGCATTGGTTCCGATGTTTATTATTTTTGCGCTGCTGTTTCAGCAGATGGCGCGACTAGTAACACAAAAGGAATAGGTGCAGGATTGTGGGGGGGTGTGAGACGGAATTTATTAATCGCCACCCGCCTACTTAAAGATTATTTTAATATATTTTCAAAAATTCTTGTCATTTCTTGCGTTAAGGATATATCCGATTGTAAAAAACATTGAAACAAAAAATCCAAACTATTTTCTTTTGCTAGCACTTCATCTATTACTACATCACTAAATTCTTGATATTCAAACAATCCAACGATATCTATTTTCTTGCTTATTTCGTATGATTTATCAAAAAGTTCTAGCTTTGTGCATTCAAGTACACTTCTTTTAAACGCATCTAACTCTACATTCAACTTTTGTACTAATTTCTCTCTTGGCACAACACTCACCTCACAAAAATATTTTGCCGATGAAACTGCAAATAATCTTCTCTCCCTTTTATCGGGAGATTTTTTATTACCTTTTCCTGAATATTTAATTTGGTAATCACTTGTTTTGGCAATTGTTCAGAAAATAATATTTCTTTATCATCATTAAATGTTATAAGACCGCTATCAAATAACTTGTCGTACATAGGTGTAAACAAAAAACCGTTTTTTGCATCGATTCGTTCCAAATTATCAGAAAAACACCATGGTTTAATATGACTTGCTACTAATAAAGGTTTATATGTTATTTGTGTAAACGGACAACAGTTCACTTCTTTCAGCAAATTTTTTCGGAAAGCGGATTGCATCGTCCTTACTGTTTGCACTATCTGTTTTTCTGTGTGAATTTCTGTTTTTCCATCTAGCAACACACTCCGCTCATCATAATCGCCTAGCGCGAAAATACCCGTATCAATTTTCTTAATACCGCCCCGTTTTATTTCTCTATATAGCACACCTCTAATCCCTTCCTGCCATGCCACAGATTTTTTGGCATTAGGATAATACTTTTCAATTTCATTGTAAATCATTTGCCAATTGGCTATACCACCATGATCCGCCAATATTAAAAATATGGCTTCAATTTTCGTCATCCTCTTCCTCCACATTTTCAAGCATTTTTGACAACGTTACACCTAGCCCTTTTGCGATTTTTTCAAGGTTAATAATCGCGATATTCCGCTTGCCAAGTTCTACACTCGCAAAATAAGTTCTATCCATTCCAATGGATAAAGCAAATTTTTCTTGGCTTAGCCCTGTTTCTTTTCTTAGTTCCCTTATGCGTGCACCCAATTTTTCAGTAATCATCTCGCACCTCCTTCTATATTATGAACAATCATATCAAGTAAACGGAATATACATCAACGGTTTATAAGTATCAATCGCGCAAATAAAATGCAATTGTCTGTTCTTTTTTTCGGACACATCATCTGCTCAATGAACCATTTTCATCTACATCATAAAAAGGCTTCAATTATATCATTTTCGGGGGAAATGATATAATTGAAGCCTTTTCTGCTTATCTTGCCTACCCCGCCCCCGTCAGCACCTGCACCAAGCTAAGCGCGGCGAGCTGCCCCGCATAGAGTGCCTCATTGAGGGTATTGCCATGCCCGCCGACCTCAAGTAGCAGACTGCCGGTGGTTAAATCTTGGTTATAGTACTTATAATTAAACATGGCAGAGCGGGTTAAGCCAGGGTAGCTGCCTTCCATTTCTGCCTGCCATGCGGCGGCGAAGGCAAGGTTTTCCATGCAGTTGGGCAGGATGATATCGCTGCCATTATCGCAGCCCGCGATAATCATAACTTGGGCGGATTGTGTGCCATTAATCTCGCTGACGGGGGCATACCAGTGGTCGCTATCCTCTAATGCGTCGCGGTGCACATCGATGACCACCTTAATGCTTGGGTATTGCGCTAAATAAGCGGCGACTACCTCATACGAATTGCCATAGCTTGCGTTATAGCTTGGGTAATCGTTAAGGGTGGTATCGTGCAGGGTGTAAATGCCCGCATCGTTGAGGGTCTGGGTAATGATTGCCCCCACCGCGCAGACGCTCAGCGTGGTGTCGGTGGTGCGGGCGCTATCATCAAGATCGTAATACAGCCCCTCGTATAAGCGGTAGGTTTCGGTGGCATGGGTATGCATGATGAGCACCTGCGGCTCGGTGCTGTTTAATTCAATGTCAAAGGGCAGCCCGGCGGCAATGGCCGTTTCGATTTCTTCGGTGGAAACACTGGTCATGTTGCGCAGGGTGCCCGCCTCTAGCGCTAGATACGTATCGCCGCTGCCGTTGGGATAATATTGCTCTATCACGGTACCAGTACCATCTGGCATACCTGTATCGGGGATCAGCGCAATGGCGCCAAGCAGGGCGGTGGGGTCTGCGGCGGGGGTCGGGGTAGGCGCTGCGGTGTCGACGGCTTCGATTGCCTCATCCTCTGGCAGGGGTGCGGGGGTTGGAGTAGCAACAGGTTCACTTTGGGTTGGGATGCTTTGGGCATTGCACTGCACAAAAGCGCGGTAAGCGGCAACTGGGCTTTGGAGCACTGTGCCCACACCAAGCAACAACCCGCCGCCACTGCACCCCGCGCAGCAGAGCGCCAACAATAAGAGCACCGACACGCGCACCGCTTGTACCAACCGCATTGCACCACCCCCCTTGCCAAAACGCAGCGATAAAACCTCCTAATATCTGTATGCCGCCGGGCACAGGGGTATGCGGGCGGGGTACGATATACGCAAACACGATTGTACGCGTGGGCACTATTTTATATAAGCGAGGGGCACTACAAGCAAAGGCACTACGCGCGGGATATTAATGCGCCATCCAGCACAGTTGCGCGAGGCTAAAGCTAGGCTGCAATGCGCGGTTGATGGCAGCGCTAAGCAAAGCCGCACCATGGCTGATGGTTTGGTCAAGCGCGTGGGGCACCACCACAAGGTGATTGCCTAGCGTGGGTGGGGCTTCCATTAAGGTGGGAATACCCGCCGCAATGACAGGTAAGCCAAGGCGGGCAGGGGTGATGCATTTTTCGCTGCTACTACTGGTGGGGCAAAGCCCTGTGTTTGAAAATTGTATGGTGCGCCCAAGGCGGTCAGCCTCGGATGAAATGAGGCTATCGATACAGAGCAGGGCGGCGGGCTGCACCGTATCGACAAGGCTTGCAATGAGGTCTTGCAGCGGGATGCCTGTCGCGCCCGAAACACCGGGCGACACCACATGCACGGGGCGGACGTTGGGCAGTTCCTTGGCAATGTTCGCCGTCATCAGCACCTTTTGCGCGGTGCGTGGACCAATGGCATCGGCGGTGATACGGCGGTTGCCCACCCCCACCACAAGGACGCTACCCTTGGGCGGCAACAAACTGCGCAGTTGCTCAGCGGCGGTATCAATCACGGCGGCATCCCGCTCATCTAAAATAGCAAGGGTTGGGGTTTCGACCGTGATATACCGCCCCTTAGGATAGGCAAGCCCGCCGCGCAAGATTTCGACGCGAGTGACGGTGATATGCGCCTTGCTCGCACTGGCGACACGCACCCCCTGTGGCGGGTCAGCTTTGTTGCTGCGGGCAAATAATTCATCGGCAAAGTCGGTGTATGGCATAGAAAGCCCCTTTCTGGACGCAATAAAACAAAAAGGTGAAATTTTTTTCATCTTTTTTCAAAAAACACTTGCTAATTGAAGTGACTTGTGATATCATAAATCGTACTGTTATTATAGGTGTTAAGGAGGTGGAACGAATGCCTAACATTAAATCTCAAAAAGACCGTGTAGTGCAAGCTAAAAAAGAGCAAGCACACAACAAAGCAATTAAGACTAACCTGAAAACAGTTGTCAAAAAGGCAGACGCTGCCATCGCTGCTAACGCTGCTGATAAAGACGTCGCTGTTGTTACTGCTGTTTCGGCAATTGATAAAGCACGTGCTAAGGGTGTACTGAAAAAGAACACTGCTTCTCGTAAAATCAGCCGTATGGCAAAACGCGCAAACAAAACCGCGTAATTGTTTTTAGAACGTTAAAGCCCCCGCTATTGTAGAATGGCGGGGGCTTTTTTTGCAGGTTATGCGCCATTTTTTCGCCAAAAATTGCCGCATAACCGCACTTATCTAGTTTTTGTGCAGGTTAGTCGCGACCGTCCACCGAAGTGGACACACCGCCCGTACGGCGGTGCTTGGCGAGCGACGCTCTGCACAAAAACGAACTGTTTCGTAAAGCGACTAACAAACCACGCACACTCACATTTTACAAACAAGTAAAAATACCAACGGCAGGTTATGCACCGCTAATTCTGATCCTTGCTCTTACTGAGCAGCGCAAACACCACACCGCAGACAAGACTGATGGTGATACCGCCCGCTGCCGCGCCTAATCCACCCGTGAACGCACCAATCAACCCAAGTTCATCCACGCTCTTTTGCACACCTTCGGCAAGTAGGTGCCCAAAGCCAAGCAGCGGCACACTTGCGCCTGCGCCCGCGAACGCAACCAAGGGCGCGTATAACCCCAGGGCAGAAAGCACCACCCCCGCCACCACA
>JAWXUQ010000072.1:0-12122 GCA_044426225.1 Faecalibacterium sp. | reverse complement strand
CAACCGTGCTGACCTTGGCATGCTCTGCTATATGCCACAGGTGTGGGCAAGCGACAACACCGATGCCGTCAGCCGCGCCCGCATTCAGACAGGGTACAGCTTTGGCTACCCCATGTCTGCGCTTGGGTGCCATGTTTCCTGTTGCCCCAACCACCAGACCCTGCGTGACACCCCACTGGAAACCCGCTTTAACGTGGCAGTTTGCGGCATGCTTGGGTATGAGCTAGATTTCACCGAGCTATCGCAGGGCGAGAAAAAAGAAATTGCTGACCAGATTGCACTGTATAAAACACTGCGTCCTTGGCTGCAATATGCAAGCTATCATCGCATCCAAAATGGCGATGCCACCCCACCCACCGCGGGGCTTGCCACAGTACAGCGCCACAGCGGCGCACCCATGCTGCCCCATTACCAGTGGTGTGCTGTTTCAGCCGATAAAACACAGGCCATCGGGGTTGATTTTCAGCTATTACACCAGATGGAAAACGCACCCGAACGTTTTTGCATCCGTGGGCTACTGCCCGAAACCGAGTATCATTTTTATAACATCCCACACAAGGTGGATATCCGCGTGTTTGGCAGCATGATGAAGCAATTCACCCCAGTGAACATCAAAACAGGCGGGCTGCTGCATAAGCTAACCGCGAAACTGGTACAGCTAGAGGGCGAAACCGAGGATTGCATTTTATCGGGCAGCGCCCTTGCAAGCTGCGGTGCCACGGTGACGAACATGTTTATGGGCACTGGCTTTAACGCACAGGTAAAATACATGCCCGATTTTGGCAGCCGTTTGTATTTTGTGAGTGCCCTGCCCGCCGAAGAAGCAGAAAGCTATGAACTGCTTTGCGAAGCGGATACCACAGCGGAAGAAGCAGTGGTCGAACCCATAGCCGAACCTACCCCCGCACAAGCAGGCGAAGAACCCGCCACAGTCGAACCTGCCACCGCACAACCAGAACCAGAGCAAGAAATCGTCATAGGGGAAGTGCTGCAACCCGAAACCATCGTTGCTGAAGTGGTGCCAGATGAAGTGATTGAAGCGATTGTCACCGAAGTTTTGGCTGAAAACGAGAGAAAAGATTAATTTTCTGCTAAAAAAGACTAGCAAAAAGCGCATTTATATGCTACAATTAATCCATAATAGTAATTGTTCCTAGTTTTAACCTCATCAAGGAAGGTAAAATGGGAATGCTAAGATAGCGAAAGGAGTGTGCAACATGCCACAATATGATGTCATCATCCTTGGCGGAGGTCCCGCAGGCTTGAGTGCCGCGCTGAATGTCCGCGCACGCAACAAAACCGCCTTGGTGGTATCAAACCCGCTCGAAGAAAACCCACTTTGGAGCGCCCATTTGGTTGACAATCACCTTGGCATGCCAATGCAAAGCGGAGCAGATATGCTAAGTGCCATGCAGGAACATGCCAAAGCAAAGGGTGTAGACTTTATGCCGGGCAAGGCACTGACCGCCATGCCCATGCAGGATAGTATCATGCTCAGCGTAGGTTCTGACGTCGTAGAAGGCACTGCCCTTGTGCTTGCCACAGGGGTTGCCCGCAACAAGAAATTTGAGGGCGAGGATGCCTATTTAGGGCGCGGCGTGAGCTATTGCGCCACCTGCGATGCCTTTGCCTATCGTGGCAAAACCGTGGCAGTGCTCGGCTATGCACCCAGTGCACAGCACGAAGCCGAATTTTTAGAGCAGGTGGGCTGCACCGTGCATTATTTTGACAAGCCCAAAACCTGCACCTTTGCGGGGGATGGCGCATTGCAATCCATTACCTGTGATGGGCAAACGGTAGAAGTGGCAGGGGTGTTTATCCTGCGTCCTGCCATGGCACCGACCGATTTATTCCCTGCCATCACGCTTGCGGGCGGCTATATCGCGGTCAATCGCAATATGGAAACTAACCTACCCGGTGTTTATGCCGCAGGCGATTGCACTGGCACCCCCTTGCAGGTATCCAAGGCAGTGGGCGAAGGGCTGATTGCCGGGCAAAAGGCCGCCGCCTATGCAGCGCAAAAAAGCAGAGGATAACGCAGCGCTTTCTGTGCGACAAACAAGCAAACATTCCACTTACCACAGCACGTTTTGTTTCGCTTGCCCTGCGCAGCTACCACACAAAACCATTTAGATTTTTATCAAACACAACACCATTCACCCTACAAACCAAAAAGGAGAATATCACCATGAGTGCAATTCATTTAACAACTGACAGCTTCCAATCCGCCATTGCTGCTACCCCCGTAGCAGTCGTTGATTTCTGGGCATCTTGGTGCGGGCCCTGCAAAATGCTCGCCCCCACCATTGACGCATTGGCGGATGCCTACCAAGGCAAGGCAACCGTGGGCAAGGTAGATGTAGACGCAGCGCCCGCCCTTGCACAGCAATTTGGGGTCATGACCATCCCAACCGTTGTGATTTTCAAAGACGGCAAAGAGGTTGACCGCAAAGTTGGGGTTATGCCACAGAATATCTTTGCCGCTGCCATTGACGCACAGCTATAAGCAGCTGCAACACATGACCCGCATGGGTGCTCTGTTATTCGTGGTAAACTTCACGATTAACACAAGCCCTTGGCAGTCTTACCCATTATCTATGCAACAAGCAAAACCCTCTCTTCGGCATTTGCCAAGGAGAGGGTTTTTTACATGTCATTTTCGTATGATTTTATTGCATGATTGCGTATTTTCACATCATTTCCTTGCGCGTTCCGTGTGGGTTTTCGCTATGATTTTGCGCTCTCCATGCAAACGCTTACACCAAGCCCATGCACCATTCAACCCCAATCGCCACAAGCACCACCAGTGCCGAGATGATAAACCCATGCAGCATGGGCGCAGTGCCCGCTTTTTTCATGTCCTTTACATTGGTGTTTAGCCCAATGGCAGCAAGGGCTGCCACCATCAAGAATTTACTGGTACCCTTTGCCAGTGCCGATGCCGCCGCCGGGATAAGCCCCCAGCTGTTCACAATGGCAAGCCCCACAAAGCCGAGGATGAACCATGGGAAAATTGAAAGGATAGAAGCAGCGCTGCGGGTTGGTTGTGCAGTGGCTTGCTGCGTGCCATCACTTGCGGCTGTGCCACTAGACACACCGCTTGCAGGGGCTGCGCCATCTTGCACACTGATGTTTTCTAACTGGCTGACCTCATACGGCTGCCCCTTGGTGCAGACAGCATTGACCACCTGTGCAGCAGAGGCAGCTGCCTTTTGCTTAATGCGGATATTAATGCCCGCAAACACAAGGACAGTGGGGATAATCGCAAGGGTGCGGGTGAGCTTTACCATGGTGGCAAAATCGCCCGCTGCCTCACTGTATGCATAGCCCGCTGCCACTACGCTAGAGGTATCGTTGACGGCGGTGCCCGCCCACAGCCCATAGGCCATATCACTTAGCCCCAAAAGCTGCCCCATAAAGGGGAAGGCTAAAATCATCGCCATATCAAAGAGGAAGGTTGCGGACATGGCATAGGCGATGTCACTGTCCTCTGCGTCAATCACAGGGGCGATGGCAGCAATGGCAGAACCGCCGCAAATGCCAGTGCCCGCTGAAATGAGGTTCGAGAGTTTCCAGTCAAGCCCAAGTGCCTTGCCGATAAAATACCCGCCGCCAAAGCAGGTCAACAGCGTAAAACACATGACCGCAAGCGAGAGCGAACCCACCGTTAAAATGGTTTGAATGCTTAACGATGCGCCAAGCAGGACGATGGCGAATTTCAGGATTTTTTTAGAGGTAAATTTGAGCCCCTCTTTAAGGGATGAGGTATCCACCAACGTGTTGATAAGCATGCCGATGAACAGCGCAATCACCGAGCCACCAATCAGGTGAATGGGCAGCAGCTCCTCAATAAACTGGGCGCAGACTGCAATCGCAAGGGCAGTAGCAACACCGGGTAAGATTTTGAAAAATTTGGACGTTTGTAATGTTTCGCGCATGGCTGATTTCTCCTATTTATGGTATGCCGCATTGGTTTCGTGCCTTGATTATACCGCCGCTTTATGATAAAATCAAATAATCATTTATTATTCATCAATAAATATATCTTATCAATTGAGGTGCCAGATGATTGACAATCGCATTTATACCTTTTTAGAGCTTTGCAACGTGATGAATTACCACAAAACTGCCGAACGCTTAAACATGACGCAGCCTGCCGTCACCCAGCACATTCAATATTTTGAGCAGCGGTATCACTGCAAGCTGTTTGAATACGCGGGCAAAAAGCTAGCTAAAACCCCCAACTGCCTTGCGCTTGAGCGATATGCGCGGTCTATCATTGCCCTTGAGCACACCGCCGCACAAACCCTTGCCGCGCCCGCCAAACAGGCCATCCGGATTGGCGCAACCAAAACAATTGGCGAATACGTGCTAGACGATGCCCTGCCACAGCTGTTGCTGCACCCCGATTACGAATGCCACCTCACCATTGATAACACCGAAAAGCTGCTTGCGCGGCTCAATCATTTTCAGTTAGATGTGCTGCTGCTCGAAGGCTTTGTTGACAAAGCGCAATATGAACATCAGCGGCTTTCGCGCCAAGAAATCGTCGGCATTTGCGCCCCAGACCACCCCTTTGCGGGGCAGTGCGTGCCACTCAGCGAAGTGTTTGCGCAAAAAGTGGCACTGCGTGAGCAAGGCTCGGGCACGCGGGCGGTGCTAGAACAGTTTTTGGCGCAGCACGGCTATTCCACCGCCGCCTTTGCCACGCAATCTGTTTTAAGCAGCAACAAATTGCTTGCCTGCGCCGCCGCACAGGGGCTTGCCATCTCGTTTGTTTATGATGTGCTGCCCCGCAAAGACAAAAATCTTGCCACCTTTACGCTGAAAGAGGGCAAGATTTTGCATGAATTCAATTATGTATTTTTAAACCGCGACAAGGCAGAAGGGGCTATTGCCCTGCTTGGCGGTTAATCCCGAATGGGCAAGTGCCAGAGCAATGCAACCCCCACAAGATAGGGCAGCAGACTGACTGCGCAGATGAGTTGCGGCATTTGCAGGGTAAGTTCCATCACCCACTCCACCGTCATGCCTATCTGATTGACGTAGGCATCGGTAAAAAGCTGCGGCAGCAACATCACTGCCATAAACATGCCATAAAGCACCCAGAAGCCCTTGCGCCCAAAGCGCAGGATTACCGCACCCCCAAAGGTGCCAACAGCAAGGGGCAGGGTCAGCATCAGCACCCAACCCCACCAGGGCACAAAGCCAAATATCCACTCGGTTTCGCTGAAAAAGCGGCGATACACAAGGGTAATCACCCCGCTTAGCCCAACGGAAAAAGCGAGCAAGCCAAGCTGCTCTGCAAGGGATAACAGGCTGAGGCGCAGCAGCATATTGCGGCGAGTTTGCCCCATCTGAATGCCGAGCTTATAATACACGGTGAAGAGAGTGCCCGAGATAAGCAATCCACATCCCACACCAACGACAACGATGCCAGTGCTCATCACCACACCGACCACTTCAGGGGCACTGGTATCCTCTGCCCAGAGCATAGCCCCCGCGAGGATTGCCCCCAAGAACACCGCCGCGGCCAGTGGCACAAGTGCAAGCTGCCAAACATCATCGCCATGCAAGCGCAGCTCCCCCACCACCGCATGCCACAAGCGGGCAAGCGGTGTTTTTTCTGTTTGTTTTTTCATGGTAAATTTCTCCTTACACATCGCAATGTGTTACCTCTATCATTCTGCCCCGCGCATGGGTGGCGGCGCGTTATATGCTCACCGCTGCCTTTTGGTACAGGCGGCGCGCTAGAATAAACAGCCCAATGATGGCGGCGCACAGCCCCCCACACAGCCACCAATACCAAGGTGATGCAGGGTCAATGAGTGCGCGCTGCGTCCCCATTATCGCACCTGTGCTCACCCCGATATAGGCACCAAAAATGCCAAAGATAACACTCAAGATAATGGCCATCAGCTTGGTTTGCTTGACCCGCCCAAGGCAAATCCCACCCTGCACAAAGGCAAGACTGAGCAAGCAGGAAATGGGCAGGGTGACAGGGTCTAACAGGGAATAAATACCCCACATTTTTTCACTGGGCAGGAAAAGCTCGGCAAATAGCTCCAGACCCAGACCCATCAAAAGCATTACCACAAAGAGCAGATGCGTGAGTAGTTCAAGCGCCCAAAACACGCTTTTGCGTACCGCGCCAAAGCTGATACAAAGCTCAAGATAATAGCGCATGCTCATGCCAAATGTGGCCGGCATTATGACAAAAAACAAGGGGAAAAGCGCAAAATAGGTATAAAATAGATTGCCGCTTTCCTGCGCGCGGGTAAACCAAGTGCCCCACATCAGCAGCAGTGCAAAGAAGGCAAAGATACCAACGAATTGCCAACAAAATTTATGCAGAAAGGAAAGTGTTTGTTTCATCGCTTAGCCCTCCGCTGCGCCATGCCCACAGAGCGCCACAAAGACATTTTGCAAGCTCATGGGGTCTACGGCAAGCCCTCGCGCCGCAAGCGCCCCAAAGGCGGCAGCATTGCCACGCACCGAAATCATCTTATGGCGACCGAGTGTTTGCGCCTCTAGCGCTTGCAGCCCGCTGATGGTGGCGAGTGCGTCCGTCAAGGCGGCTTCTTCGCCCGATACAAGGCGGAACTGGTCAATGAGTTCTTCGGTCAGGCAGTCCTCAATCAAAGCGCCCTCGTCCATAATCAGCACCCGCTCAAAGATAGAGGCGGCTTCCTCAATGATATGGGTGGAGATGACAAAGGTGCGGTTGGTTTCGGTGTAATTCTCTAGCAGCAGGCGATAGAATTGCTCCCGCGCCACCACGTCAAGCCCGGCGACCGGCTCATCCAAAATGGTAATGGGCGCGCCCGAGGCAAGGGCAACGATAATGGTCACCATGCTCATCTGCCCCTTGGATAGCTTGAACACCTTCTTTTTGACATCGAGCTTGAATTTTTCAATGAGGGTTTTGGCATATTCTGCGTCCCAGTTCGGATAGTAAATCGCGGCGGCACGCAGGTACTCTAGCACCTTCAAGGGGTTTTGCCCCATGCCGAGCATCCCCGAAAGCTCACGCGAGAAGCAGATGTGTTCGAGCGCCTTGCGGTTTTCCCAGACGGGCATATCACCGTAGGTCACACTGCCACCATCAAGGAGATTTTGCCCGGTGAGTATGCCAAGCAATGTGGTTTTGCCCACCCCATTGCGCCCGATTAAGCCATAAATACAGCCGGGGCTGATGGTAACATCTAGGTGAGAGAGAACGGTCTGCTTGCCATAGCGTTTGCAGATATCTTTGCCGCATAAGGCTGCGGTGGTTGGGTTGAATTGGGTCATGATGAACTCCTTTTTCTGATGTATCATATAGGATTGTTTCAGTTTGTAACGCGCCACGGTACATGACAAACGCGCAAATTAAAATGCTTTCATAAAAATGGCAGCTGCGCACTGCAATGCAGCTAGCGCAAGGTGCATTCCATTTTGTAAGGGTGCTATCTTATGTTGCGATTGCGCTAAAACTGTGATGTGACAAGCGGATAAAAAAGCGCCGCTTTAGTAGCGTGCTTCTATCATGGCTTGCAGTGCCTCTTTGGTGATGCCTAGCTTCTTTGCCTTATGCACAAATTCTTCTGCATCCTGCGCACAAAAGGCATCGCGGCGGTTTTGCAATAAGAGCGCCTGTGCACCCTGTGCCACAAACATCCCAATGCCACGCTTTTTATAGAGCAGCCCCTCTTCTACCAAGCGGTTAATGCCCTTGGCTGCGGTGGCGGGGTTAATATGGAACACCCGCGAGATTTCATTGGTGCTTGGCACCTGTTCCTCTTCGGGGTATTCGCCGCGCAAAATACCGTCCTCAATGCGGGCGGCAATTTGCTGATAAATTAAACTTTGATTGTTGAGTACACCATTCAAATTGGTTCCCTCCTGTTCTTTGGGTGAATAACACAAGTGCTGCCAAGCCCACCAGATGCCATCGTTTGCAACTGATGCCCCACCAAAGACATCCAGATGGGGCAAGCTGCGCTGCCTTTTGGGTGGGGGTTTATTCGCATCGGTTTGTTGGTTCATTACTTGTGTAACTAACCATACCACCTAAGTGAATTTTTGTCAAGCGGTTTTATCGAAATTTCATCACAATATTTTATCACAAACCAAAAGAAGCGCTGCTGAATAGGCAAACACACCACCCGCACATCGCTTTTCGCTGCACTTGGCGACAGGTACGGTACAGCATGCCACTTACCTGTTATACCATATGGTATACTATATGCCTCTCTTTTTTTATAAAAGAAGTGTACCAAGTGCAAAATATCGTAAAAACAATTGCAACAACGTTATTTTTTGCTCTATTTTTAATAAAAAAGATGTGTACCAGATGTGTACCATCCGTCCCTATTTATCGCCTGATATGCTATATTTCACCCTCCAATTGGGCATTTTAGCGCAAATACCTGCCAAAATGGCAGACGTGCGGGCGGTTTGGGTACGTCTGGTACACATCTGGTACACTTCTGGTACACTTCTGATGACACTTCTGGTACACTTCCGGCGACACTTCCGGTGACACTTCTGAAACACTTCCACCACCCCAAACAAAAAAGGTCACCCCGTAGGGCGACCTTTTTGCTTATAGATTATATTTTTTATTCAGCTTTTTTGAGATACCATACAGCCCCGCAAGCAGCCCAAGGCTGAGGACAATCACCCATGGTTGGGTAAATGCCGTTACGAACGATTGCCCAAACAGTGCAAGGAGTGATATCATAATCATTTTTGCGGCATAGATGGTGCATAAGTATTTGCGGGGGGAAACCTCCGAAATGCCAAAGGCGACATTTAAAAACGAAGAAGGGGTAAAGGGCATAATCGCCAAGAAAAAGAGTGCCGCCGGGTTAAAGCCCGCCACCCAATCCTGTGCCTTTTGCAGCGTTGGAAATTTCACCACAAAGCGGTCAAAGTAGGGGCGCACCACCTTGCGGAAGAAGAAAAAGACGATGGTGCTGCCGACGCTTGCGCCGACCCAACTATATGCAAGCCCCCAAAAGAAGCCGTGCGCCGTCACATTCAACAGCACAATCCCCACAAGGGGCAGCGCGGGAATGAGCGACTCAATTGCCGCTAGCAAAATGGGCGCGCCCGCACCCAGATATTGAAACTGTGCCAGTAAATTCTCCCAAAAGCTGAGCTCTAGTAGCTGTAAAAACGGTGCGAACCAGGGTGCTTGCATGTTACCTCTCTTTGTCTGCTGCGTCAATCACGGCCAATCGCTGCGATGCTTTGAGTGTATCATAACAAGATGAAATGAGCATGAATAAATGGCTAATTTTTACGATTGATACGCGGCAAAAGCCGCATCGTTCTGGCGATGCCCTGTTACCCTTCCTGCGCCTTTTCGCGCAGCTTTTGCATACGGTCTAGGGTTTGCTTGCGTTTTTTCTGCCACAGGGCAAGGGTTTGCTCTGTGGGAATTTCTAGGCAGCGCCCAATCATCCAGCGCAAGCCATCGGGACGGGCAAGGCGATAGCGCAAAAACAGCCCATCCTTTGCCTCATTCTCGCCACCCGCACAGTGCGCACAGCTGCACAGGGTATAATAGCCGTTGTTGCCGCGCTTTTGCCAGATTTCATCCGGGGCTAGCAGCTGCCCACAAACGGGGCAAGGCACATCACGGATTTCAGTTTGATTGCGGTAGGCATCGCGGTCAAGATAGCCACGGAACACCTTCACATCGCGATATACGCCATCGCCCATGCACAGCCCCTCTTTGAGCAGCGTTTCGGCATCGGGATAGACGGCAATCCCCTGTTGTAGGTCAATCTCGCGGCAGATATCCACCGTGTATAGGGTATCAGAAAGGGCATCGTGAAAGGGGCGCTCCATTGGGATACCAAGGCGGGTGACCACGCTTTCAAGGGTCATGCCTTCCCCTTCGCCGCGGGGGCGCTGTGCCTCAAATACCCGCTGTAAATCATACCAAGTGGTCGGGTAGCTTTCGTCTAAATTCAGCAAAAATAAATTTTGTTTGAGCACTGGCACATCGTCAAGCCCCCATTCCGCAAAGACGGCATCTTCGCCGCACCATGCGATAAAACGACGCAAGCCCTGCGCAATTGGCTCGCCTTGGTCTAAATCCTTTTGGGTTAGCCCAGTAACCTTGGCGATATGGTGCTGCAAGCGGCGAAAAATGCGGGGGCGGAAATGCCCCTCAAAGGTATCAATGATGTTACAGTTTTCATCAATCTTCACCGCGCCGACCGCAACAATCTCGCCGCGCAAGGTTTGCTCTACCCCATAGTAATTAAAGCGATAGGGCTGATAGCCGATGTTCCATTCTAAATCAAATACAATCAAATTTTGTTTTGGCATCTTTACTTCCTTATCCAGTGGTGAACAGCAATCTTTAAAAGCCTAAAATAAATTGTTCAATCGCCTGCGCCACACCATCGTGGTCATTATCCGCAGGGGTGACGTAATCTGCCACCGCCTTGACGGCATCTTCTGCATTTTGCATGGCGACCCCAACCCCCGCAAAGGCAATCATTGAGCGGTCGTTCATGCCATCGCCACAGGCCATTAACTGTGCACGGGTAAAGCCTAGCTTTGCAAGCAACACTGCAAGGCTTGCGTCTTTCGCAACCCCACAGGGCACTGCCTCGATGAAAAACGCACAGGAGCGATAGACATCAATCTGCCCCTTACACTGGGTTGCAAGCGCCGCCTCAACTGCATCCATCCGCGCAGGGGCAAGGGTGAGCAGCATTTTGCTGATGGGATAATCAATATAGCTTGCTAGGTTTTCAACCCCAATCATCGGGATTTTATTAATTTCGCATTCTTTCAGTGCCCATTCATCTTGCGGACGCTCACAGATAACACCATCGTCATTATAGCTTAAAACCGCGACATCCTGTGCCTTGGCAAACGCACACAGCGTACCAATCATGGGGGCGGGGAATTCGTTTTGGTGCAGGATATCCCCTGTTTTGCAATCCACAATGGTGCCGCCGTTATACGATAGGATATATCCGCCATGGCGATATAAATCCAACTGCTTGGCGACTGGCTCAATGCCTACGGTCGGGCGACCAGAGGCAAGGACAATCGCCACCCCTTGTGCCATTGCCGCCTTGAGTGCAGCCATGGTGCGGGGGGTGATTTTCTTTTCGCTGTTGGTCAAGGTGCCATCTAAATCTAGCGCAAGGACACGAATATCATGTTTAGACATCTGTTTTCTCCGATTTTTTTGTATTGCAAAGCAATGATTTCCTAACTGCTCCTATTGTACACCACAAATGCCATTTAGGAAAGAGCCTACCGCATGAAAAAGGCACTGCACCCTATGAAAAAGAGGCAGCACCTTATGAAAAGAGTCTCCGACCCATGAAAATGGCACTGTTTGAATGAACGCAATTAAAAGATGAGACCCTCACGCGCAAGGATAAACACCATGTATGCAGCATAGCCTGCGATGCAGCTTGCGCCCATTTTTCGCCCAAATTTTTCTTTGGCAGCGGGGATGAGTAGCAGCACGGTAACCACAGCAAGTATGGTGACATCCGTCACTGCGGTTGAGGCGACTGCGATGGGCGAAATGGAAGAGGAAACACCCAAGATAAGCAATAGATTAAATAGGTTAGAGCCAACCACGTTACCAATGGCAATATCGTTTTCGCCGCGGCGAGTTGCCATAATGGAGGTAACAAGCTCAGGCAGAGAGGTGCCGATTGCCACGATGGTCAACCCGACCACAGTTTCGGACAGCCCAATCATATAAGCGATTTCAGTGGCACCATCCACCGTGAGATTGCCGCCAACGATGATGCAAGCAATGCTTAGCACAATTTGAATGACAAGCCAACCATATTTTGCCTCTGCGATTTTCTTACCTTCTTCATCGTCCTCTTCTAGCACGATGTTTTGTGCTTTTAGTTTGTTGCGTTCTTTCATACCTGCGGAAATCTGCATGGCGATAATCACCACAAAGCCAGCAAGAAGCAGCAACCCCTCTACGCGAGAAAGATAGCCATCAAACGCGATAAAGACAAGCAATGCCACCACCGCGATAATCGAAGCAGGCCAATCGCGCTTGAGCAGGGTTTTATCGGTGACGAGGGGGGCAACCAAAGCACTGCCACCTGCCACAAGCAGCAGGTTAAAGAGGT
>JAWXUQ010000071.1:0-12250 GCA_044426225.1 Faecalibacterium sp. | reverse complement strand
TCACTTGTTGCGAACACCTCCTGCACAAAAGGCAGCCCTGCCGCCTTTGCCATGCCAAGCCCCGCAGAGCCCGCAATGGCGACTGTAAATGATTTTTCGCCAATGATTTCTTTTGCGCGCCCCATTAGTTCAATGGTTTTTTGACGCACCTGAGAAAAATGCCGTTCGTAACACTCAAACAAGGTTTTGCCGTTTTCTATCACGACCACCTTGGCTGTTGTAGACCCAATATCAATACCAACTGAAAGACTCATCCGTTTCCCTCTTATCCTATGTAATGTAAAATGCGATGTGAAACATGTCAATATATTTAGCTTTTTTACATTATAACACTTTTTTTCGCCTTGTGTAGACCAGAATTATGACCAAACAATGAATTTTAGGGAAATTAGCACTTTGCTAAGATAAAGCGAAAAATCCATCCCTTTTTTAGGCACTTTTTGAATGCTTTTACCCAAAAAATGGCACCTGCTTTCGCAAGTGCCAAAAAATAGAAACGAATGGGTTTATTTTCTTTTATTGTTCCTCTTTGTTACTGCTCTTTTGCTTTAATAAGCCCGCTTTTTCTAGGGCAGGACGCAATGCCATATAGAGCAACACCGCAACCACACCACTTGTGATGGCATTGATGGATGTTGCGCCAATGCTCCATGCAAGGGTCAAGTCAGCTGCTGATTTGCCCAGGATAATCAGCTTGTAGTAATAACCAACGAGTGGGTCAAACACGACATTGAAAAACAGACCTGCTGCCGCCGATAAAATCGCACCACGCAAGATTTTGCGGCGGTCTGTCTGGGCAGAAAGTTTGCAAAGTTTGTGTGCCACAATACCAGTAACCAAACCAATGCAGAGTTTTAGGAAAAAGGTTTTGGGGGCATATAAGATGTAAATTGGGTCAAACAAATCGCCAATCGTCATGCCGATTGCGCCGCCAAGCCCACCATATAGCCCGCCAAACAGCAGCGCACCAAGCACTGGTACCATGTTACCAAGGTGAATGCTTGTAGCATCGCCGCCAATGGGGATTTTAATTTGCAAAAAGGCAAAGCAGACGTAGCTCATTGCCGCAAGAATACCAACGATACACAGGTTGCGTACCGACCACTTATTTTCTTTCATTTCATTTCTCCTCTATTCACACAAACGCACCGCAACCGATGCATTTTATCAAAACCGTCCTCTATTGTCAGGTTTGTTATTCCGATTTGCCCGCAAGCAGCGCTGCTTGCGAGCGCCTTGCACCTCCGCCGCCTTTTGCGCAAAAGGTAGTGGGGATGACACGCGCGCCCCTTGCGACAGCTTGACTTTTTGCGCCGCTTGGGATATGCTCCTATTATACGCAAAACTGAACTCATTAAAATACCCAGAATTGATATTTTTTATGGGGTCAGTTTGAAGCGATTGCAACTGTGCCGCGGCAAGGAAACAATCGCCATGCAACATAAAGAAACAAGAAAAACGCTAAACCAAAATAAATTATGCCAGATTAATCGCGCACCAATGCCACAAGCAACGCGAACAAGAACAAACTTTGCACAAAAAAGTGACAGGAGATAGAAATGTTACAGCTTACCTTTCAGCTAAACTCCGCCGACAAAACCCCTTTATATGAACAGCTTTATGCCGCCATTGCTGCGCAAATCCGCGATGGTAGCATTGCCGCGGGCACCAAGCTGCCTGGCAAGCGCAGCCTTGCAAATGAGCTTTCGATTTCGGTGAACACGGTAGACACTGCCTATCAAATCTTGGCGGCTGAGGGGTATTTAGAAGCCCGCCCGCGCAGTGGTTTTTTTACCCATTCTTACCGAGAAATTCAACCCTTTGCGAATCGCGCTGCCCACCCATTGCCCTCAGAACCACAAAAAAACAGCACCACCACCCAAGCGCCACCGAGCGCCAGTGTGCAGGGCACACATCCCCCCTGCACTGCGCAGCCATCCGCAACTCCACCCCGCTTTGATTTATCAGGCACTGGCATTGACCCGACGCTTTTCCCCTTTCGCACCTGGGGGCGCATTCAAAAGGAATTGCTCTATGCCTCGCCTGAATTATTGCTGCGCGGCGCAGCGCAAGGAGATGAAAATCTGCGCACCGCCCTTGCGGAATATCTGGGCGCGTTTCGCGGGGTGCGTTGCCATGCAGGGCAGATTGTGGTGGGCGCGGGGATGGAATATCTGCTCAGCCTACTTGCGCCGCTGTTGCCACGGCATGGCGGAGTAGAGAACCCAGGTTATCCCCGCGCAAAGGCCGTGCTTGAAAACAACGATATCCAGTGTAGCCACCTGCCCCTTGATGAAAAAGGTCTTTCGGTCAGTGCTTTGCAAGAGAGCGGCGCTGATTTTTGCTATGTCACCCCAAGCCACCAATACCCCACTGGAGTGACCATGCCGGTCGGGCGGCGAGCGGAGCTACTACTCTGGGCAAATGAGGGAGCCTGCACCGCCCAAACCGATGCAAGCACTGCGCCTTATCACGCAAAAACAGGCGATGAGCCTGCACCGCCGATGCGCTATATCATTGAGGATGATTATGATTCCGAATTTCGCTTTGACGTGCGCCCTCTACCTAGTTTGCAAGGGATGGCAGGGGCAGCGGGCAACGTGATTTACCTTGCCACCTTCTCCAAAAGCCTTGCCCCAAGCATTCGTATTGCCGCCATGGTATTGCCAGAGCCACTGCTTTGCGCTTGGCATGCCCGCTATGGCAGCTATGCCAGTACCGTCAGCCGTTTTGAGCAACAAACCCTTTGTCGCTTTTTACAAGAGGGATATTTTACCCGTCACCTTGCCCGCACACGGGGCATTTATAAGGCGCGGCGCAATGCACTGGTACAGGCGCTAGAAGATGCCTTTGGCAAGGAAAACATCCAATTGCAAGGTGTACACACCGGCTTACACCTGCTATTGCAACTGAAAAATGCCCCGCCAGACACCGAAATCGCCGCACGTTGCGGGGAAATGGGCATAAAAATCACCCCACTGCGTGCAAGTTATGCCGGGCAAGGCACGGCCTGCCCCCCCAGTACGGTGCTGCTTGGGTATGGCGCCCTGCGGGAAGAGGATGCCCCACAGGTTGCACAGCAAATGGCACAGGCGATGGGGCAAGCTATTCCACTGGCATAAAGACAGAAAATGCCGCAAGGGTATCATCGTTAAACAGATACTGCCCTGCACTGCGATTCCAATCACCCACAAGTGGCACTGGCACCACCTGCGCATCATTGTTTGCCAAAAACTCTAGCGTGTCGGCAAGGGTGTATAAATCAGTCGCGGAGATATCACTGAGAATGCTCGCAGAGATATTACGCAGCGCATCCGGCAGGGTGGCAGGCAATTGGGTGAGTTTATCCCTCAACCACCCCTCCCAAAAAGCATTGCGCACACTTGCGAGGGTTTCGGGTGTAACATCGGTTTGGTCTTGCGTGATTTCTTCCTTTAAATCCGCGCTAAAAGCCTGCATTTCACTGACCGTCCATTCACTGACACTCCCATCGATTTCTAAGAACGACAAAACCGCGCTAGAGAGCGCCCCTGACAGCCCCACCCGCACACTGCCATACTCTGCGGCAAGGGTAGGCAGGCGGGTATCGGTGATGGCAAGATAATGGTCAATCTCTATGCCAAGGGTTTCCCGCAATAATTGCGCCACTCGCGCAGGACCTGCGGCGGTATAGCTTTCTGCAAGGGTGGGGGTAGCATTGCCATTGAGCAGCACCCCCTCTGATGGCAGAGCAGCGTAATAAATCACGTTTTCCATCGCATCTAGGCGCAATAATCCAAAGCCAGTGCTTTCCTCCCCCACCACACAGAGCAGAATGGTCATGCAATTTTGTGAGGTAGGGGTGGTAATCACAATCCCACTTTCACTTTGGGCAACCTGCTCTTCTTCTATTTCCTTTGCCTGCCATTGCGACAACAAATAAACCCCATAAATCAGCGGTGCCAAGACCGCCGCTGTCAAACAAAATGCAATGCCAAAGGCACGCGCACTCGAATATCTCATCTGCAAACACCCCTTTTCGGATTAACTATCCCGACCACACACAGTTCCTCCTGATTGCCTACGTTGGATAAAGAATTGCCAAAATGGGTAAGCTATATACAGCAACGCAACAGAAAGGAGTAAAAAGATGAATAAAAAAGAAGAACGCGATAATTTTTGGATTAGCGTTGGCCCTGAAAGTGGCTACCTTGGCACCATCGCAGAGGAAACTGCCCGCAAGAATGATGGAGGCATTTCACCCGATGGCGAGCGCCTTGGTTGGAAAAACGCGTGTGATGACACAGAACGACACATCGGCGAAGAGGTTCTCACAAACCCATGCGATTACAACTGCCCGCCCTTTTGCTTTGACAATACCGACACGGAAAGCTGCGCCTGCCCCCCAACCGACTACCACAAGGCAGCAGCACAGGGCGCCACGCGCGACACCACCTGTGCCTGTGGCGAGGATTGCAACTGTGGTGCACCTTGTGATTGCAATGCTGCACCCTGCGCTTGTGTCGAGGGTTGCCACTGTGCACCAAACGCACAACAAACAGGCGAGGACACCACTTGCGCCCCCAACAAAGACTGCGATTGCCACCCCCGCCAAGACAACAGCGCAAGCGGCGGGGTACGCGTAGGCTACACCCCCATTTTTGGGGCAAACTGCGATTGTAGCACCCTGCCATTGCCCGGGTTTCTCCCCGTAGAAGAAGGCAGCAAAATCCCCTTTGCAGACATCGGCCCAGAGCGACAAAACACAGAGGAATAAGCATTTTACCCACCCTGAATAAAAGGTGCTGTTGCACTTGCATTTCAAAATAAAAACATGCACAAAAAAGTCATCAAAAGCAAGGCTAAAATGTTTTTAACCAAGCGTTTACTCGGCGATGATTTACCACATTTTTGTGCAGCTTTTTATAGAATGTGAGCGGTGCAACAGCACCTTTTGGTGCGAAAAAAGCTTCTCTTTGCGAAAAGCACTTTCTTTTTGATAAAAAGAACCGAAATTCGCGCCGCTTTCCTTGCACGTATTGATCAAAATATGCTATAATAATATTACATTTATTTCTTGTCTACGATTACAGAAAGGACTCTACTTATGTTAAAACTATCCGAAGCAAAAGTCCGTGCAAAAGAACAGACCAAAAGTTCTTTCTTAATGCTTTGTGCTGCCACCTTTATTCCAACTGTCCTTGCTAGTGTTGTTACCACCATCACTGCGGGAATTGGTTCGATTGTTGCGTACCTAGGTCTGCCTGTTTTGAACGTTGGTATCGCATTGATTTTCTTAAACACCGCTTATGGTGAACCCACGGAATTCACCCAGGTATTTGCCTATTATAAACAATGGTGGACCGCTTTTTGCGCCTTCTTCTTAATGCAGCTGTATGTATTCCTCTGGTCACTTTTGTTTTTTGTTCCCGGTATCATTGCGGGGCTGCGCTATTCCATGATTTATTACATTTTGGCAGAAAATCCCAATCTATCTGCTACGGAAGCGCTGAACCTAAGCAAAGAGATGACCCGCGGCCATCTGTGGGATATTTTCCTGCTACACCTTTCCTTCATTGGTTGGTATCTGCTGTGCGGCGTCACCTTTGGTGTGGCACTGTTCTGGGTTGCCCCTTATGTAAATGCTGCCCATGCCAATGCGTTCCTTATCTTAAAGAAGGAATATCTCTCGTAATCTTTTTACAATTTACAACAACAAATAAACCCGGTTGCAACGCATTTTCGTTGCAACCGGGTTTTTCTTTGGTTTGTTCTTTTTATTCTGCCTGTGGCAATTCCGATTTTTGGAACACCAAGAAATCAAACGAAATTTCAGTGGTCAGGCTTTCCTGTGCCATCAAGCGCTCTGCGCCATCCCGCGGGGTTTTCCAGTAATAGGGTGTCATGGCAAACAGACTAGAAAGCATTTCCTTGGGCAAGGTAATTTGCCCTGTAACACTGCGCCGTTCTAGCAGGGTAAACCCGGCATAGTCTGGCTGCTGCACTGGGTTTTCATAGGGTGTTTCATAGAGCACCTCTTTCATCCCAAACAGATGCCGCGCACTGGGCACTGCATAAATAAAAATGCCGTCCGCACGCAACACGCGATGAAAC
This sequence comes from Faecalibacterium sp., assembly GCA_044426225.1. Classification (GTDB taxonomy): domain Bacteria; phylum Bacillota; class Clostridia; order Oscillospirales; family Ruminococcaceae; genus Faecalibacterium. The sequence goes on along the minus strand of JAWXUQ010000071.1, from coordinate 6,157 downwards.
TCTTCTAGTGCAAGCGGGGAGAATACATTAATCAGCACATCCGCCCACTCTGTTTGGACGGGCTGTGCAAAGCTAGAGCCCACTGCATACTGTGCGCTCGGCAATGCTTTGGCAGCAAGACGCACTGCATCTTTGGCAATATCAAAGCCTGCAAGGGCAAGCGGTTTTTCCGCCTCGGCAAAGGCTGCTGCGATGGCGCGGTCATACCACCCTTCGCCACAGCCGGTATCAAGCAAATGCAAGGGCGCGGTTTCGCAACCAGACTGCACTGGGGCAGCGGCTTTGCGCTTTTTGCCATTTTGCATTTGCTGCGCAAGGGGAATGCCGTATTCCAAACAGAGCGCACCCAGTGCATCTCCAAAAATTTGGTAATAGCCCGCATTTAAAAAGACGCGGCGGGCAGTAATCATTTCTTTGCTGTCACCGGGCAATTTAGTTTTGCGGTTTTGAACGGGGAGCAAATAAAAGTAACCTTCTTTTGCTGTATCGAACTGATGATTTTTTAGGCAATATAAGCCGCCTTCCCGCTTTGGTTTTAATTTTTTACCGCAGTGAGGGCATTTCCATGGCATGCTCATTTATCGCCATACTTCTCTACGGGTGCAGTTGCACCGCCGTGGGCATCCATATAATCATCAAAGCTAGTGAATTTTTGCTGTGGGGGTTTTTTCGTAATCAACACTAGCCCAGGGTCTTTCTCGTTGGTGGGAGCAGGGCGGCTAGAGCGCACCGTTTTTAAGCCCGCTTGCCCAACCTTGTTGCTGCTGCGATTGGCAGATTGCCCGCTACGTGGTGCGCTATATTCATTGCGGTCGTTACGCTCATTGCGATTGTTGCGGTTGCCGCTTTGCGCACCGCTACGCTCAGTACGGTTGTTGCGTGCCTCACCATTTTGGAAGCGTGGGTTTTGCCCACCCTGCGCAGGGCGATTTTGGGGGTTGCGCACCTGATTGCCGCCATTTGGGGCAGGGGCTGCACTGCGTGGCGCATTGCCTTGGTTACGGGTATCACGCGCATCGCGGTCATTGCGATTATCCCGATTATTCTGGCGCGTATTTTGGTTGCGATTGTTGCGGTTGCCGCTTTGCACACCATTGCGGTTATCGCGACTTTGGTTCATACGGCGCACATCAATCATTTCTGCCTTTTCTTGCGCGGGCGCTACCGAAGCAGGGGCAGTGTGCTGCACGGGTGTGGCTGACTGCGGGGTCAAAAAACGAGGATCGAACTTGGGCTGTGCGGGGGCTGCACCGCGCCCTTGGCCCTGCTGTGCGCTGCTTTGATTGCGGTTCGCATTTCTGCCTTGGTTGGGGCGCCCTTGGCTCTTGGCATCGCGATTATTTTGGGGGGCACCTTGCTTTTGGTTGCGGTTTTGCCCATCACGATTGTTTTGCCCACGGTTTCTGCCGCGGTTGTCGTTTTCGTTCATCTGTTGTTCCTCATATTGGCGCAGCGCGGGGGTTGCCCCTGCCGCTTTTTCTATCACGCGCGAGGGCTGTGCGCCGCCGCGTTCTGTTCTTGGGTTGGCTTGTACCGCTGCACTTGGTTTTTTACCGCGCACGGGGGGAAGCACCGTCTTAACGGGCGAGGGTTTGCCTGCCCATGGGTGCGCCTCTATGACGGGGATTTGTTTACGATTTAGCTTTTCAATGCCGCGCAAATATTCTTTTTCTTCGCTAGCGCAAAAACTAATTGCAATGCCATCTGCCCCTGCACGGGCGGTGCGCCCAATACGGTGTACATACGTTTCTGGCACCTCTGGCAAATCAAAGTTAAAAACATGCGATAACTCATTGATGTCAATGCCGCGCGCCGCAATATCAGTGGCGACTAACACCTTGGTCTTGCCCGCCTTAAAGTTTTCTAGCGCGGTAACACGCGCATTTTGCCCTTTGTTGCCATGGATCGCAGCGGCAGTGATATCCGCCTTGATTAGCTGCTTAACAATTTTGTCTGCGCCATGTTTGGTGCGGCTAAAGACAAGGGCATTGGTGATATTTAAACTTTTGATTAAGTGGATTAGCAAGGCAAGTTTATTGCCCTTTTCAACGAAATAAAGGCTCTGTTCGATTTTTTCTACCGTGCTAGAAACAGGGTTTACCTTCACTTTGACAGGATTTGTCAAGAAGGTGGCTGCAAGCGATTCAATTTCTTTGGGCATGGTTGCGCTGAACATCAAATTTTGACGTTTCGGGGGCAGCTTTGCCACCACACGCTTTACGTCATGGACAAAGCCCATATCAAGCATACGGTCGGCTTCGTCTAGGACGAAAATTTCAAGGTTTTTTAAGTTGACAAAGCCTTGATTAGAAAGGTCATTCAATCGCCCCGGGCAGGCAATTAAAACATCTAGCCCTTTTTTGAGGGCGACAACCTGTGGTTGCTGCCCCACACCACCAAAAATAACTGCGTGGCGCAGCCCTGTATATTTGCCGTAATCGGTAAAGTTCTGCCCAATTTGCAGCGCAAGCTCACGCGTGGGGGTTAAAATTAAGGCGCGAATTTCACCCGCTTTGGCGCGGCGACCTTGGCCAAGGCGCTCAAGCATGGGCAGCGCAAAGGCGGCTGTTTTGCCAGTACCTGTCTGGGCGCAGCCGATTAAATCGTGTCCTTCTAGCACGGGGGGGATGGCTTTTTGCTGAATGGGCGAAGGGGTGGTATAGCCAAATTCTGCGATGGCGCGCTGGATGGGTTTGCTAAGGTTTAGTTCATTAAAATTCATTTTGTTCCTAACTGAAGTGTTTACGCAAGGGAAATTTTGCGACATTCTACATAATACCGCTTTTCTTCGGCATGCCCCATGCTAAAGGTTTTGCGTGGGAGCACACCGCCAAGCACAACCCCTTTGAAAATATCGCTCTTGGCGAAGGGGGGCATTAAAAATCCAACACCACCTTTTGGGCAGAGCGCTGCAACGGCAGCTTCATCGTGGACATAATCCACCTCTACATAAGGGTGTTCGGCGCGGTAGTGGGCGATAAAGGCATCAATGGTGCCTACGGAAAGAGGTTCTACGGGCTGATTGACACAAAGCGCTTCGCTGCCTTGTGCGGTAAGCATGGTGAAGTTTTGCACACCCTCGCCCGTATGTAAGGCAATGCCGAGGGTATCGCAATAAGCCGTAAGGGCAAGCAAGACGCTTTCGCCCTTGGTGCCAAAGAGCACACGGTGAATTGGCTCAATTTCAATGGCAGCGGAGTGCACGTTACAAATTTCACACAGACAATAACGGGCAGGATGGGTTTCAATTTGGGCAGGGGTTAGCCCTTGTTTCAGTTCCTCCCAATAGGCTTTTGCGGTGGCAAGGGAATGATTGCCATCGCCCACTGCGAGGGTGAGGGTGGGTGCACCTACGGCAGTGGGGTATTTCGCGTCAAAGGAGGCACGACTGCCAAGTAGGGCAATGGCGGCGGTGATTTGGGCAATCTGCGCGGGGTCTGTCACCGCCCAACCCGCAAGGTGTAAGCCGCCCTGCATCAACTCCCCTTGATATAAGGGTGCAAGGCTTTCTTTGTGTGCTGCGATGGGCTCAAGCACGGTTTTCTCTGCATCGTCAATCAGCATCATGACGTGCGGGGTTTCTAGTGGGGCACCACGGCGCACAGCAAGGCGGGGCGGAATACGCTCTACCACTGTGCTTTCGCTTGGACGCACCGCAGGCAGGGCATCTTTTTCATAGCTGTATGCCTCTAAATCCACCTTGCCCACAAGCCCTTTGCGGATTTTACCACTCTGGATGGTGCGTTCAATGTACACAAACCCACTGACACTGCGGGTCAACACGTTTGCAAGATATTCCTGCATGGTATCTTGAATATTTGCCACACGGCTTTGTACATCATCGCCATTCAGATAAACCTCTGGCAACACCAAATGTAGGGCAGAAGGCGCATCACCCACAAGCTCTGCAGCACGCTGCCAATACGCAGCATCACTGGTAAACTGATCACAGGCGATGCAACCCCACTGTGAGAGTGGGATTTCTGCGCTAGGCAATAAAATTTCCGCAGGGGTAAAGCAAACGTTTGGTTCCATCATTCCACCTTATACTTTCTATGGCACAGTGCGTGCAGGCAAACTACCACTGCGCTATGCCAAGCCACCAATCTCATAAAGCAGCGCAACATTCCGCAAGGTGCGCCGCCTACTTATTTCTTTTCGTAAAAATCCGCTGTGCCGTTTTCTGCCACAACGATATATTCGCTGCCACCTGCCTGCCATGCACTGACAATCTCTGCAAGGGCAGAGGTATCTGGGTCAGGGTTCTCATCTGTGGCAAGGGGCAGGTTGATTAGCGCATTGGCAATGCCAAGACTACTAGGCAATTCGCCCGTGATATTAGACACTGTTACACAAGTTTCATAGTCATACTCATACCACAAAATCATATCTTGGTCTGCAAAGCGGGCATCCCAAGTGGCAATCGCACTGCGCAGCGCATCAGCGCGGGTAGCGCTGCCAATGCTGCCAAAGTTTTGGCTGCTGCTCACCTGCGCAGGGAACTGCACCTGGCTGAGCACCACTTGGGTGTAACCGAGCTGTGCAACCTCTTCCACTAAATCGCCAATAAAGGAAACTGCAAGGTCAGAATAAGGGTTCATCCATGCTTTGCCCCCTGCATCTGCGGTGTTATCTAGCCACATATAATCGCTTTCTTGGTAGCGAATACCCATCTCGCGGTCTTGGTAAACCGAAAGCGCATCTTGGAAGGCGACAAGAGAAGCCACGGGAATCATCCCCGCTTCGGTGATGGCAGTGGCAATCGCCTCGGCATCGACGCAGTTAGAAGCAATGCTCCCCGCTGCTTTGTCTACGCTAGAAGCGTAATGAATATAACCAGAAGTATCTTTGAGCGGCACCACCACATAGGTAACACCTTGTGCGGCAAGAGCACTGGTGGTCTGGTCAATCAATTCCGCACTGGTAAGCGCCGAAAGGCTGACATCTGCCCAAGTGCCATCCACCACACCTGCTTTTGCGACCTCAGTAGGCATGGGCGTGGGCTCTGGGGTGGCACTCGCCGTTGGCTCTGGCTCTGACGCAGCAGAACTAGCGCCAAAGCTGCCAATGCCATCTGTCAACGCATACCATGTGCTCGTGCCAAAGTCAATAATCGCAGGTGCGACAAAATAGCCGCCCGCACCGACCCCCACGACAATCACAATCCACAGCACAACATTCAGCACAATTGCCTTGCTCGTATGAAAACTATGACGATATCGTTTTACTTTTCCTAGATTTTTTCTTTTCTTTGCCATAGATAAATCCTCTTGTTTTTTCATCAAGCCCTCGGGCTTACAACAACGCACGATTGGTTGATTTCAGCAAAGAAGCAGCAAGCCAGAGTGGACGAGCGCCCCTTTGCTGAAGCGGATTTTCAGAAGATTAAATGGTAACGGTATGCCCGGTAAAGGCATAGATTGCAAGGGATAAAATGCCAATATAAATCAGGGTGATGGGCAGCCCCTTAAAGGTATCTGGCACAGAGCGACTGCGCAATTTACGCTGTGCCTCTGTCACAATGCCAACCGCCATGATATACCCAATGCCGCTGCCCGCGCCAAAGGCGATGGACTGCACCAGTGTGTATTCCTGCTTGGTTGCAATCAATAAGGTGCCGAGCACACCCGCATTGAATGCCGCAATGGGCAAAATTTGCACCCAAAGATTATCGTTGCTTTTGCCAAACCGTGAAAACACGAGATAAAGCAGCCCTATCACAAGCGAGACACCGAGCAGATACACGAACGGGCGCACCAAGGAACGGTGCGCAAAGGGAACGAGCAAGCGATTGGCATAAAACGCAAGTGGTGCACTGAGCAGCTGCACCAAAAAGAGCTCTGCCCCAAAGATATTACTGCTTGTTGATTCATCTTCTACCAAATGCACAAGGCGCGAAACACCAAGCCCGCGCGCAAATACTGCGTTTTGTGCAAAAATCGCCATGACTGCATAAGCAAAAAAGACCATGCAATCTTGTAATACTACATTCATCATCGCTCCTGCCTCGCTTGCATAATTGCATTTTTACGGTAACGATTGGCAAGGGTGCGCCAAATCGCACAAAGCACCCCAAGTAGGATAAACCCACCCGCCGGGGTAGATGCCAAGGTAATTTAGCTTGATCAAAGTCATCTATTGCTACAAAGAATAATTC
>JAWXUQ010000070.1:0-12580 GCA_044426225.1 Faecalibacterium sp. | reverse complement strand
CCATGGCTGCTCTCTCGCCGCCCATGGCAGAGTTACCTTCACTCACGGCTGCACTATCGCCGCTCATTTCAGTGCGCTCACTCATGCCGCCCTCGGTCATACCTTCTGGCATTTCACCTTCGGTGGCACCCTCTGGCAGTTCCATGCTACCTTGCATGCCACCACTGCTGCTTTCACTAGCAGAATCCATCGCAACCTGCAAGGTGATTTCGTTGCCATAGGCAGTGAGCACTAGCCCAGTTACCTGGGTTGCACCCTCTGGCACTACATAGCTACTGCTCTCTTCTTCGGTTTCTATCCCGATGAGTTCTTTTGCTTTTACAATCACACTTTCTGCTGTGCTTGTCACACTAGAGCAACCAACAAGCAGGCAAGCTGAGAGTGCCAAACTTATTATTTTGATTTGTTTTTTCATAAACACCTCTCCATACTCACCCATCATTCGTTGTTCAGCGCTTCAATTGGCACTAAATTCGAGGCTTGATATGCGGGGTAGAATCCAAATAAGGTGCCCGTTACAATCGCAAACGCAAAGCCAAGTGCCATCCCGTGCGTGGAAATCAAAACGGTCATCCCAGAATAGGCAACCAGTGGCTCAATCGCAACACCAATGCCAACACCAACCAACCCGCCAATCGCGCCAACCATGCCCGCCTCAATCAAGAAGAGCATAAGAATATCACGTTTGCTTGTGCCAAGCGCTTTCAGGACACCGATTTCGCGCGTGCGTTCTTTGACTGAAACAAACATAACGTTCATAACACCAATACCGCCCACGATAAATACGATAACTGCAATGCCCATCAAGAGCAAAGAGAGTGTTTCTGCGCTTTCCATGGCAGCTTCCATCGCAACACCTGCATCGGTAATGCTATATACACCACTAGAATTGAGCTGATATAAAACAGTGCTGATATCTTCCATAACCTGCGCAACATCGTTGACATCATCTGCCAAAATGGTAAACTGCGTATCAACATTTGCCTCAAAGAGGTATTCACTTGCCGTAGTATAAGGCATAAAGATAGAATTATCCGGGTCGATATCCGAAACGATGGTGCCGATTTCATTTAACACACCATTAACGACATACACGCGTCCATCAATCTCGATTTTACTATCGTATGCGTCATACACACTATCAAACATTTCCATGGCAATGTCATAGCCAAGCACGACACAGCGCACTTCGTTTTCAACATCCGATTCAGTGATAAAGTAACCGAACAAAATACTCAGATTAGAAATATCTGCATAGCTTGCTTCCGTACCAACGATGGTGTACGTGGTTTCTTCTTCTAACTCGCCACCAAGCACGCCCATGGATGTGGTAGCAGAGATGGCCCCGTCGGTAATGTTTGGAACAAAAAACAGTAGATACTCTAAATCTTCCTGTGTAAGCGTGACAATATCGTTCATTGCACTAGCGGACGAACTACCCATTGACATGCCACCACCAGAGGACATGCCACCACCAGAGGACATGCCACCACCGGATGACATGCCGCCACCAGAGGACATGCCACCAGCAGAAGACATACCACCCATCATGCTGCTCATGCCACCCATCATGCTGCTCATCTCGCCCGACATCATACTTGTGAGAAAATCATCATCGGTTGCGGTGACGGTAATGGTGCCTGCATTTAGGGTTTTATACTGATCTGCAACATCCTGCTGACCACCATCGCCGATTGCAATCACCATAACGATGGTTGCAGCGCCTACCATGATACCGAGCGATGTCAAAAACACTTTCGATTTATTTTGTTTTATATTTACGAGCACTAGCCGTAGTAGTTCAAAAAGTTGCATGCTATCCCACCGCACTTTCGATAATCACTACATCGCCCTCTTGTAGACCCGATACAATTTCAACATCGAAGCCATCAGAGAAGCCAGTTTCTACTTCTACCATCATAATGTCGCCATTGTCATCTAGCATTTTTACATAAGAAACACCATCTTCTGTGGTAATGCACTTGCTAGAAACCATCAGCACACCAGATTCTTGGCGCTGTACAAAGGTAACCGTTGCGCTCATGCTATCAAAGATAACAAGCTCTGGATAAGCAGAGATATCACACGAAATCTCTAAGGTATAGTTTACCGTGCTTGTCATACCAGAGGAAGAAGAGGTAGAGATGCTTTCTACCACTGCGGGGATAGTGTATTCTTCATACGCATCAAAGATAACGTTGGTTTCCATACCAATGCTGATATCAGCGATATCATCCTGCGAGATGCTGACCCAGATTTCAACACTCTGGTCAGAACCGATGGTAACAAGTGCGGTACCTGCATTATAAGAAACATCTTCTTCTGCAAGACGCATAACATAACCGCTGCACGTTGCAAGGACAATGCCATCTGCTGGCAATTCATCGTATGCTTCGTACTCTGTTTGCAGCTGTTCTAAGGTTTGCTCCGCAGTTTCTACGCTGTTTTCGTTCATTGCCATGGTGTTATCGTAAACATCGTATGCCGCAGTATAGTTTGAGAGATTGGTCTGGTAATCTGCGTAGGCTTCGATTTGGTAATATTCAATCTCGTTGCCGTATGCTTCGTATGCATCGTTTGCATCAGAATAGTTGGAAAGAGCGTTGGAAACGGCAGTGTCTAGTGCGACCAGTGCAGTATCGTATGACGTTTGCTTAATATTATAATTTGTTTGCGCGCTATCATAAGCCAATTGCAATGGCTCTAATAGTTCACTTGTTTCCGAGTAACCACTTGGTGCCACTAGTTCACCATCATCGTCCTCACCTTCACTATAAGATTTAAAGTCATATTTATCTTCACTGAATTTGTAATAGTATTTTTCTGCATTGCTTGTGCTTGAGAACGTTGCACTTGTTGATACGCCTAAGTCCTCAGCCATCGCAGTCAATGCTTCATCTGCATCCTCGAGTGTCACTTTAGCCGCATCTAGGTCAGTTGTATCAACACCATTCCCCTGCGAAACATACGCATAATATAGTGTCACCGCGCGCTCATCTTTTGTTTCTTCTAGTTCTTCATATTTATCATCAATTTCAGTCAGCGCCACCGAATAGAGATAATCTGCGTTTTCACCATAGTAAATGGTCTGCGACAGGGTTTTTTCTGCTTGAATTTCCTTGATGTCATAATCCGCTTCTGCTTCCGCAAGCGCGGTGACTGCATCTGCAATTTCAAGCGCAAGCGCATCCATTTCTTCATTTACAGTATCCATGTCGAGCAGCGCAAGTGCCTGACCCTCTACCACATCTTCGCCTGCTTTGACATAGAATTCTTCTACCTCTACGACAAAATCGTAACCAACTTCTTCTTGGTACATGCTTGCCGTGGCAGTTTCACTGATACCGACCACGATATCGCCCGTTGAAACAGTTTCTTCCATATAAGCGGAAGCACCCGCCATGGTAACCCCTGTATTCGCACGTACATCGTTATTGCTAGTGGCTAGGGTGCTAACCCCATATATACCACCACAAACCACAACCGTGGCACCAGCAGCAATGACACCCATCTGTTTTTTAGAAAGGTTCAACGCCTTTATTTTCTCTTTTAGTTTTGTTAGCATTTCCACGTTCACACAGCTCCTTTGCGATACAACTGGTTAAACTGTTACAGCTTTTTCTATAACAGCGCTTTCGTTATAATCAGTCTACCGCTTTCTTTTGTGGCTACTGTGATATGAACAAAAAAACAAAATGAACAATTTTTTCCAGTTTCTTTGGCTGTTTTTTCCTACGGAAAAGCACAAATAGCTCGATAAAACGTCATTTTGTCTTTTGTTATGATTATTTGATTGTTTTGCGATATGTCAGATATTCATTTCTTATTCACACTCATTTGTGATTAAATTTTGTGATGCTTCATCACTTTGTTCCCCCTCGCGCTGTGGCAACCAGAATGCAAATCGCACTCCTGTTTCAGAGTTAAGACAATCACAAGTACCCTCGTGTTTTTCGATTACAGTTTTCACGATATGCAAACCAAGTCCTACGTTCTTATTGCCACGGCTACGTGCTTTGTCCGCACGATAAAAGCTATCCCAAAGACGCGGCATTACCTCAGGCGGAATAACTGCGCCTTCATTTTCTACACAGTAGGTTATTCCCTCTTGTTCTTTCGCAAGGCAAATTGTAATGCTTTTGCCTTGTTCGGTATGCTCTAGGGCATTGGTGATATAATTTTTCATCGCTTGTTCCAGATATTTTTCATCGCCAAGGAGACTTAAATCTGGTGCGATTGTAACCGCAATATGATACCCTTCGAACAATGGCCGCATGCGGCCTAGCAAAGAGGTGAGCAGCATAGATAAATCTACTTCGTCCATCTGCATCTTTGACAAACCACTTTCGATAGACGAGATATCTAGCATCGATGCCACTAAATCATTTAGTGTTTCCGTTTCTTCCATAATGGTATCGCAGTAATAGTCTTTGTCTACACTATCGATATTATATTTTAAACTTTCCGCGTAAATTTGCAGCATCGTCAGCGGGGTTTTCATCTCATGCGATACATTGCCCACAAACTCACGGCGCATTTGCTCTACTTGTTTTTGGTAATCAATATCTTGCTTTAATTTTTCATTCGCAATATTCAGAGAAGTAATGGATTTTTCAAGTTGGGTAGACATGGAATTCAGACTTTTTGAAAGATGATATAACTCTGTCGCTGCAACATCTTCATTTGCTTTATGCGAAAAATCCAAATTCGCAAACTGCCCCGCAATTTGTTCCATCTCTAAAATTGGTTTTGTGATACTCTTAGATAAAATCAAAGAATACCCAAACCCAATGAGTAGTGCAATCACAGAAATCACCATGCTAGAACTAGAGAACACCTCTGCACTGCTTTCGATAGAATCTAGCGAAAGCGTTAAGGTAACTGTATATGTTACCCCCTCATATTCAAACGCATCCACAAAATGAAGCACCTGCATTTCAGGCTGCGTTGCAAGTTGCGCTTCTGACTGTATATCTAAGCGATATTCGTCTAATTCATCAGCCTGCGAAACATCCCCGTTGGTTTGCCCTTGCGGACTTCTGCCCTCTGTTTGCACACTTGGTTGCAACTCAAACAGAGCGGTCTGCGGTGTTTGCTGCACCTGCCCTGTAATCGTTGGTAGGTTAATTTCTGCGCCACCATTTAGCTGATGATTACCCGAACCATACAGAAACCGGTCATAACTCGTATACCAAATAAGTGAATCTTGCCAGACCATTACCTCAATATTATTTTCTGACTCATACACACTTGCAGCATCTTCGATGCTCTCTAATGTACCATCAAAAGCAGCCTGCACCTGCTCATACGCACTATACATCTGATTTTCCTGATATTTTATATAATACTCCGTTGCAAAAAACAGATTAAAGATCAATTGACACACGAGCACGAGCACAATTACACCAGCAAACGAAAGGATTAATCTAGTCCGGATGGATAATTTCATCACAATACCTCACGCATGCATTATACCCCTGGTTCTTCAAACTTATAGCCAATTCTATGCACTGTTTTTAAATATAATCCACTTTCTTTTAGCTTAATGCGCAGCTGTTTGACATGGGTATCTACGGTGCGGATATCACCAAAGAAATCATAACCCCAAACACTGTTGAGCAGTTGTTCGCGGGTAAAGACACGCGCTGTATTAGATAAGAAGAATTGCAACAAATCAAATTCACGCTTGGTGAGCTCCACTAAATTACCATTTTCATAGACAGTGCGTTCCATTGCATTCAATTTCAGCTCACCCTTAATAATTTCAGGTTGGTCTGCTTTCCCCGCACGTTTGAGCACTGCTTCGATACGTGCATGTAAGAGCGATAGGGAAAAAGGTTTTTGCACATAATCGTCTGCACCATTTTCAAACCCGCGCAGTTGGTCATACTCTTGCCCTTTTGCGGTTAACATGATAACAGGCACGCTCTCACCACTCTGGCGCAGCTCTGATAAGACGGCAAATCCATCTCGCAGCGGCATCATAACATCTAACAAAATCAAATCAATTTCAGTGTTATTGGCATAATACTCTTCTAGTGCTTGCACACCATCACCGGCGGTGCGCACCGCAAAGCCTTTTAGCGTTAAGAAATCTTTGAGTGCACGCACAATCTTTGTTTCATCGTCTACGATTAAAACACATCTTTTTCCTAGCATCATAATGAACTACCTCTCTCTTTTGCGTATGAAACGGTTTGTACCAATATATCGTTCACTTTTGATACAACTGTGATGAGTTTGTAGCGTGCATCTTAATTCTGCTTTCTAGGCTAATTTACACACATTTATCCGCCAATATACACAAAACGAGGTCCTTCGTAGCCATCGCGTTGCACCCATTCAAACCAAAGCTCTGCGGGGCGCACCCAAATACCACCCTGCTCATATAAGGCTTGGTATACCACCATTGGCGCAAGGGTTTCGCTGTGCTTAGCAATGCTTAACACGCGGTATTCACCACCTTTAAAATGTCGGTATTTGCCTGGCAATGGTGTAAGACGTTTTTGTAATAGGTATCTATCGTGGTTACCATACATCATACGGCGGCTATGCACAACAAAACCTAGCGCCTTGGTATTGGCTAGGCTATGCGCATTTTCTGGACTGATGGTACAGCCCATCCCAATGATGTCAGGGCGGCGCCAAGCAAGTGCAAATTCCCCAAGCTGATGCTGCAAACTATTCCCACGGAACGCAGGCAGCACAAGCACACTATCCATATTTGCCCAAAGCGGAATTTCCGCCGCTGGCAAATCAAAATAGTTTGCATAATTGTGCGGGTCAGCGCCATCATATCGCATGGTAAAATAAGCAATCAACCGTTTCCCTTGCGGCACTGACAGTGCCGTATCAGCTTCTGCATCAAATGCTGCGAGCGCCTTGTGCTCTACCCAGATACCGATACAAAGGCTGCTTTCTAAATCCTGTTGCAATTCTTGTGCGGTGCTAGGTACATAGAGGCTTTTATCGGGCATGGCAGCTTGCACTGCTGCTTGTAGTGCAACAAAATCGGCATGGTCTGCACCAGATGCCGTGCGCACCAAAGCAGGCAAGCGAACCGCTTGCCCCTTATATTTTTTTAATGTAATTGTTGCCTGTTGCATGGTTTTGTTTCCTTATCGGTTCATCTCACCCACAGGGCCAGTTGCGTTGTGGTTTGCAATAATACCATCAATTTCTGCGAAATCAGAGGATGGCAAATCACCAGGAATGGTGTTTTTCATAGCACTGGTTGCATTGCCAAACTGCAAAGCCTTAAATGGGTCATTATATTTCAGCAAGCCAAACAGTACCCCAGAGCAATAAGCATCGCCCGAACCCACACGGTCTACCACGTCAATCTCTTTATAATCAGGTTCATCATAATAAGTATCCGTTTGCGCATAATAAATCATTGAACCAAAATCATGGCTTTTGGGGCTATTTACTTTACGGCGGGTGGTCGCGACTATTTTGCAACCATATTCCTGTGCAAAGCTCTTTTGAATATCCTTTAAATCGCCTTCTTTTTGGAACATACGGCGGCAAGTTTCCTCTGAGATAAATAGGATATCAATATATGGAAGCACCTTTTCAATCACCTTGTGTGCGGTTTCTTCATCCCACAAATTGGCACGGAAGTTCACGTCAAAGCTAATCTGCGCACCATTTTCTTTGAACTTACGAATCATTGCGCTTGTTACTTCTTGCATGTGTTCATTTAGCCCGAGGGAGATACCACTAGTATGGAAAATTTTAGTATTGCCATATACTTCTTCTGGCACATCCGCAAGTGAAAAAGCAGAGAAGCACGAACCAATGCGATCGTATACAATGGCAGGCTTGCGGGGTGCTGCACCATTTTCGTAATAATATACACCAAGGCGCGCATCATGACTTTCATCGTAAATAAGATAATCATCACTCACCCCAACAAAACGGGTACGATTGCGAATAAATTGCCCCAAGGCATTACTTGGTAATTTAGACAAAACAGCAGTGCGCAACCCTAACAAGGAAACGCCCGATGCAACGTTCAGTTCGCTACCGCCTGCGCGCTTTTCAAAGCTATCACCTCGCACTAAACGTTCGTTGCGAGAAGGCGAAAGACGCAACATAATTTCGCCAAACGAAATAAGATCAAACTCTTTTTCTTTCATGGTGTGCTCCTTAATAATTGAATGTGTTTTATTTTTTGTGGGCAAAGTCACTTGCGCCACTCCTTCATTTTTTATTGTACCATAAATATGCTATCCAAAAAAGGTTTTTTGTGCTATAATCATAACATTAACAAAAAAAGCGTCTATTTCATAAAAAAAACAATGCAAAATCGAACATAAATTTTATTTTTCCTTTTTGATACAATATCAAATGGCAACCGGAGGTACCGTTTTTATGCCCAAAATCCAAAGCGAACCCACCACGCGTTTAGGTGGCGCTGTCATTAGCTCACAAATCGCCAAAAAGCTATTGCAAGAACTGCAAGAAGGGCATTTTTCTAATGCAACCACCCTGCCCGCAGAGGTTGAGCTTGCCGTTACTTATCATGTGAGCCGCACCGTCATCCGTGACGCATTGAGTGAGCTCGAACGTGCAGGGTATCTAGAGCGAGTGCGCGGCATTGGCACCTTGATAAACCGCGGTGTGCTAAACATGGAAAGCCGCATTGACCAAAAGCTAGAGTATTACCCGCTAATCCAATCGATTGGCGGATACCCCCATGCGGATCGCATTCAAATTTATCCCATGCGGGCAGAAGCAGACCTTGCAAACAGCCTTGAAATCCCCCTAGGTAGCGAGGTAATCTGCATTCAAAAACGCATTTTATCCGACGCTACTCCCGTCATTTATTCAGTAGATTATCTGCCACGCAGCTTATTTGGCACCCGCGATTATTCCCGCATTGATTTGACCCCCTCTGTCTTTGATGTGCTAGAACAAGAATGCGGTCAACAGGTATCAAGTAACCTTGCCCATATCAAAGCAAGCTACGGCAATCCCACCATTCGCGCCGCCATGCAGCTTGCAGAAGATGACGCATTGCTTTTACTGGATGAAACATGCTATAACCGCACCTGCAAACCCATCATGCGCTCGTTTAGCTATTACACCAACTTCTTTGATTTCTCGATTGTACGCAAAATGTTTTGATTTCTGGGCGCAACCGCCACTTGCCTTTGCAAGAAAATCGGTTGCGCCTTTTTTGTTTTGAAACAAAGCAGCTCCACTTGTATTCTTTCACAACTTTTTTTGATGTTTTTTATTGACTTTTTCTGCGCAGAGTGCTAAAATAGAACAAATTCAATACTTTAAACCGTTGAAGTGGAAGTAAAGGTAGCCTTGCCTCTGACAGAGAATTTGGTATTTGCTGAGAACCAAAAGAACCGCAGGCTATCATAATGGCCCACCGAGGGCGCAGTCAAAGGCAGATTTGCTGAGTATACTGCGACGCGCCGGCATGCGTCAGTTGCCAAAAGGTTGTTAGACCTTTGTAAAAAGTGCGTAGGCTTGCCCTACGAAGCAAGGTGGTACCGCGGAACTTATTCGCCCTTGACAACAACTGTTGTCGAGGGCTTTTTTATTTGGACGCAAGGAGGATTGTATGATTTACCCATCCCTTACCCAGGCAGATGCGCTGCAAAAAGCAGGCGATTATAAGCGCATTCCGATTAAATTAGAATTATATGCCGATACCCTGACCCCTATTCTTGCCCTGCGCAAGCTAAAAAAAGCAAGCAAACATTGCTTTATGTTTGAAAGCGCTGAGCGCTCAAATGTGTGGGGGCGTTACACCTTTTTGGGGTTCAACCCCACCCTTGAGATTACTGCCGAAAATGGAATGGTGCAATTAAAAGAAGGCGAGCAAATTCAAAAAAGCACCGAAAACCCTGCTGATTTAATTCGCCGCGTGCTGCGCGAAAACAAGGCGCCTATTTTGCCAGAATTCCCGCCCTTCGCCGGGGGGCTTGTCGGATATTTTTCCTACGATTATATCAAATATGCAGAGCCGAGCCTTGTGCTAGATGCCAACGACCAAGAAGGCTTTAAAGACGTAGACCTAATGCTGTTTGATACCCTTGTCGCCTTTGATAATTACAAACAAAAGATTATCTTAATCGCAAACATCCAAACAGATGACCTTGCCGTAAACTATGCCCAGGGCGAAGTAGCACTGCACGCACTTGCCGCCCTCTTACAAGAAGGGGCACTGTGCGAAAACCCACCGTTGCAAATGAAAAGTGAATTCCGCCAGTTATTTGACGAAACAGCCTTCTGCCAGATGGTAGAAAAAGCAAAGCACTATATCCATGAGGGCGATATTTTCCAGGTGGTGCTTTCTAATCGGTTAGAAGCTGATATTAGTGGTAGTTTGCTAGACACCTACCGCGTATTGCGCACCGTAAATCCATCCCCTTATATGTTCTATTTTTCGAGTGATGATGTCGAGATTGCAGGTGCTTCACCCGAAACCTTGGTTAAATTAGAAAACGGCACTTTGCATACCTTCCCCCTCGCAGGCACCAAGCCACGCGGCAAAACACAAGCAGAGGACGAAGCCCTTGCCAGTGCGCTGCTCGCAGATGAAAAAGAACGCGCTGAACATAATATGCTTGTTGACCTTGGGCGAAACGATATCGGGAAAATCAGTAAAATCGGTTCCGTAGAAGTTGAGAAATACATGCAAATTGAGCGATTTTCACATGTCATGCATATTGGCTCTACGGTAAAAGGTGTTTTGGCTGACGATAAAGATGCCCTAGATGCCATTGACTCGATTTTACCTGCGGGCACACTTTCGGGGGCGCCCAAGCTGCGCGCCTGTGAAATTATCAACGAATTAGAAGATAACAAACGCGGCATTTATGGCGGCGCAATTGGCTATCTTGATTTCAGCGGCAACCTTGATACCTGCATTGCCATTCGGCTTGCCTTTGCGAAAAATGGCAAGGTATTTGTCCGCTCTGGGGCAGGCATTGTGGCAGACAGCGTGCCCGAAAGCGAGTATCAGGAATGCATTAACAAAGCAAAAGCGGTTGCCCACTCACTGAATATTGCGCAAGGAGGGATTGATTTATGATTTTGCTGATTGATAATTACGACAGCTTTTCGTATAATTTATATCAGTTGATTGGCTCAATTGACCCTGATATAAAGGTTGTGCGCAATGATGCCATTACCACTGAAGAAATCAAGGCGCTTGCGCCAAGGGCAATCTTCCTCTCTCCTGGTCCTGGGCACCCATCCAAAGCAGGCATTTGCATTGAATGCATCCAAACGCTTGGCGGTCAAATTCCTATTTTCGGTGTCTGCCTTGGGCACCAAGCCATCTGTGAGGCCTATGGTGGGGTGGTAAGCTATGCAAGCAAGCTGATGCACGGCAAAACCTCAGTTGCTGCCATTGACACCCAAAGCCTTATTTTTAGGGGAATGACCCCCACAATAGAGGTTGCACGGTATCACTCCCTTGCCGCCATGCAGGATACCTTGCCAAGTTGCTTAGAAGTAATCGCCCAAACCGCAGCGGGCGACATTATGGCAGTTTCACACAAAGAATACCCCGTGTATGGGGTACAGTTTCACCCCGAATCGATTTTGACACCAGACGGTGCACAGATTATACAAAACTTTTTGGAGGATATCGCATTATGATGAAAGAAGCAATTATGCAGCTGAGCCTGCGCCAATCCCTAAGCTATGAAACCGCAAAAAACGTGATGGATGAAATCATGGAAGGCGAAGCAAGTGATGTGCAAATCAGCGCATATCTCACCGCGCTTGCGGTCAAGGGCGAAACAATTGATGAAATCACCGCCTCTGCGGCATCCATGCGTGAGCACTGTGTGCGCTTGTTGCACGAGATGGAAGTGCTAGAAATCGTGGGCACTGGTGGCGACCAATCGAACTCATTTAACATTTCCACTACCTCTTCCCTTGTCATTGCAGCGGGTGGTGTGCCAGTTGCAAAGCATGGCAACCGCGCGGCTTCTAGTAAATCTGGTGCGGCGGACGTGCTAGAGGCGCTTGGGGTAAATATTCTGACCACCCCAGAACGCAGCAAGGAAATTCTAAGCGAGATTGGAATTTGCTTCTTGTTCGCGCAGAAATACCACCTTGCCATGAAATTTGTGGCAGGTGTGCGGCGCGAACTTGGCATCCGCACCATCTTTAATATTTTAGGACCTCTATCCAACCCGGCGGGTGCAACCATGCAGGTGATGGGGGTATATGACGATGCGTTGGTAGAGCCCTTGGCAAAAGTGCTGTGCAAGCTAGGGGTTCGCCGTGCCATGGTGGTGTTTGGGCAGGATAAGCTAGATGAAATCTCGATGAGCAGCCCCACCACCGTATGTGAAGTGAAAGACAACTATTATTCTTCGTATGAGATTTGTCCCGAAGATTTTGGCTATCAGACCTGTGCCAAAGAGGAACTAGTCGGTGGTAGTCCCGCCGAAAACGCTGCTATCACGATGGATATTTTACAGGGTGGCAAAAGCTGCCGCCGCGATGCCGTCTGCCTGAATGCAGGCGCAGGGCTATATGTGGCAGGCAAAGCCGCGACCCTTGCCGAAGGTGTAAAACTAGCAGAAAGCCTGATTGA
>JAWXUQ010000069.1:0-12849 GCA_044426225.1 Faecalibacterium sp. | reverse complement strand
CATCGATATAGACAAGGGGCAGGGTATAGCTAGGGTCACGGATTTCAAGCGGAATGCCCTGTGCCACATTGTGGCAGAAGGTCGCAACCACACTGTTATAATTGGGGCGGCACCATTTGCCAAACACCCCTTCCATGCGGAACACATAGACAGGCGCACCAGTCTGGGTACCATGTGCGAAGATGGCCTGTTCTGCGGCGAGCTTGCTCTTGCCATAGTCATTGTCAAGCTCCGCTTGGATACTGCTTGTCACAAGGACGGGCGCCTTGTTGTTCGCGGCTGCAAGAAGATGAAGCATTTGTTCGGTTAGCCCTTGGTTGCCGCTGTAAAATTCACTTGGGTCAGTTGGGCGGTTAATCCCTGCTAAATGCACTACAAATTCTGCCTTGGCACAGTATGCTTTGAGGGTTTCTGTATTGTCCTCAATGTCAAAGCAGAGTAGGTCCGTATAGCCTGCACTTTGCAGTGTGCATACAAGGTTCTTTCCAACGAACCCGCTGGCACCCGTGATTAAAATAGGGGAGTCTTTTGTTAGCATGGCTGCTCCTTTTGTCTTTTGGTTTGTCTGCGTGGCGCGGGTCGATGCCTACATAGACATCGATTAAAATCCGTCGCGCAAGCGACACCACAATGTGCGTAAGCACATTTCATGTGGCAATGCCACTTTTCATGTCGCGAAAGCGATATTTCATTCTTCATTGCGCACCGCAGTGCGCTTATTTCCCCCAGTTCGCCAGTTCCGTCTGGATATATTCGGTGGTTTTGATTTTGGCAATGGTTTCTTCCACGTTTAGGCGGCGGGTGTTATGGCTGGTGTAATCTTCATCCGCTTGGGTTTCAACCTCGCCTTTTACCATGAACTTATCATAGTTCAAATCGCGATTGTCTGCGGCAACACGGTAATAATCGCCCATATCCTCGCTGCGCACGCGTTCTTCTTTGGTCATCAGTGTTTCATATAGTTTTTCGCCGTGGCGGGTGCCGATGATGCGGGTGCCGCTATCACCAAACAGGGCTTGTACCGCTTTGGCAAGGTCGCCAATGGTAGAAGCGTCAGATTTCTGGATAAACAAATCACCAGGGCGACCATGTTCAAAGGCGAACATGACAAGGTCAACGGCTTCGTCAAGGTTCATCAGGAAGCGGGTCATGCTTGCATCGGTGATGGTGATTTCGTTGCCATTGCGAATTTGGTCTACAAAAAGAGGGATTACGCTGCCACGGCTCGCCATAACGTTGCCATAGCGGGTGCAGCAGATGGTGGTCTTGCCCGCAGCGGCTGCCACGCGGGCATTTGCGGTGATGACATGTTCCATCATTGCTTTAGAGATGCCCATCGCATTGATGGGATACGCTGCCTTATCAGTCGATAGGCAAACTACGTTCTTTACCCCGCAATCAATCGCAGCATGCAGCACGTTGTCGGTGCCTTCGATGTTGGTACGCACGGCTTCCATTGGGAAGAATTCGCAGCTTGGCACCTGTTTGAGCGCCGCAGCGTGGAAGATATAATCCACCCCAGGCATGGCATCGCGCACAGACTGAATGTTGCGCACATCGCCAATATAAAACTTCACCTTGTTGGCATGCAATGGGTGTTTTGCTTGTAGCTCATGGCGCATGTCATCTTGCTTTTTTTCATCGCGTGAGAAAATGCGAATTTCTCCAATGTCTGTTTCTAAAAAATGTTTGAGCACAGTATGTCCAAAGCTGCCTGTGCCCCCTGTAATCATCAGTGTTTTGCCATTAAATACAGAACTTGCCATGATAAAAACCTCCAACAACTGCGCAATTGCGCATGATATATTTATAAACAGTACTATTTTACCATACCTTTTAGACAAAAACAATCTTTAAAAAGGGAGAAAGCGGCACAGGATAAAAGCCGAAACTTGCGTATGGTAGAGAAAATGGGTATAATGGAGAAAATGAAGGAAGCAGCAGAGAAGGTACGCTCTGTTGCAATCCACGAGTCGCCTATCTACTACATGACAAAAAAAGGAGCGAACCCTATGCGCGCGTATGAACGTTTTTTACAGTATGCTCAAATCGATACTACCTCAGACCCAAATTCTGGCTTGCACCCCTCTACGGCAAAGCAGTTTGACCTTGCGCATCTTTTGGTGCAACAGCTCAAAGACCTTGGCATTGCCAATGCCCGTGTGGACGAAAAATGCTATGTCTATGGCACATTGCCCGCTACCCCTGGCTATGAGGCAAAGCCTGCCCTTGGACTAATTGCGCACATGGATACCGCACCCGATGCCCCTGGCAAAGGCGTTAGCCCTGTGCTGCATGAAAACTACGATGGCACGGATGTCATCTACCCCAAAACAGGCGGGTTGATGGCGGTCAAAAAATTCCCCTTCCTTGCCAAGATGAAAGGCGAAACGCTGATTACTTCGGATGGCTCTACCTTGCTTGGGGTGGATGATAAAGCGGGCATTGCCGAAATCATGACTACCATCGAAACCATCCAAGCAGAGGCAATCCCACACGGCAAACTCTGCATTGGCTTTACCCCAGATGAAGAAATCGGTGAAGGCGCCGATTATTTTGATGTCAAAGGCTTTGGTGCGGATTTTGCCTATACCGTCGATGGCGGCGATGCAGGTGAGATTGAATATGATAACTTCAATGCAGCAGGTGCGCGCATTACCCTCACTGGCTTTGCGGTGCACCCCGGCAGCGCCAAGGACACCATGGTAAATGCTTGCAATCTCGCGATGGAATTTCACGGTGCATTGCCCGTGTTTGACCGCCCAGAGCACACCGAAGCACGCGAAGGGTTTTATCACTTAGGGCACATGAAGGCAGATGGCACGCATGCAGAGCTTTTGTATATCATCCGTGACCATGACCTTGCTTCGTTTGAAGTGCGCAAAGCAACCCTATCGCACGTTGCCGCACGCATGAATGAAAAGTATGGTGCGGGCACCGCAGTG
Organism: Faecalibacterium sp.; assembly: GCA_044426225.1. GTDB lineage: Bacteria > Bacillota > Clostridia > Oscillospirales > Ruminococcaceae > Faecalibacterium. The sequence goes on along the minus strand of JAWXUQ010000069.1, from coordinate 9,904 downwards.
CTAGAACTCAAAGATAGCTATTACAATATGCTAGAAAAAATTAAACCACATTTCCATCTGGTTGAAACTGCGCGCGAAGCCATCAAAATGGCAGGGCTTACCCCAGAGGAACCCCCAGTACGCGGTGGCACCGATGGTGCGCGCCTAAGCTATGAGGGTTTACCTTGCCCTAACCTTGGCACGGGCGGCTATAACTATCACGGTGTCTTTGAGTGCACCACCGTTGAGCGGATGGACAAAGCAGCAGAGATTGTGCTGAACATTGTAAAACTATACGCCAAGTAATAACAATTTGTAATTATACTTTAAATTATGACGCAAAAAAACTACGAAACGCAGAATTTCATCTGTGTTTCGTAGTTTTTTGTGTTGCTGTTTGAGTTTTTTTCTGTTTGAGTTTTTTTCTGCTGCTGTTTTGTTGTTGCTGTTTTGTTTTGTGGCAAAAGCGCTGCCGCTTATTTCAAGAAATCATGTGCTGCTTGTTGCGCGGCAATCATCTTATCACACCATGCATCAAAGGTGGGGTCCTCGGTCTGTTGGTCAGGGTGTGTAACCATATATTGCATGGCATTGGTTAAGCCTTCACTCATCGAGATGGTGCAGGCAAAGCCGGGGACAAGGCGCTTGATTTTGCTGTTGTCAAATACCACGGTACAGCCTTTATCACCAATGAGTGCACCGGTGAAATCCATACCATCATCATGTGCGGCCAAGAAGTCACTTGCAATATGCACTGCGTTAAGGGGCACACCAAGGGCATCTGCATATAGCTGATAAATCTGGTTCCAGGTCATCCCTTCGTCTGTGGTGATATGCACTGCATTGCCGATGGCATGTGCGTTGCCCATCAGCCCAACAAAGCCCTTGGCAAAATCGCGGGCATTCGTCATCGTCCAAAGGGAGGTGCCATCCCCGTGAATAATCACAGGCTTGCCCTCAAGCATCCGTTTAAAGGTTGGCCAGCTACCGCTTGCGCAGTTTGCACCCACTGGTGCATTGGTGTCGCAGTAGGTGTGGCTTGGGCGGACAATCGTCACAGGGAAGCCCTGTTTGATATGTGCTTGCATCAGCAAATCTTCGCAAGCTGCTTTGTCGCGCGAATATTGCCAGTAGGGGTTTACCAGAGGGGTGCTCTCGGTAATCACATAGTCGCGGGCAGGCTTCTGATAGGCCGAAGCGCTGCTGATAAAGATATACTGCTTGGTGCGGTTTTGGTACAGTGCAATGTCATTTTCTACCTGCTCTGGCACAAAGGCGACAAACTGTGCCACCACGTCAAAGGTTTCGTCACCGAGCACAGCGTTTACCGCCGCAGCATCGCGGGCATCTGCTTGTAATACGCGTGCGCCCTCTGGGATGTCGCGCCCAGATTGCCCACGGTTTAACAGGGTTACGTCCCATCCCTTTGCAAGGGCAAGGGCAACAACCGAGGTGCTAATGGTACCAGTACCGCCAATGAATAATGCTTTCATAATAATGCGCTCCTTTTTTGTGTATGTGGTTTAGTTAAAAAACGTATCAATTTTTTGTGTACAAATGGTAAGTTCCCCAGTGTTTTCTGCTGCTTCTTGGCAAGCTGCAAGATAAAGCGCTGCCATTTCGGTATCGCCAACATTGGCATACGCGTGATAATACATGCTATTTTCATAATAAAGGCAAACCGCATAAAGTTCTGATAAATTTTCATTTTCTGCAATCTCTTGCGCGGTGTGCGTGGCTAGGTAGTAACGCAAACTAGAATAATCTTCAGAAAGGTTCATTCTGTACATGATTTTGTTGGTTGTGTAATAAATGGGGGTGAGTTCTTCTAAAAATAGATGCAAAAAGACTGCGCCTTGTATCATCAAGGTGATGCTCAACAGAATGACAATGGTTTGGAATGGTTTAAAAATTGTTCGTTTAGAATTCATTGTTTGACACCGCCTCTTTGATTGCAATGGTGCGTTGTAAATCAGAAAGTTCTAGCAATGTAGGAATATCCTCTGCTGGAATGTTGAGATGCCCTTCTAGTAGCACTTCTAATTTTTCTTGTAGCATGGTAAGTGTTGCAGTGTGTTCCTCGTTATACCATTCTTCCGGGTCATCCTCATCTGGTGTAAGGCAATCGTAAAAAGAAACAAGGTAATTGCCAAGATATTCGCAGGTGCTTTCAGAAATATAACCATCCTGCCGCAAAAGGAGTAGGTCATAGGTGCATTCAAAAATAGAGGCATAGTAACCTGTGGCGTGATATACCATATAATAATCAGATAAGTTGCTACCGTAAATAATCACGTCGTTTAAAAAATATTGATCCATGGCAAGGATATCACCAGTGTCTGAATATTCTTCTAGCGTTGCCCGGATTTCAGTTTCATTTTGATTGGTTTGCCAAGTTTTGTATGAAACCCTGCAGTTGCTTACGCTAGAGCATGCAATAAAGAGGAACAGGTTTAGAAAAATTAAAACGCAAACAATGGCAACGCGAATGGAGCGCTGATTCACATGCGTTGCTTTTTGTACGACTTCTTGTTGCGTTTCCTTAAATTCTTCGGTGAATTCTTTTAAATCTTCGCGGTGCATGGTGAAATAGGGATTTTTATTGCCGCAATAGCGGCAATAGGCATCCTCTATCATCAATGGCGCGTGGCATGCGGGACATTTCATGAGGGATTGTCTCCTTTCTATCCATGCAAATCAAGGCACAGCCTATCAATTATGCGAGGAGTTCGTTGATGTAGTCAGCACATGTCAGAGAACTAATTTCCTCTGCATCTCCGCGTAAAACGGGGTATAGCGCATCAAGCTCTTCTTGTCCAAGCCCGATATTTTCCTCTAAAACCGCGGCAAGCGATACCAGACATTCGTCAATGTGAACGCGGTCTTGCACCGTATAGTGTAGATAGCTATAATTGGCAGATTCAAATCGATGGTCAAAATAAAAATCTAGCATCGAAGAATAGTGGCTGTTCGTGATGGTGGGCAAATCGCCCAAACCAGCTGCGATCTGCATGTGGTCATGATAATCAGAATAAAAGTCGAGAAAGTCGGAATGGGACCAATTACTAGTGGTGAGTGTTGTTTTTTCTAAACCAGACAGCGTATCTACATAACTTAAGATTGCATCAAAATCGCCTGCATCATATAGTTCATCTAGAAATAATTGCGTTTCTACTTGCCAGATAAGCTCTTGTTTATATGTATCATTGAAGGCTTCTTCTTGTCGAAGGTCTACCTTCCATGTTTGATAAATGCTATACAAAAAAAGCAACCAAATCAGCGCAGCGGCGGCGATATAGATACCCCAATGTTTGCTTTCTTTGTAAATGGTTTTTTTGAGGTATTGATTGTATTCATCTTCTTGTGTTTCGCCCATTTGGGCGAGATGGTCTGTCATGTCTTCGAATTTTTGATTGTAGGCCGTCGTAGCACCGGGTAAATGCATGGTGCCGCAATAGGGGCACTTGATGGCGTCATCTGCAAATGTGCCACCGCAAACGCTGCAAATCATCCAAAATCCTCCTTGTTGGTAAAATCAAACCATAAAATGGTGGGAAGTGATTATCTAAAAAATGCATCTATATTTTCAATGTGAAACGATAGCGTGCCTGCGTTTTTTGCGTTTTGTTGGCAAGCTGCAAGATAAAGGGCGGCTTGCTCGGTATCACCAATATCGATGCAAGCGTGGTAATAAACGCTATCTTCCCAATAAAGGCAAACCGCATATAGTTCAGACAGGGTATCATTTTGTGCGATTTCTTCAAGGGTGTACCAACCAAGCTCGCTGCGCAGCGCAGCATAATCATTAGAGATGACCAAAGCGGATGCAAGCTCATTTGCATCGGGCGTATAAGATGCGCTTTCCTTGAAAAACAAAACGAAAAAGGCAATTAGCAGCCCCACAAGCAGGACAGCCAAAAAGATTGCAAGTTTTTTGATCGGGCGGATTTTTTTGCGTTTAGGTTTCATTGCGCGTTACCTCCTCTCTGATTGCGATGGCGCGTTGGAAGTCAGAGAGTTTTAGCAAAGCGGGGATGTCCTCAGGGGGGATGTTCAGATAACTTTCTAGTAACATCTCTAATTTTGCTTCCATCATAGCAAAGCTCGCCATGTGTTCCTCGGTGTAAAATAACGCATTAGAAGAAGATTTCAGCGTAATCGCATCGTAAAAAGAATACAGTGCGTCGCTGATCAGTTCACAGCTTGTATCAGTATCGTAATCCCCCTGTGATAAACCATTCAAATAGGCAATGTTTTGGTAAATGGTGCGATATGCGATTGCCGCTTTGTACACCTTGGTGTAATCAGATAATGCGTCGTAATAAGGAACAATCTGTTTTTCAAGGTATTCTGCCATGGCAAGCACATCACCTGCCTCAGAGTATGCCTCTATTGTTGTACGGTGCTGTGCTTCGTTTTGATTGGAATGCCAGATTTTATAAAACTCTGCGTAAGACGATACACCGGCAAGGTTAACCATGGCAAGAAAATTCAGCACCATCAAAAGGCAAACAATGCAAATATTGGTCGAAAAACGATTGGTGCGCTTTACTTTTTTTAGTACGTCCTGATGGGTTTCTTGTAATTCTTCGGCAAATTCCTTTACATCCTCGCGATGTTTTGTGAAATACGGGTTTTCTGTGCCGCAATGGCGACAAAAGACATCCTCAGTCATGAGGGTGGCATGGCATGATGGACATTCCATAGAGCGCTCACTCCTTTTAAACGTTATTCCATTTCACTGAACAATGCGTCAATTTCTGTGATGTAGTACGAAAGTGAACCAGAACCCTCTGCGCTTTCTTGGCAAGCGGCAAGGTACTGTGCTGCGGTATCTGTGTCATCTAGTTTGGTGTATGCCTGGTAGAAAAAACTGTTTTCAAAATAATAATAGAGGTGATAGCATTCGCTGAGGGTTTCGCTTTTTGCAATTTCTGCGTCAGAATAATAGCCTAAGGAAGTCCGCATATAATAGAAATCATTGCTGCGTAGGTCGTATAAGACGCTGCTTTCTGGAGGTTGATACCCGCTCAACTCGTCTAGGGTCATGATAAGAAGCGTAGAAAAATTTAAAACAGTAAATACGCTGAGCAAAAGGATAACCCACTGTAAGGGCTTGAGGTAGCGCAAGCGTTGTTGTAACGAGGGTTTTTTTGCCTGCGAGGGGTGTGTATTGTTAGGATTCATTTGCAGCTACCCCCTCTTCAATGGCAATCGCACGGCGCGCTTCAGAAAGCTCTAGCAATGCGGGGATTTCTTCGGGCGGAATATTTAGGTATGCCTCTAGTAATGCTTCTAGTTTTTCGGTCATCATGTCAAGGGTTGCTTGGTGTTCTTCGTTAAATGTATCGGGGTCACTGTATTTGGTTGGTGTAACGTAATAGTAATAATATTCGAGATTTTGCGCAATGCTCTCAGCGCATTCAGCGGTCGTGTAATAGCTGCTCTCTTGTAAAACGGTTAGCTCAATCAGGTTGCGGTAGATGAATGTATATTGTCTAGCCGCGGATTCTATGATGTAATAATCTTCTATGTTGGTGCCATAAATACTGATCTGATGGTCACAATATTCTGAAAGCCCAAGCACATCGCCCGCATCAGAATATGCCTCTAGCGTGGCGCGAACCTGCACTTCATTGTGGTTGGTGTACCAATCACGGTACCAATAATCTACATTCCAAATGACGTTGTAACAAAGAAAAAATAACAAGTTGAGGACAAGCAGCACACAGATAATAATGATACGGATAGAAATGCGTGAGGTGTGGGTAACTTTTTGCAGTACCTCTTGGTGTGTTTCTTCAAATTCCTCAGTGAACTCTTTTATGTCCTCACGGTGCTTTGTAAAATAGGGGTTTTCTTTGCCACAATAGGGGCAAAGTTCATCTTCAATCATTAGCGGGGCGCTACAATAGGGGCATTTCATGGGCAGAACTCCTTTCGGAAAAAATTTATTGTTCGGCTAGGATTTCGGTAATGTAATCGGAGCATAACGAATAAGAAATAAAGTTGTCATCGAGCAATTCAGTGCGCAGGGCAAGCAAATCATCTTCTTGCAACGAGAGGCTTTCCTCTAAAAAGTCTGCAATTACAATCAGGTATTCGTCAACGTATGCGCAGTCTGTTTCAGTATAAGAACGATAGCTGCGGCTCGTTTGCTCCTCTAAGTAAAAATAAAGCATCTGTGTGTAAGGAAACTCACTCAGAACCTCGCCATTTTCATAGTCGGCAATATAAGAGAGGCATTCGGTATAAGTGCTATAACAGGTGAGAAACTCGTAGTGCGTCCAAGCATAGAGAGAAAAGTCAGTATCGGTATACACGGCCAGTTCAAAGGCGAGCAATTCATCGAATTCGCCCGCTTCATATAAGGCATCTAACACAGGGAAATACTCTGTCTGCCATTGCATTTGTGCTTTGATGTCATCGGTGTTGTCATCAAAGCTGTCGATTAGTTTTGTTAGGGCAAAACTAATCCCTGCAAAGCCCAGTACCACCGCAAGTGTAATGATAAGCACTTTACCAACGTGCTTCGTTTGCCGCTGTGCGGTTTCTTTATATACCGCGGTGTGGGTATCTCCTAACGCGGCAAGGTCATCGTTCATATCTTCAAATTTTTGGTTATATGCCTCGGTCGCACCTGCTAAATGCATGGTGCCGCAATAGGGGCATTTGGTGGCACTGTCTGCAAACGTACCACCGCAACTTTTACAAATCATGTTAATTTCTCCTTTTGTCAATTGCTTTAACATACAAAGTCGCTTGTGTGAAGCAAAGCGATGGGAATAATTTTATTCGAACCGCGCATCTATTTGTGCTGCATAATAAGAAAACACACCCATCTGTGCAAGGTTTTCTTGACTGGCAGCTAGGTAAACAGCGGCGCGTTCTGGGTCAGAGGAAAGGCAGGCATGATAAAACGAGATGTTTTCAAAATAAAGGGCGACGCTGTAATATTCTGTAAGGATGTCGCTATTTTCGATTTGTTCGAGTGTATAAGAACTTAATTCGTTTCGTAGTTGGATGAAATCGTTGCATTCTAAGTTGTACAGCAGAACAGGTTCCATACTCTGAAAGGAGATGTGCTCTACAATGAGGGTGAGCGCAGAAAAAGAAAGATTAAGCGCAAGCAAAATGCTCAATGCAATGTTCACCCATTGCAAGGCGGTGCGCTTTTTTCTTTGCTTTTTTCCGTTGGGGCTTGTTTGTTTAGCCTTCATTTGCAATCACCTCCGCCATGAGTGCATTGGTGCGCTCTTCTTCAGAAAGTGCCAATAATGCGGGGATATCTTCCGCGGGGATATCCAAATAGGTTTCAAGATGTATCTCTAGAAGTGCAACCATATCATCAAGAATAGCAAGCGTTTCGTCTGTGCAATACTTGGAAATCTGGGTGGCTGCTACGGATTCATAAAACAGGGGAAGGCTCTTACTTAACGTGGCTTGCGCAGATTCATACGCGATAAAATCTGTGTCAGATAAAACAGAACAGTGCATGATCGCTTGGTAGCTATATTGATACCAACAACAGCAATAATAAAGGTTAGAATAATCCGAAAGCGCAGTGTCATACAGGCTAGCGTAATCATGTAAATAGTAATATAGACCGATATAATCACTTGCGTCAGTGTATTGCGTAATGGTGTCACGCATTTCGTCTTGGTGCTGTGTGATATACCAGTTTGTGTAAAATACCTTGATGTCTAAAGAATAGGCTTGGAAGGTGAAAAAAGCGGCATTCAAAAGAATTAATAAAATAAGAATGCCCACCGAAGCATTTCTGCGCGAAGTGTGGGTAATTTGTTCGGTTAGTTCTTCCTTTGTTTCCTCGAATATCTCGGTGAATTCTTTTAAATCTTGGCGCTGCTGCACAAAATAAGGGCTTTTATTGCCACAATAGGGGCAATGCGTATCGTCTACGGTGAGTGGTGCAGCGCAATGTGGGCAATTTGTCACGGAAACTCCCTTCTTTTTCTCTAGTCGTTGCGCTATATGCGCTACTCTGTTAAAACATCCGTGCCATCAGAGGTGGCAAGAGAAACACGGTAATCACACAGAAAATCGTAATGTGACCAATCCTCGAGAGAATAAAAATTATCGGCATCGCTCAGCAGTGCATCCTCGTATGCGATAATTGCATCGAAATCGCCCTGCTCATATAAAGCATCTAGGGTGGGGTATGCCTCTGATTGCCAAGCAAGCTGCAGCTTTTTCTCTTCGCTCACATTGAGGACGTTGGGCGCAATGCAGGCAATAAAGAAAAGGGGGATGACAAAAAGGCAAAACAGCACACCGCCAATGATGAAAACGAGCCTAGAAGAAGTTTTTTTCTGTTGGGTGAAGGATTTCTGGAATGCATCGCGCTGCGAATTTCCAAGTGCCTCTAATTCATCTGTCATTTCATTAATTTGTGCTTGGTGCGCCGCCGTTGCACCCGCAAGATGTGCAGCACCACAATAGGGGCACGAAACTACGTCCGCTGCAAACGTGCCGCCGCAGTTATCACAAATCATAGAAAAAGCCTCCTAAAGTGCACAGAACAGATGAATTAACCAACGTTGATATGTCCTTCTGGTAAGATTTTGTTGATGTTCTTATCAGGGCGCGCCGCAAGACTAATGGCAAGGGTAACAGGACCCACGCGCCCCATAAACATGACAATCATAAATACAATTTTTGCGCCCAAGGTCAGCGCACTTGTCACCCCGACCGAAAGCCCAACCGTTGCAAAGGCAGAAACCGCTTCAAACAACGCATCTACACCGCCAACTGCAGTAGTGGTGTGGGTGGTGGCAAATAGGGTGGTAATTAGCACTGCAATCACACCAAGCACGGTAATGGAAAAAGCACGATAAACCGTTTGATGGCTAATGCGGCGCCCATTAATCAGGCATTCACTGCGCCCGCGTGCCACACTCACCACTGTTAAGAACAGCACGGCAAAAGTGGTGATTTTGATACCACCGCCCGTGCCGCCAGGGGCAGCGCCAATGAACATCAAAAAGCTCATCAGTAATTTGCTAATTGGTTCACACGCAGCAAGGTCGATGGTGTTAAAGCCCGCAGTACGGGTGGAAACAGATTGAAACAGGCTCGCCATAATTTTGCCGTCAATACCGAGCGCGCCAAGGGTGGCGGGGTTATCCCATTCTAAAATCAGCAGCCCAAGCGCCCCGACAAACCAAAGCATGGCGGAGAAGATAAATACAATTTTGGCGTGCACGGTAAAGCGACGTTGTTTGCGCCATTGCCCGATTTCGAGCCAGACCAAAAAGCCAAGACCGCCTGCGATGATTAAGAACATAATCACGCATTGCACATAGTAATTGTCTACATAGCCCGATAAAGAGGAATAGGGCGCAATCTGACCGAACAAATCAAAACCGGCATTGCAAAATGCAGAAATCGAGATAAAGACGCTAATCCAAATGCCTTTTACTCCATATTCAGGGATAAAAGCGAGCATTAGCAATAGCGCACCGAGCGTTTCAAAAAACAGTGCAAGGCGCACAACAAGGCGCAACACCGCAGTGGATTGTGAAAAACTATCGCTGGAAACGCTTTCATTAATAAGACGCAAATCGCGAAAGCCCATGCGCCGCCGTACGGTTAGGGCAAAAAAGCTCGTCAGGGTGACAAGCCCAAGCCCGCCAACTTGAATCATCAGTAAAATCACTGCTTGCCCAAAAGGGGTAAAAGCGGTATAGGTATCCATCACCACAAGCCCCGTCACGCAGGTCGCACTTGTGGCGGTAAACAGCGCATCTACAAGTGAAATGCCCTCGTATGTGGCAAAGGGCAGCATAAGCGCAAGCGCTCCGGCGCTAATGACTAAAACAAAGCTCAGGCAAACAGCTTGCAGGGGGTTTATACGGGCGCGTTTTTTATTCAGTTTATTGAAGGTAATGAGGATAAAAATAAGTTA
>JAWXUQ010000001.1:0-121531 GCA_044426225.1 Faecalibacterium sp. | reverse complement strand
GTTTAATATTTCGAGTTTGTGACCTACCATGTCTTCAGTTACATATACGGGCACATGTTTGCGACCGTCATGCACTGCGAAGGTATGACCAACAAAATCAGGGAAAATCGTAGAGGAACGACTCCAGGTTTTGATGACAGCTTTCTTGCCGCTGGCATTCATATCATCAACGTGCTTCATAAGAGCAGCTTGGACGTATGGTCCCTTTTTCAAACTTCTACTCATAGTCTTAAACTCCTCTCTTATTTTTGATTGCAACGTTTGACAATAAGTTTGTCAGAACGGTTATGGTTTTTACGAGTCTTAAGACCCATAGCAGGTTTGCCCCATGGGGTCATAGGACCGCTGTGACCAATTGGTGCACGGCCTTCGCCACCACCGTGTGGATGGTCGCAAGGGTTCATTACGCTACCGCGAACGGTTGGACGCCAACCCATGTGACGTTTACGACCAGCTTTACCGTAGTTAACGTTTTCGTGGTCGATGTTGGAAACCTGGCCGATTACTGCAGTGCAGGTAATGGGCACATTACGCATTTCGCCAGAAGGTAGGCGAACAAGTGCATAACCATTTTCTTTTGCCATAAGCTGAGCTTGGTTACCAGCAGAGCGAACGAGCTGAGCGCCGCGGCCTGGATAAAGTTCAATGTTATGGATGATGGTACCAACAGGGATGTTTGCAAAAGGCAGGCAGTTGCCTGGTTTGATATCAGCGGTGGTGCTGCTAATAACCTGCATGCCGACCTTTAGGCCTTCTGGGCAGATGATGTAGCTCTTAGTACCATCTTCGTACTGAATCAAGCTGATGAATGCGCTACGGTTAGGATCGTATTCAACGGTCATAACAGTTGCAGCCATATCAATTTTGCTGTTGCGTTTGAAATCGATTACACGATATTTCACGCGGTTACCGCCGCCACGATGACGAACAGTGATGCGACCGGTGTTGTTACGACCGGAGTGCTTTTTCTTAGGCTCCAACAGGCTACGCTCTGGTGCTACTTTAGACAGACCACTGTAATCAGTGCTTGTCATGCCGCGGCGGCCAGGGGTAGTTGGGCCATATTTCTTAATAGCCATTTACTAATCTCCTTAAAATATCTTATGAAGTTATCGGGGTCATATCCCCATACATAAGCCCTCGGCGGGCTCTTATACCATGCTGTTGAAGAATTCGATTTCTTTCGAATCCTTCTTCAAGGTTACGATCGCTTTCTTAGAAGCTGCGGTGTAACCACCATGGGCGCCCTGACGGCGGAATTTGCCACGCACCGAAATGGTGTTGACTTTTTCTACCTTAGTACCAGGGAACATAACCTCAACTGCCTGTGCAATTTCGGTTTTGGTTGCAGAAGTAGCAACTTTGAAGGTGTACTTTTTATCTGCGATGCCAGCCATAGAGTTTTCGGTAATGACTGGCTTAATGATAATATCCTGAATTGCTTTCATTAGCCGAGTACCTCCTCTAGTTTTTTCGCTGCGCCAAGGCTGATAATCAGCTTGCCCGCATTGAGCACGTCATAGGTGTTAACCGAACCTGCGAAGGTGGTTTTAACGCCGGTGATGTTCGCTGCGCTCTTTACAAACTTGCTATCAACGGTTTCGTTGACAAGAAGGTTCTTTTTCGCGCCGCCAACAGCAGCAAGCATTGCAACAACTGCCTTGGTTTTGTATTCGGTAACTGCGAAGTTATCAACAACGATCATATCGCCGCTTGCTGCTTTATCAGAAAGAACACTGAGCAGTGCAAGACGTTTTACTTTATCGTTGATGTGGTAACGGTAATCGCGAGGTTTAGGACCGTGCGAAACACCGCCGCCTACCCACTGAGGAGCACGGATCGAGCCCTGACGAGCGTGACCAGTACCCTTCTGGCGCCAAGGTTTACGGCCACCGCCGCGAACTTCCATACGGATCTTGGTGCTCTGGGTGCCTTGGCGTTGGTTGGCCAAGAAGTTTACGACTGCAATGTGTACAGCCTTTTCGTTGGGGGTAATCCCAAACACGGCGTCAGAAAGTTCTACTTCGCTGACCTTTTTGCCGTTCATATCTACTACGTCAAATTTTGCCATTGTAGCTTTCCTCCTTACGCCTTCACGCTATTTTGGATGGTGATGATGGTACCCTTAGTACCAGGAACAGCACCTTTAATAGCGATCAGATTATTTTCAGCGTCAATTTTGACAACTGTTAAGTTCTGTACGGTTACGCGTGCAAAACCCATGTGGCCAGGAAGTTTCTTACCTGGGAACACGCGGGAAGGGCTCGAAGTAGAACCGTTAGAACCTGCGTGACGTGCAACTGGGCCGGTACCGTGGGATTCACGAAGGCGATGCTGTTTGTAACGTTTGATAACGCCCTGATAGCCTTTACCTTTGGAAACGCCGATAACGTCAACCTTGTCACCTGCTGCGAATACGTCTGCTTTTAGGATTTCGCCGATTTCAACAGAGTTGATATCTTCTAGACGGAATTCGCGAAGGGTGCGTTTTGGTGCTACGTCAGCTTTTTTGAAGTGGCCTGCTGCAGCTTTGTTTACGTGCTTTGCCGAAACTTCGCCGTAGCCAACCTGTACTGCTTCATAGCCGTCGGATGCGAGGGTCTTTTTCTGCACAACAGTGCAGGGGCCTGCCTCGATAACGGTAACTGGAACAACTTTGCCATTCTCGTCGAACAGCTGAGTCATACCGACCTTTTTGCCGATGATGCCTTTGGTCATTTTAATTTTCCTCCTATAAGGTTATTGGTTGATAGCTAATGTTGCTATCAACATGACCCCTCGGACAAACGAGGGCTTCAAAATCGTTTTGCGTTTTGCTTTGCCAAACAGGTATTGGTAATTAGAAGTGTAAAAACTTCTTACGCCAATATTATAATGTGTGGATTTTCACAAAATTACAATTTGATTTCGATGTCCACGCCAGCGGGGAGTTGAAGACTCATAAGTGCTTCAACCGTTTTGTTGGATGGTTTTAGAATGTCGATTAGACGCTTGTGGGTACGGTTTTCAAACTGTTCGCGGCTATCTTTGTACTTGTGTACAGCGCGTAGAACGGTAATGATTTCCTTGTCGGTAGGAAGAGGAATGGGACCCGACACGCGAGCACCAGTGTGCTTTGCGGTTTCCACGATCTTCTCTGCCGCGCCATCGATCAACTGAGGATCGTAGCTCTTCAAACGAATTCTAATTTTTTCCTTGACTGCCATTTGCTTTCGCCTCCTATAAAAAAATTTGTGGTGCCTTAGGCGAGCCGATGGATTACCACACTGCGCCGGGTGTTTCGTAAATAAGCAACAGAAAAGCCGGTGAACCACATTGTAGTTCATCCGGAATCACCATTTGCAAATTAACTTGAACATTGGTACACACCAAAAGCGAGTAACTGCTTTTTGCGGGTACATATCCCTTTGCCGTCAGTAATTCTTTTGCCCGGTTCTAAGATCGGACATACTCCACAGAAAAACCTAATCGCACTATCGTGCGGCTAGCAACCTCCTGCTTCAACGCATATCGCGGCTTGCTTTGAACTTGCATTCCTAGCAAGCCTCTTTACAGCCAAGAATGATTATATCACACCTGGCCTGGTGTTGCAAGTGTTTTTTACAAAAAAATAAAACTTTTTTTGGTTTATTGCACAACAAGAAAAACAGCAAACAAAAAGCTCATGTTTTTGTTTGCTGTTCTCATTTTTATATTATTTTTTCAACTTCTCTGCAATCCCTGCTTCGGGGGTGATGATGGCTGTTTCGTATTTTTCGTACAACACCATGCCAGGGGCAAGGCTACTTGTCTTGCGGATATTCTTGACCTCGGTGTAATCCACTGCCACCTTGACACCATTCGCCACGCTAGAATACACCACCGCAAGCTGCGCGGCTTCTTCCTTGGTGGTATCGGGCACATCTGCGCCTTCGCTGAGCACCACCACATGGCTGCCCGGCACGTTTTGGGTGTGGAACCAGATATCTTTGCCTCTGGCAGTATGCAAGGTCAGCTTCTCATTCTGCGCATTGTTGCGACCGATGAGAATATCAAAGCCATCAGACGAAACAAAACGCATGAAATCAGCCGGCTTTTGCTTTTTATCCTTTTGCTTATAATATTTCAGATAGCCCTGCCCTTTGAGCTCGGCGCGGATTTCATTTAGCTCGCGCTCCGTTTGGGCGGCATTTACCTCATACAATACTGTTTCTAGGTAGGCAATCTCGGTTTCGCCCGCGCTGAGCAACTCCCCTAGCATCCGCACTGCGGTTTGTTTTTTCTTATAGCTTTTGAAATAGTTCTGCGCATTGTGGCTTGGGCTATATCGTAAGTCAAGTGGAATAGCGACCTCTTTGCCATCCTCATACCAGTTTTGCACCGTGATGCTCTTCATTCCCTTTTGAGCAAGATACAAATTGGCAGAGAGTAGCTCGCCATACAGACGCAGCGTATCGCTTTTTTCACTGGCGATTAGCTCATCACGGCGGGCAGTTTGCTTGCGCAAGGCGCGGTCATACATGTTATGCACCGCCTTGTGCAACTCTTTGCCCTTAATGCGTAGGCGCTCAGCATGGTCTTTGTCTGCATAGTAGCCCTCAAGCATATCGTTGAAGCTATCCCATTCTTTTAATAGGAAGCCTGCGCCATATTGCTGTGGGCGGAAAAAGGTAAATTCAATTGGGCGCCCTTCGGGGTTGATTACGCTAACGGGGGTGCCGCCGTCTGCATAGTCCTGCTTCATCTGCTCAATTTCAGCGATAAGGGCAGCCTTCTGCCCCTCTGATAATTCACAGGCGGCAAGGGTGTTTTCGCCAAAAGCGCGATACGCTGCCTCGCGGCAGACCACAGGACTGACCCCTGCAACGGTGCGGCAAAGGGCATCTGCAATGGGCAAATCTTTGGCGCATGCCGCGGTGACAAGCGACACCGACGACACCGCAAAGAAATCTGGACGGGCAGGCTTTGGTGGCAAGGTATAGGGCAAGCCCGGGAGCAGTTGACGAATATCGCTATCCTCAAAATCCACTCGTTTGAGCGCATCCAGGATTTTGCCGTTTTGGACAAGAACAAGGTTTGAGTAGCGCCCCATCAGCTCCGCGCAGATGGTGTTCTGCACCAAATCGCCCATTTCGTTGACACACTGAAAGACGAAGTAAACAATGCGGTCGCCCTCTTCCATGCGAATGTCGATAATCCGCCCACCGCCAAAGTGCTTGCGCATTAGCATGCAAAAGCTAGGTGGCACCGCAGGGTTTTCAAAAGTTGCTGCGGTAAAACAGACACGCGCCGACCCACTGCGAGCAGAAAGAAGCAAGCGAAATGTTTTCGTCCAACTGCGCAGTGTAATCATCACTTCGTCCCGAGTGGGTTCATATATTTTGTCGATTTTGGCATCGAGCAATTGTTCTTTGAGCTCTGCGGCAACCAGTGCCAGCGTTGCGGCATCTAGTGCCATAAAAATCTCCTGTCTGTCGCGGATACGACGGTATCAATCAAAACGCTCTTATAAATAATCAAAGGGTTCCATCTCTTTTGCGCTGATATAACATTTCAGCGTCGGGAATGCCTCATGCACCCTATTGCTCAGCACTGGCACGATTGGGAACTCCGTTGCGTAATGCCCTGCGACCACTAAGCCTAGGCCTAATCGCTTTGCGTCTAAGGCATCGTGGTGTCCCGCCTCACCTGTGAGGAGCAAATCAGCGCCGAGACTCGCCGCCTCTTGCACATAGCTACCACCAGAACCGCCCACCACTGCAACGCGTGCAATTGGTCGCGCGGTGTCAATACATTTCACCTTAGCGCCTAAAATGCGCCCACACGCTTCGCCAAAGGCAAGTGCAGTCGTCTGGGGAACGGTGCCAATGCGCCCGCAATCTTCGGCAAATTTAATGGTATTTTGTAGGCCAATCAACTTTGCCAAGACATCGTTGACCCCGCCATCCGCGGCATCTAGGTTGGTGTGCATACAGATGGCCGATATTTTCTTACTAAGCAACTGGAACGCAACATCTTTAGGGGTAATACTCCGCAAAGGATTAAAAATAACTGGATGATGTGACACAATCAAGTGGCAATTGAGCGCAGCGGCCTCTTCCACCACCTCTGGGGTGATATCAAGGGCAAAGAGCACGCTAGTGGGGGCAACTCCTGCATCCACCAATAAACCAACATTGTCCCATTTTGCAGCAAGGTCTGTGGGAGCAAGCTCTGATAACATATCGAAGATTTCTGCAACCGTCGTCATGGGTTTGTTCCTCCTATAAGATGTTTTATTTTTTTCGTTCATTCTTTTCTGCCGCAGCAAAGAGTGCATCCATTTCTTGTGCAAGCGTGGTGCCCTCTGGAATGCTGCGCCGTTCTTTTTGCAATTTGCCGCGTTGCAATGCCGCATAGGGCGCAAAGTTTGCTTCGCAAGCGGTTTTACCATATACTTTATCCGCAAGGGATAACTGTTCTGGCGGGGTTTTGATGCCACTATACTCAGCACAAATGACAGTATACCACCGCCCTGCTGCCTGCACAGGGCAATCGCGTAACAAGGCAAAGCCCTGCTGTGCAAGCCATGTACGCAACACGCTGTGTTTGGTGGCAGGCACAAGGACAAGGCGAGGCGCGCATACACCCCACGTCCATGGCGCTGCCGCCAGGATATCAATGGTTGTTTGTGCGGAAACCCCCGCAATGATGATGGTGCCAACCTCGCCTTGGCGCAGCACCGAAAGCCCATCGCCTAGGCGCAGCTCTACCAAATCTTGGCAGGCGGCATTTTTTAGGGTTAAGGCAGCCTTGGCAAGAGGGCCCTCGCGCAAATCTGCACCAATCACCTTCGGAAAGCGCCCTGAAGCCGCAAGGTTTACGGCAAGTTTGCCGTGGTCACAGCCAATATCTGCCACCGCTGCCCCTTCTTTTGCAAAACTTGCCGCAAGGGAAAGCCGTTCGTCTAATTTTGGCAGCATCTTAGCTGTGGCTCGCCATGTGGGCATTTAGCTTTGCAATCAAATCATCGCAATCTACCCCGTGCACTGCACAAGCCTGCTCTAGCGTTTCGCCACGAGCAGAAGGGCAGCCAAGACAATGCATGCCGATGGATAAAAAGATGGGGGCTGTGGTATCATCCATATCTAAAATTTCGCCGATGATGGTTTTACGGCTCACCGTTTTTGCAGCGGCTTCTTTTTTGCTGCGAGCAAACAATCCAAACATATTCTACCTCTTTCTATCATTGTGTTAAGGAAATGCGACCGCTCTTATTGTACCCTAAAATGCTGCATCTTTCAATAGAAAAAGCGCCATCCCACAAGGGATGGCGCTCAAAGTTACACTTTTAAACGATTGAATTAGTCGTTTTTGCTTTTTGCGAAGCAATCAGAGCAGTAAACTGGACGATCTTCGCGAGGCTGGAAAGGAACTTTGCAGTCTTTACCACAAGCAGCACATACAGCGTCGAACATCTGACGTTCGCCACGAGTGTTGTTTTTGCGGTTGTCGCGGCATGCTTTGCAGCGCTGAGGCTGATTTTCAAAACCACGAGATGCATAGAACTCCTGTTCGCCAGCAGTCCAAACGAATTCTTTGCCGCAGTCTTTGCAAACTAAATTTTTGTCTTCAAACATTGTGATAGTCTCCTTGTTGTTTAGTTGTTGCCCGCGGAAGAAATTGAACCAGCCTTTGGTTAGGTACCATTGTTTGGATAAGAAGCAGCCATGGGCATTGGATTGAATGTGCACACCAAAACAGTGAACGCTAACAGTATACCCGCATTTAACCCATTTGTCAACTAAAGCAATTGCGGTGCAAAGCTAGATTTTTTTCCTAAAAACCTAGCTTTTTCCCTAAAATTGTTTTGTTTTTTTCGTGTTTTTCACAATTCCCTGTTATTCTGAGGGGATTTGCAAAGCATTCCCCCCTCTGAAAGCTAGGCATTCTCCTACTATTTGACGATTTTTTCACAAAACCTTCACAATTTAACTTTTTAAAATTAATTTCAAAGACCCCCTTGCTTTTTCCTTAAATTTAGGGTATAATATGGCTTAGTTTTCTGATATCTTTTTTGAAACGGATGGCAGACGATATGAGCCGGTGTGTCGGAATGGCAGACGAGGAGGACTCAAAATCCTTTGTGGTTAAACACGTGTGGGTTCGACCCCCACCACCGGCATTAAAAAACACCTAAGCCCTTGGCTTAGGTGTTTTTCAATGCAATGAAATCTGCACGGTGTACAGGTGAAACTGGGCGATTGCCCAATGAAATTACGCTGTCGCGTAATGAAATGCGTTGCGGCGCATCGGGATTGGCTTGTGCGCCTTCCCCGCGATACACTATGTCACGCACAAAAAAACAAATTCGCCGCCCCGCACGGGCGCATAACTGGAGGCTTCCTTATGTTAAATGTTGAAAACGTCACCCACGGCTATGGCGCGCGCCGCATCTTAGAAGAGGCTTCGTTCCGCCTACTCAAAGGCGAGCACGTCGGGCTTGTGGGGCAAAACGGTGAAGGAAAATCCACCTTTTTAAATATCATCACAGGGGTATTGCCCCCAGACGAAGGAAAAATCAGTTGGGGCAAAAATGTGACCGTGGGCTATCTTGACCAGCGTACCACCCTAACTGCGGGCAAAACAATCCGCGATGTATTGCACGAAGCATTTGCGCCCATGTATCAAGTAGAGCGCGATATCATGGCGCTGTATGAAAAGATGGGTGGTTGCACCGAGGAAGAAATGACCGCCTTACTTGATGAAGTGGGCGATTTGCAGGATATTTTAGATCACAGCGGCTTTTACACGCTAGATAGCCACGTGGAAGAATACGCAAATGGGCTAGGGGTTGGTGACATCGGACTTGACCGCGAGGTGACTGAGCTTTCAGGCGGGCAGCGCACCAAAGTGCTGCTAACAAAGTTGTTGCTGCAAAACCCCACCATCTTGATTTTGGACGAACCAACCAACTATCTGGATGAAAACCATATTGTCTGGCTGACCAAATTTTTACAGGATTACGAAAACGCATTCCTGCTTGTTTCGCATGATGAGGCATTCCTAAACAGCGTGGTCAACCTGATTTACCACGTAGAAGATGCAGTGCTAACCCGCTATAAGGGGGATTACAACAATTTCTTAGAGATGTATGCGCTGAAAAAACGCCAGATTGAGCAAGCGTATGAAAAGCAGCAAAAGGAAATTGCCCACCTAGAAGATTTCGTTGCCCGCAACAAGGCACGTGCGGCGACTAGCACCCTTGCGCGCAGCCGCCAAAAGCGCCTAGACAAAATGGACGTGATTGAAATTGCAAAGGAAAAACCAAAGCCGAGCTTTGCCTTCCACTATTCCCGCGCGCCTGGGCGCAATGTGGTGGAAGGGAAGAATTTGGTGCTTGGCTATGATTATGCCCTGACGAAACCACTGAATTTTATTGTAGAGCGCGGACAGAAAATTGCGATTAAGGGTGTGAACGGCTTGGGGAAATCCACTTTGCTCAAGACCATGCTTGGGATTATCCCACCCTTTGCGGGTGAGGTGGAGCAGGGCGAATACCTAGACACTGCCTATTTTGAGCAAGAGCATGTCAGCGAGAAGAACACCGCCCTAGAGGAAATCTGGAAAGCCTACCCCTCCATGAGCAACGGCGAAGTGCGCGGCGCGTTGGCACGGTGTGGGCTGACCACTGAACACATTGAAAGTCAAGTGCGGGTATTGAGCGGCGGCGAAAACGCAAAGCTGCGCCTGTGCAAATTAATGCTAAGCAAGATGAACTTCTTGGTACTAGATGAACCGACCAACCACTTGGACGTGTATGCCAAGGAAGAGTTAAAACGCGCAGTGAAGGAATTTAAAGGCACCGTACTGCTGGTTAGCCATGAACCTGAATTTTATAATGACGTGGTGAGCGATATCTGGAACATTGAGGATTGGTCAACTGGCGTGTAAACATGCATGTGCGTGCGCTAGACCTTAGCGAATGCACGCAAAAACTCGCTACACACAAAGCCGAATACAACAAACACAGGCGATGCCAGAGAATGCAAAAGCATTCCGCGGCATCGCCTGTGTTTTTATTTGTAATGATATAACCCTTATACACCTGCAAGCAACGTTTCCACCGAAACCTCGTATAGCTTAGCAAGGGCGATTAAATTAGACGTACTTGGGTCAGAGCTGCCGTTTTCCCACTTAGACACCGCTTGGCGGCTGACCCCAAGGGTATCCGCCACATATTCTTGGGTGAATTTGCGGGCAGTGCGGGCATTTTTGAGTGCCTCGCCAAGGGATTGCAGCGTTTCCGCCTGCCCTTGTGGCATAGCGGCATCTACGCTTTGCAACCCACCTTCCTGCCCCACTGTGGTGGCAGGTTTTTTCTTGCTATCACTGCGCAAATATTTAATTAATGCGCGGATGACAAGCACAACCAGTGTAATGATGCTGCCATACACTATGATGATAGCAAACAACATCATAATAAATTCTATTACAGTAAATGCCATATACAACCTCTTTCTGTTTTATCATATTACCTTACGTAAAGACTTACACTACTACGCGGGCAGTGCACCACCCATCGCAGTATTTCAAGCAAACCTTGTACTGTCAGTATAGCAAAACTGGACAGTTGCGACCACCAACTATCGCGCAACTATGGGTTGCACTTTGGTTGCGGCAATATTTTATTCGATTTTTTTAAAAGAAATCGCACAAACACTAGATGGCGCTTCGCTTGCGGGCGACCACAGATCGCCCCTACAAGTGCAGAACGAAACACCCTCTAGCATGTCTCCGCGCGGATAGTGGCACTTACAGCCCTAGCTGATACACGCGGTTGGCATTGTCGAACATAACCTGTTGATGCACTTCTTCGGGCAGCAGGCGCAGGGTGAAATCGATATAATTTTGCATGTTGATACCGGGGTAATCGGTGCCAAAGATGATTTTATCCCAGTAATCGCCATAGGCTAGCCAGCCCCGCAGCATATCGATATAGCCGCTTTTCTGTTTAAAATAGCGGTCTAAATCTTCTACCCCGCCTAAAATGCCCGAAATATCAGCATAGACGTTCTCGTTTTTCTCTAGCACAGCGGCGGCATCCTGCAAAAAAGGGTTGCCAAAATGACACATGATAAAATCCACCCCTTTGTGGTCGGTGGCAAGCGCATCTAAGGTCATGGGGTGGCAATATTTTAAGTAGGTATCGCTCCCCTGTGTTTGCCCTGTATGAATAGCAACTGGTTTAGAATACAGCTGCGCAAGCTCATAATAGGGCTGATAAATGGCATCGTTGACATAGCTGCTGTCATAGCCGGGATAAATTTTAATGCCACAGCAGGCAGGGCGGCGCAAGTGCTCCTCTACCATCAGGGGCATCATGGCGCGCCCGTGCTTTTCAATCAAGGCACTGTCTAGCCCCACACAATAGTGGAACATGGGGTCAAAGGAATATTCCTCTGGAGTGGGGGCAAAGTTGCCCATGACAATGCCATGAACGATATTGGTTTTTTTGCATTCTTCGATTAAAAAGCCTTCGGCAAGGGTATTGCCACAGCGAGTGGCGATTGGCTTTGCCCATGGGTCATTTTCTTTGAAAATATGGAGATGTGCGTCAATGATGTTCATAGGGTTTTATCTTCCTTTTTTAAGATTTGTGCAACGCACGCGGGCGACCGCAGGTTGTCCGTACATTGAGCGGTACAAGGCTACGGGATGATACAAGCACCTTAGCGGCTTCGATATCTACGCTTGATTTCGGCAAAGGTTGCCGCTTCGCCTCGCTGCGCCACCATAATCAACAGCTCTTCTAACAGGGCGCGCGTTTCGGGGTGCAGCATGTAATGCCCCTTGCCCCGCTCATAATAAGCAAGAGCGGCCTCTTGGGTATAGGCATCCTTTAAGTAGATTTCACTGGCAGCAACGCGGTCACAAATCATTTCATACACATAGCGCTCTGGGATTTTCATCCCGCCCATGTGGTGGTCACCTGTGGGGGTGTAATCAATCCAATATTCGATATGGTGCTTATTGCGCCCCTTATGATGCAGCCATGCCGCAGAATAACCGCGTTCTATCCGCTCAATTTCGTTGGGGCTGCGGTTGCCCTGATAATATTTTGCCCCAGGGCAAAACTCTACCAAGGCATACTTACTTAAATCATGCATGAGCCCCTGCCAATACAGCCCAGAGGCAAAGCAATATTTCATCACCCGCCATTTGTGGGCAGTGATGGTATGAAAATGCCCTAGGATATTCATAGCGACAGCTCCTTTGATTTATTTCGTTAGATGATAACACACAGCAAATGCTTTCCCTCTGACAGGAACACAAATATCCCGCTAAGCGTTCAAAGCAGGCGGTGCTTAATCAACGCGTATTTTACTGTGCACGGAAGGTAATGCCGCCATCGTCCGTCATGCTTTCTACGATGGCAAGGCTCTCAATGCGCAAGCCTTTGGCGCGCAAACGTGCGCCACCAGGCTGAAAGCCTTTTTCGATACAGATGCCACAGCCTGCAATGCTTGCGCCCGCTTGGGTGCAGATATCCACAAGACCATCCATCGCCATGCCGTCCGCAAGGAAATCATCAATGATTAACACGTGGTCATTTTCATTCAAGAATTTCTGCGAAAGAGTGATGGTATATTCCTTGCCATAGGTAAAGGAAACAACCTTACTGGTGAACAAATCGCCGTCTAGGTTGCGGCTTTTTGCTTTTTTAGCAAAGACAACTGGGACGTCAAAATAACGCGCTGCCATACAAGCAATCGCAATGCCTGAGGCTTCGATGGTGATGATTTTGGTAATCCCTTCGTCTTTGTATAAGCGATAGAACTCCGCACCGACTTTGTCTAAAAAGGCAACGTCCATCTGATGATTGAGGAAGGAATCCACCTTCAAAATATTACCTGCGCGTACGTTGCCATCTGTTACAATGCGTTCTTCCATTTCTTTCATAATTCTTCTCCTTGTGGGTTGTGTGGTAAATGAACGGGCGACCACAGGTCGCCATTACGGGTTCTTTAAGTTGCGCAAATCGTCACTCTCTGAAAAATCTTCTCTATCCTTGGTCAGGCTAGGGTTATAGTATGGGTCTGCGAGGATACCCGCGCGGGTGTGCTGCGCATAGAGCCGCGCACGTTCGCCATCAAAGCGAGCTTTTTTTGCGGCATCCTTTTCGTCTAGCCCACGGCTTTTGCTTTCGTAATGGGTGAGCTTTGCGTAGGGTGTCCAGATAATGCGGTGCCCTGCATCCCGCGCGCGCAGGCAGAAATCGACATCGTTAAATGCCACGGTAAAGGCTTCGTCTAGCCCGCCAAGGGCATCGTACACCTCCGCCTGAACAAGCAGGCAGGCCGCCGTAACCGCAGAGAAGTTCTGCACCGTTGCCGCGCGGAACATATAGCCACTGCCGCCTTGCTTTGCGTATTTATGGCTGTGCCCTGCATAGCCGCCAAGCCCTGTGATGACCCCAGCATGTTGCAGGGTACCGTCTGGGTAATAGAGCATGGCACCACAGAGCGCACCGCCCTCTTTGCGGGCAAGCTGACGCAGCATTTCTGCGAGCCAATCGCCATCACCAGGCATCACCTCGACATCATTGTTCAGCAGCAGCAGATAATCGCCGCTTGCTGCCGCCCGCCCAAAGTTATTGATGGCGGAGAAATTAAATCCGCCCTCCGCCTGATACTGCACCACCTGCAAATTGGGATAGCGTTCCTCTGCTTGCTTGTAGTAATCAAAGGTAACAGGGTCAGTGGAGTTGTTTTCAATGACAATCACTTCAAAATTCTGCCAAGTGGTTTCTTTGTAAATGCTAGCAAGGCAGGTTTCTAAATCATCAGTGTGGTCTTTATTCGGGATTAAAATGCTGACCTTGGGTGTGCCCTCAATCTCCCATTTTACGCGGTAGGTACTGGGGAATAGGCCATCGCAAACTTCGCCCTGCTGCCCCGTGGCCACCAAATAATCCGCAAGCGCTTTTTTCGCTGCCGCTGCCACATAGGGTTTTGCCGCCACACCACCACTGGTAGACGCGGCATGTACCCGCCAATAGTAGAGCACCTCTGGGATGTGCACCGCCGTTTTGGTGTGGGCTAAAATCCGCAGGAACAAATCGAAATCTTGGCTGCCATCACATTCCTTGCGCTCACCGCCAATGGCATCGAAAATAGATTTTTTGAACACAGCCAAATGGCAGATGTAATTACAGCACAGCAGATAATCAAGGGCAAAATCCGGCTTGAAATGCCCCACCATGGGGCGCTGAATGCTTTTGGCAAAGAGTGCTTCGTCACTGTAAAAGAAGCCATCCTCTGTGCCATTTTCCCGTGCATGCGCAATCGCTTTCGTGACAGTATAAATGGCATGAGGTGCCAAAATATCATCATGGTCTGCGAGGGCAAGATACTCACCCTTCGCAAGGGCTGCCGCCGCATTGGTATTTTGCGAAATCCCATCGTTTGCAATTTTGCAATAGGCAAAACGCGCGTCTTTCGCCATATACTCCGCCACAATCTGCCCCACCTCAGCATGAGCATCGTCTGATGCATCCGCAAGACAAAGCTGCCAGTTGGGTGCGGTTTGATTGCGCAGCGAGTCTAAAAAATCACGCAGCATTTTGGGCGGGGTGTTATACAGCGGGGTCAGCACACTGATGACAGGATACTGCGCAGCATAACCCTCTGCCGCTGTTTCATCGCGCTGCGCGGCAAGCACCTGTTTTGTGGGCAGATAACGCGCTTTTTTACCGAAAAAGCGACGGCGGAAAAAGCCTGCGCCGCGCCCTAGCATCCCAAACAAGCCCTGCTCTTTGGTGAGGGCGATGGCATAGCCAAACAGTTCGCGAATGCGTTTAATTTTTAAATGCATAATGCTTTCCTCTTCATCCTTCTGCGATTACTTATTTCAAACCAAAATTTTCAAATAAGATATTAAAATGAATGTTATAGTAAGGGTCAGCTCCTTCGGGCAGGTAATGTCCCCAACGGCTTTGGAATGCCGCCTTTTCGTGCGCATATCGCGCCTCATTTTCAGTATTGGCATCTAAACCACGGCTTTTGCTTTCGTAGTGATAGGCATCTGCATAGGGGGTAAAGACATTGAGATACCCTGCCTCCCATAATTTAAGGCAATAATCAATGTCATTATAAGCGACAGCGAAATCGCCCTCATCAAGACCACCCATTGCATCGTAAAGACTCGTTTTGGTCAACAGACATGCGCCCGTCACCGCAAGATAGTTTTGCGCGGTGACCATGCGATACAAATCACCTGGGGTATCGCGTTTATGTCCCTTATGGCTGTGCCCTGCGCTGCCATTGATACCCAAAATCACCCCACCATGCTGAATGGTTTCGTCTGGATAATAGAGCTTTGCGCCCACCGCGCCCACATCCTCGCGCTGCGCATAGCTGAGCATCTCTGCCAAAAAGCCATCGCTGAGAATTTCGATATCGTTGTTCAGCAGCAGCAGATAAGCGCCCTTTGCCGCACGGCGACCAAGGTTATTGATGGCAGAGAAATTGAACGCGCCCTCATACCGCACAAGACGCACCTTGGGATAAGTTTGCGCCATTGTTTCATAATAAGCAAAGGTGGCAGGGTCGGTCGAGTTGTTTTCAATGACCAAAATTTCATAATTTTCATACCCCGCTTTGGCGGTAAAACTAGCGAGGCAACGGTCTAAATCCTCGGCATGGTCTTTGTTGGGGATAATCACGCTGACCATTTCATCGGTTGTGAGGGCATAGCGCACACGGTATGCACCGGGGCAATCTGGCACGCTTTCTACCGTTGCTGCCCTGCCAATGCGCTGCAAATGTGCGGCAATCGCACGTTCGCCCGCGGCAATCGCATAGGGCTTTGCCTCTACTAAATTTTCAGCAGTAGAGCCCGCCGCCGCGCGCCATGTATAAAAGGCTTTGGGGATATGGCTAATATGTGCCGGGCTTGTAACATGCTCCGTCAAGCGCAAAATCAAATCGTAATCCTGTGCGCCGTCAAATTCTGGGTATTCCTGCGCGCCCGCACGTTCAAAGAGTGCACGAGCAAACACACACAGATGGGTGATGTAATTACAGCCATTGAGGTTGTCCGGCGCATAGTCTGGCTTAAAGTGATAGCCACGCAGCTTTTTGAGGTTATCCGAAAGAATAATCTCATCACTGTATACAAGCTCTGCCCCTGTTTGCAAGATGCGCTCCATCACTTCATATAGCGCATTGGGGTACAGCACATCGTCATGGTCAAGCAGGGTGATATACCCGCCTGTCGCAAGGACGAAGCCCTCATTGGTGTTGCCCGCAATGCCCTTATTTTCTGCTAGCTTCTGATAGCAAATGCGCGCGTCTTTTGCCACTGCTGCCAAGCAGGTCTTGCCTACATCAGCATGCGCTACATCTGAAGCATCCACGAGGCATAGCTGCCAGTTGGGGTAGGTCTGCGCTGCCACACTGGCAAGCAACTCGCGCAAAAAACGCGCAGGGGTGTTATAAAGTGGTACCACAATGCTGATGGTTTCGCCCTGCAATGGGGTTGCTTTTTGGCGCTTAATCCGCAGGCGGGTGGGCAAATCTGCACGGTGCTGCCATTGGTCATGCTTCATCGCAAGGCAAACGCGGAAGGTGATATCGCGCCAGACTTGGTCAGCGCCTTCTTCCCGTAGGGTTGTGCCAAACCGCCCACAAAGCCTTTTTAAATGCGCGGGGTTCAGCAAACGGCAGAGCATCGCACCAAGGGTATCTTGCTTTGCAACGTCTGCATTTTGTATAATGGTTTCTTTCTGCTTTGCCATGTGATCAACCCTTTCTTATCGCGCAAAGGCATCCACCTGTTTGCGTGTGTATTCATTTTTATTTCTGTGTGCCGCCTGAAAAATCACCGCACCCACAAAAACAACCCGAGCGCACTTTCAACAAAGCACTTTACTCGGGCTGCGGCATTATTCTTCTGTGCGCTGTGCGAGTTTATATGCTTCGCACACCGTTTCGGTATCTCCATTCATCTTTAAATGTCCATGGCTAATCCATGCGACTTTATTGCACATGCGCTCCACCTGCTCAATCGAATGAGAAACAAAGATAACCGTTGTACCGGCATCCATCAAGCTCTGCATACGCGCTTCGCATTTTTGCTGAAAAAGGAAATCACCTACCGATAAGATTTCATCTGCAATCAAGATATCGGGCTTCGTCATGGTGGCAATTGCAAAGGCGATACGCGCAACCATGCCCGAAGAATAATTCTTGAGTGGCACATCTAAAAATTCTTGCAGTTCGCTAAATTCCACGATTTCATCGAATTTTTCAGTGATGTACTTTGGCGAAAAGCCGAGCACCGTACCATTGAGGTAAATGTTCTCGCGGGCGGTCAAATCCATATCAAAGCCTGCGCCAAGCTCAATGAGGGGTGCAATGGTGCCATTGACCATCACGCGACCATAGGTGGGCTTGTACACCCCCGCAATCACCTTGAGCAAGGTAGATTTGCCACTGCCATTTAAACCGACAAGCCCATAAAAATCGCCCGGCATAATATCAAGGCTGACGTTTTCTAGGGCATGAAACTCGTTATAATGTAGGCGCCCTTGCACCATGGCAAGGAAATATTCTTTCATGCTTTCATGCTTTTCACTGGAAAGGTTGAAATGCATCGAAATGTTTTCCACTTGAATAATTGGTTCCAACTGCATTGCCCTCCCGCTTAAATATGAAGGACAAATTTGTCCTGTGTTTTATTGAAAATAACGCTGCCAACCACCATGGAAATCACAGCGCAAAGCCCGCAAACCCAAACCATGCTAAAGGTGAGCACTTCGCCACTCATGACGGTGGTACGGAAGGCTGTGATGTACCAATAAATAGGGTTGAATAAAATCAAAGTCTGGAGACTGAATCCACCAAATAGAGCGCTCATCTGAGTTGGGTCATAGAAAATGGCGGAAAAATACATCAGCGCGGTGGTGAATACCGTCCACATGTGCATGACATCACGGAAAAACACCGTAAATGCCGCAAGCGCAAGACTGACCCCAAGGGTAAAGAAAAAGAGGGTAATCAGCGGATAAATCGCAAGCACTACCGTCCAACGGATGGCATTGCCCGTGAACAGCATGACGAGCAATAGCGCGATAAAACTAAAGAAAGTATTCACCATGCCAAAGCAGCATTTTTCGAGCGGGAAAATATATTTCGGAATATACACCTTTTTCAGCAAGGGCGCCGCGCCAAGCATACTATTCATGCTGTTGTTGGTGGATTCACCAAAAAAGCCAAAGAGCAGCTGCCCGCACAATAGGAACACCGCAAAGTTTTCAATGCCGTCCCCACGCATGCCCGGAAGCAAGCTGCAAAACACCACCCAATACACAAGGCACATCAGCAAAGGGTTCAGCACGCTCCACGCAACACCGAGCACACTGCGACGATAACGCAATTTAAAATCACGCATAACTAAATTTTCTAGCAGATAGCGATAGCGCCAGAAATTATTAAAATGCCGCTGAATAGATGCAATGGCGCCTTCCCGCGCAGGGGCTTGCCTTTTCGCGCTTGTGCCCTCTGCAACGTGGGGGAACACCACCACTTTATCTTCTTGCACTTGTTGTTTGACAAGATTTGATTTTTTCATTCTCTCACCATTTTTTAAAATAATCGAAAGTTTGTGCGGCAAAGGGTTCATGTTTTTCATCCTTTGCACTCAACGAATAGGCACAGCCACAATCTGGCCAGGTGATATTCACGCTTGGGTCATTATAAGGGATGCCGCCCTCTGCACTGGGGGTATAAACATCGGTGCATTTATAGCAAAATTCTGCCACATCGCTGAGCACCAAGAAACCATGAGCAAAGCCCTCGGGCACATAGAACATCTTTTTATTTTCTTCTGATAACGTCACCCCGACCCATTTGCCAAAGGTTGCGCTATTTGGACGGCAATCGACTGCCACATCAAACACCTCGCCACGCGTAACACGCACGAGCTTGCCCTGCGTGTGCTCAGTTTGGAAGTGTAGCCCACGCAGCACACCGCGGCTTGAGCGACTCTGGTTATCCTGCACAAATTCTGCGGTAATGCCATTTGCTACGAAAATATCCTTCTGGTAGGTTTCCATAAAATAACCACGGGCATCGCCAAACACGGTTGGTTCTATAATCACTACGCCTTCTAGCTCTGTTTTGGTAAATTGAAACTGTCCCATAGTAACCGCCTTTTCTTTTTACAAGTATCATCTCACTGTTTTCTTAGTGTGGATTTTCTCACCTTATATAATACCTTTTTTTCAGATAAAAAGCAAGTATTCCTGCCCCCAATCGACAAAGGCAATTCATGACCAATTATCGATGATATCGATGCACCCGCTGATAGCGCGATTTACGCTTGGCAGGGCGCTTACGCACAAACCAAACCACCACAAACGCAAGCAGCAAAACAACAAGGATTGCCACAATGATACTGGCGCCGACCGCTTTGTTTCCTGATGGCAAAAGAGATGCCGTTGCCGCTAGGCTAATGCCAACGTTGGCTTTTACCACGGTATCCACCCCTGTAATGGTCATGGGCACCTCATAGGTAAAGCCCTCTTGCTCGCTTGTTGCGGGCAGGGTATACACCGCAACCGCTTGATAATTGCCGCCAATGATATACTGCTCGTCCATTTCATAGGTGCAGGTAACGGTATCCGCGCCAATGCCATCGTATAAATAAAGGCTCAAACCCACTGCACTCACTTCGCCTTCGCCTAGCTTTGCATTGCCGCCGTAAATTTCCACATCAAAGGTATCGCCACTGCTCGGGATTTCCACCTTGGTAAAATGTGCAAACGCATAGTCAAACAGCGTCTTTGCGTCATTATAGCGGTCTACCTTTTCCTCGCTATGTAAGGTCACACAAATAAAGGTGCGCCCATCCGATTCGCCCACCGCAGCATAGGTATAGCGCGATGCATCAGTATAGCCTGTTTTTGAGCCGATAACCTCTGGCACATAGTATTTGCTACTGCCAATGCGCACAGAATCAGAAAGCGAAAAATAGCGTGTTTCTTCTTGCTTATTGGTTGGGTCCATGATATACATTTCGTTGTTGGTGTACAGCGTCATAAAGCCCGGCTGTTCCATCGCCCAGCGCAAAATTTCCGCCATATCCGCCGCCGTTACCTTATGCGTATCACTCGTAAGCCCATGCGGGTTATCAAAATGCGTATTCTCTAGCCCAAGTTCTTCTACCTGTGCATTCATGGCTGCCACACCGCCCTCGATATCGCCACCCACATAAGCGGCAAGCACATTTGCTGCGTCATTCGCACTTGCCATCATAACGGCATATAGCGCGTCCTCTAGGCTAATCACTTCGCCTTCTTGCAGGGCAATATGGCTGCTGCCAGTGTTGGCGATTGAGGCAATGTCCTCATAGCTTACGGTCAGTGCAACATCCCAATCGCCCTGTGCCTTTTCGCAGGCAAGCGCCAACGTCATAATTTTAGTAATCGAGGCGGGGTCATATTGAGTATCCATATTTTGCCCAAATAAAATCTGCCCTGTTTCTGCATCCATCATCACATAGGATAGCGCACTCACACTTGGTGCTGCTGATACTGGCACCAAGGGCAGGCAAATTGCCACTACGAGCACAAGGCAAAGCATTCTTATTTTTTTCAAAAACAAACTGCGTCATCCCTTTCTTGTTATCATTCCACATTTTTTCGCAAGGCATCCGCTGCACCTAGCCGCGCCTTTCTTGCAAAAAAGGTGCCGCACATTTTTTGTCAAACCATCACCGCGCTGAAACTGCAGGTTTACAACCTATTCTTCCGCGATTTTTCACAGAAATTTGCACAAGTTGCGTCTTTGTTGTGATATGGTTTTCCGACAATAAAAATGCGCTAGCACCCCATTTAATCCTTATGGTACACACTGCTTTTTTCCAGAAAATCCAGAATAAAAAGTGGTGCAAATTTTATGCAATGCTAACTTTTATTATAGCACAAAATGCAACATAAGAAAAGATGTTACTTTTACAAAACCTGCACCGTTTTGATGGGGGCGCAGGTGGTTATTTCAACAAAGGCTGCAACTGTTTTTTGTGCAGTGCCGCTTGAAGCGTCTGCTCAATCAGGGTAAAATCCGCCTTTAGGCTAAGTGGCTTTGCCTGATAATCATCCTGCCCAAAGGGCACAAAATAAATATTTTTACGTTGCAACAGCGTGCCGATATGCACCGCCGATGCGCCAAGCCCATCGTTGGTAGAAACGGCTAACACAATCGGTCGCCCGCCCCGCAGCAAACTTTTTGCGCCAAGGGTGACAGGGGTATCCGAAATGCCAAGGGCAAGTTTTGCCAGCGTTGCCCCTGTGCAGGGCGCAATGACCATAGCATCGGCTAGTTTTTTAGGACCTAGCGGCTCTGCTGCAGGGAGTGTTTCAATCGGTGCATGACCCGTAGCTTCTCGCAGGGCAGCTTTCCATTCTTTTGCCTTGCCAAAGCGCGTGTCTGTGCCCGCAGCATGAAAACTCATGACGGGCAGCGCTGACCACCCCGCCGCACAGAGTTTTTCAAGCTCTGGCAGCACGGCATCAAACGAGCAAAAGCTGCCGCACAGCGCAAAGGCAACGGTTTTTTCTTCTTTCATTCAGTATTCCTCCTTTCTGCAATCATTTCCAGTACGGTTTGCGCCACAAATGCCCCTGCGGATTCTGGTGCGCAAGCAGCAGGCAAGCTGAGGGCATGGATTGCTTGCATGCCCAGTGCCTTTGCCGCTGCAAAATCCACCCCGCCGGGACGGCTCGCAAGGTCAATCACAAGACTGCCCTGTGGCATCTGCCCTAGCACAGTGGCATCTAGCAATAATGCAGGCACGGTATTAATGGCGGTGGTAAACTGTGCGGCGCACTGCCTAAGGCTTTCGATTGCAACCGCCTCGCAGCCCATAGCACGCGCCATCGCACGTTGCTCGGCACTGCGAGCCGCAATCGTCACCTTTGCGCCAAGGGCAAGCAAACGGCTTGCAAGGCTCTGCGCCACCCGCCCAAAACCAGTCACCAACAGCTCCGCCCCCCAAAGGGTGCTGCTACGGTGCGCAAACAACAGGGCAATGGCACCCTCTGCGGTGGGAATGGCATTTAAAATGGCAAGCTCTGGACGAGCGAAGTAATCGAGCAATTCAATGCGCGAAGCCGCCGCCATCGCCTGTACCTTGGGCGAGATTTTGCCACCAAAAGCAATTGCCTCTGGCTTTGCCGCCCGCAATAATTGTGCAAGCCCCGCTTGCTCATCGTCTAAGGGCAGCGGCAACAGAATGTAATCCGCCAACGCGGTTTCCTCTGCCCCTACCACGGTATATCCCTTGGCAGCAAGCGCGCGCCCCGCCGCTGCTTGGCGCGCATCGGTTTGTGCCACCGCAAAAATCTTGGGTTGTGTACTGGTTTGTTGCTCTGTTTCGCACATGATATGCCCTCCTTTCAAAACCATCTTCTGGCTTGCCCTATGCTATGCCCGCGCAGGGGTTTGCGTGCAGTCTTTGCGAAAGAAAATGTGATATTCTTTCAGGGCGCTCACCCACTTTGTTGTACCGCACCCAAAACGAACCGCAAAAAAACACAGCACAACCATAAAAAATAAGCATTCCATAAAAAGCACCTAGAAAAAACGAAAAGGCAGACAGAATAACCACCAATAAAACAAAAAATCGGAGCAGTCTGCACTACTCCGATTTATATTAATTATTTGAACGCACCACAAGGCACGTGCTTTTATCTTTTACTATCATTTCTCTTGGGTGGCAGTGAACTGGCAATCAGCACGGCGGCAATCAGCGATTTAGCTCATAGAGCAGCCCGAGCCCTTTCATCATCAGCTGCGGGTCATAGGTCAACGCATGATTGCAATAAGGCACCACATATTTCGCAAGCCCGCCTGTAATGACCAGAGAGCAAGGTTTGCCAAGCTCTGTTTCCATCCGCTGCGCCATGCCGTCAATCAATGCCGCCGCCCCAATGATAGAGCCCGTCAGCATACAAGCGGCGGTGTCATCCCCAATCACCTGCTTTGGTGCAGCAAGGCGGACATTGGGCAACTGGGCACAGCGTTCATTCAATGCACGCAAGCCAGTGGAAAGCCCTGGGGCAATCGCGCCACCCAAAAAGACGAGTTGTTCATCCACCACGCTAAAGGTGGTGGCGGTGCCAAGGTCAACCGTGATAACCGGCAGCGGGAAATTCGCCACTGCAAAGGCGGCATCCGCAAGGCGGTCTTTGCCTACCGCGGCAGGGTTTTTCACCCCCATGGTAAACCCAGTGCGGATGTCTGGGCCAATCACCAGTGGCTTTCTATTGGTATACTTGCCCGCGCACTCTGCTAAAACTTGGGTAATGCTCGGCACCACACTGGTCAGCACAACCCCCTCAAAGCGCAACGGTCTGTCTGGATAGCGGCGCTTTGCAAAAGCATTTTTCAGCGCGGCGGTGTAATGCGCCACCGTGCCCTCGCGCACCGTATCAATATGCGCCACAAAGCAAACCTTGCCATCCCGCAAGCCCCCTAGGGCGATGGTTGTATTCCCGATATCGATGGCTAAAATCATGCAAATGCTCCCTTTGTGACGTGGTAGATGCAGCACCTTTTGGGGCAAACACAGTTGTGCACTGCCCCCAAAGAACACCCATCTCTTTGTACTATAATGCCCCTATTATAAACGCAACTGCCACCAGACGCAAGCCCCGCCGCACACCGCCGCATAAAATTTTATGCACAAAAGGGCACGTCCTAGGCGAGATATGGCAAAAACGCTTTACTTCCCACCGCCGCCGCGCTATACTATCGTTAAGAAAAGAAGCATTTACTGACGAGAGGTTACTGTATGGATTTGACTGGCAAAGTAGTTGTTTTAGGCATTACAGGGGGCATTGCTGCCTATAAAATGGCAAACGTGGCAAGCGCACTGCGCAAAACAGGGGCAGAAGTGCATGTGATTATGACCCAAAATGCCACGGAGTTTATCACCCCACTCACCTTTGAAACCCTAACCAATCACAAATGCATTACCGACACCTTTGACCGCAACCATGATTTCGAGGTAGAACATATCGCCCTTGCCAAAAAAGCGGATTTATTTTTGATTGCACCCGCCACCGCAAATGTGATAGCCAAGATGGCGCACGGCATTGCCGACGATATGCTGACCACCACCATTTTGGCAGCGCGTTGTCCCAAGTTTGTGGCACCTGCCATGAATACTGCCATGTATGAGTCGCCCATCACGCAGGACAACCTAAAAACCCTCGCGGGCTACGGCTTTACCATCATCCCGCCCGAATGCGGCATGCTTGCCTGCAAGGATGTGGGCAGCGGCAAACTGCCAAGCGAAACTGTGCTATTAAGCTATGTTGAAAAAGCGCTGAGCCACCCGCAAGACCTTGCCGGGATCAAGGTGACTGTCACCGCAGGTGCCACCCAAGAGGCACTTGACCCTGTGCGTTATCTGACCAATCACTCCACTGGTAAGATGGGCTATGCCATTGCCAAGGCCTCCATGCTGCGCGGCGCAGAGGTAACGCTAATCCATGGTCAGACTGCGCTGCCAGAAGTTCCTTTTATCCAGCAAATCGCCATCACCAGTGCCGAAGAATTATACCATGCTGTTGCCGAAACCTTTGCCGAAACGCAATTGCTGATTATGGCGGCGGCAGTGGCAGATTACCGCCCCGCCAATGTGGCAGAGCAAAAAATGAAAAAGGGCGACGGAGATTTAAGCATCCCCCTCGCCCGTACAACCGATATTTTGGGCACCCTTGCGCCCACCAAAAAAGACCAATTTATCTGCGGCTTTGCCATGGAAACCCAAGACCTTGAAGCACAAGCCGCCGCAAAACTCGCCAAGAAAAACCTTGATATGATTGTCGCGAACAATCTAAACGTAGCCGGCGCAGGCTTTGGGGTGGATACCAATGTTGTCACCATCATTACCAAGGACGCGCAGACCGCACTGCCCCAAATGCCAAAGGAAGCAGTAGCAGATGCATTGCTCGATGCCATCTTGGCGAAAAAAGCGTTTTAAACCAATGGCTCGGTGCCAAAATAATCACACAAGGCCGCGTAGTAAATCTGCGCGGCTTTTTGCATGCCCGCTTCGCTCATCCAGTTCTCTACATCGGTTTGGCTATTTACATAGCCTTGCTCCACCAGAATACCGGGGTATTCATCGCTTTTGATTACCCCGTAGGTTTCGCCGCCGTAATCGGTGACAGACTCATCATATTCCGTGAGGGTATAGGTCAAATCATTCCCATTTTCATCGGTGACATAACGACAATAGAAAATGCCAGTGCCTGTGCGTGGGGTATGCCCTGCCTCAATAAAGGCATCCGCGATATAGCTCGCCACCTGATAGCTTGCAGCATAATTCACATTTTCGGGCAACTGCGCATAAACCTCAAACCCAGTTGCATCGCTGTCATCTGCATTGATATTGCAATGAATGCTGATGAAGAAATCTGCCTCGTTATCAATGGCAACTTGGCGACGTGCTGCAATGCCGATGTAATCATCGTATTCGTGGGTTAATATCACCTCAAAATTGGGGTCACTTTCTAAAATAAGCCGCAGATATTCTGTGGTGCTAGCGGTGATATCCTCCTCGTTGACGATGCCGTGGGCACCCGCGTTATAGGTGCTGTGCCCACTGTCAAGGACGATGGTATATACCTCTGGTTCATCTTCTAGCGCTTCTGTGGTATCTGCGTCGGTAAAATCCACCGCTGTATCCACTTCTTCTACCTTTACTTTGCCGCTAAACATTGACACCGTAATGCCCACAATGGCAAGCAACAAAAATAACATACCCAGTAAAACTAGCCGTTGGCGCATACGGCGCATGCGCCTTCTTTTGGCGCGGTTGCGCGCGCGAATTTTCGCCTGCAACTGTGCCCTTCTCTGTTCTTCTATCGTCATGTAATCTTAATCTTTCTCCGTTGTATTTTTTTAATATGCGACAATTTTCGCAAACTTGCGCCTGTGCATGCGGTGTCATCACGATGGTAGCACACCAACCCAGCCAATTTTAAAGCACTTCTTTTAGCTCATACGCAAGCTCCACTAGCATTTTCTCCTCATTCAGGGCAGGAGTATCAATCACTGCTTTTAATAGGCAGCGCTGCAATTCGCCCAAATCGCGCCCTTTTACCCCCATTGCCATCAAGGCAGTTGTGGTGATTTTCAAGTGCTCTTTTAAATAGGGCTCACCACTGGCAATGAGCGCGCGGTATAATAAGGGCAACTGTGCAAAGCGCGCATCTACTGCGGCAAAGGTTTCTGCCACATCCAAAAATGGAAAAGCGAACCCGCCACAAAGAGCAAGTTTTAGCGCATGCAAATCAGCGGGCATGCCATCTGCAAACAGCACATCTATGCGGGCAAAATCCTTGATGAATGATTTGCCGAAATCAAAAATTTTCGCTGCCTTTTGCGCATTGGATTGGGTCAGATGCAACAGCGCCCACCAACGGCAAAGCAGTGACTCTGGCACTGCATCAAGCGGGACAAGTACCTGCTGCGCTGCATAGCTGCACCCGGCAGAGGCATGTGCGCCACAGGCAGCACCATCACAGGCAGTGCGGGGCGCAGATTGCAGGGTTTCGACCGCCGCTTGCATCAGCCCATCCCCTGAGATAGCAAAGGGCGCAAGCCCCCCCACCGCGATAAGCGGTGCAAGCGCAGAAGGCTTTGCCCCTTTGAGCGCTTTATCCAGCTCAGTACGTACCCGCGGCACGCTGACATAGCGCAGGGTATTTGCGCGAGCAAGGGCAGCAGTTGCAGTGGCTTCTTCCACCGCAAAGCCGAGCACCCCCGCAAAGCGGTATAGGCGCAGAATGCGCAGGGCATCCTCCTCAAAGCGCTGCACAGGCACACCCACCGCGCGCAGCAACTTATCTTTTAAATCATATCGCCCACGGTAGGGGTCAATGATTGTATTACCATCCCATGCCATGGCATTGACGGTGAAATCACGGCGGGATAAATCCACCCGCAAATCGGTGCCAAAGGTAATGACATCAGGGTGGCGATGGTCGGTATAATCGCTTTCCGCACGGCAAGGGGTAATCTCAACGCCGTGCCATGTGATGGTGCCAAATTCACCGCCAATGGGCTTTGCATCTGGCAAGGCTGCCATCATCTGCTCAGGGGTGCCTGCGGCGGTTAAATCCCAATCGTGCACCGCCCGCCCAAGCAAGCTATCGCGCACCGCACCGCCAATGACCCAACTATCCACCCCTTTTTCTTTGAGTGCAGCAATGACATATAATACATTTTCTGGAATGGGTTGTTTCACAATGGTTCTCCTCTATCGTTTGACGCGAATTTCTTCTATTATAGCAAAAATTTCTCTCAAGTGTTTATTTTAGCGCAAAAAAACGATATAATAAAGAGTAGATTACCGTTTTGCTTTGATTTTTATGCGAAATTCTTCGCTTTTTTACTTACGGAGGCATAGTATGCAAGATTTTACACAGGCACCTGACCTATTAAGTGGGGTCAAACAGGTTCATTTTATCGGCTGCGGCGGCAGCGGGATGTACCCTCTTGTTCAGATTTTGGCGGCAAAGGGCTATACCATCACCGGCAGTGATGTGCTAGAGGGCGATATCTTAAACTATGAACGCGCCCTTGGGGTGACTGTACATTTGGGGCACAAAGCAGAGAATATTCAAGGTGCAGATTTGGTGGTTTATTCCGCTGCCATCGCCCACAACAACATTGAAGTGCAAACCGCCGAAACCGAGGGCATTCGCACCGTTGAACGCAGCATTTTGCTTGGACATGTCAGCCGCATGTTCGCAGATAGCGTTTGCGTAGCAGGCACCCACGGCAAAACCACCGCCACCGCCATGATTACCACCGCACTGGTATTAGCAGGGCGCGACCCAAGCGCCGTGATTGGCGGCAAGCTGCCCTTAATTGGCGGCTATGGCAAATGCGGCGCGGGCGAAAATATTGTGATTGAAGCATGCGAATTCAGTGAAACCTTCCTCGAACTCTCCCCTGCCTATTCGATTTTGCTGAATGTAGACAACGACCATCTGGATTATTTTGGCGACATGGAACACTTAAAATTCGCCTTCCAGAAATTTTTACAGCTAACTGGCAAAACCATGTTTGCGAATGCAGATGATGAAAAAACCATGGAAGTTGCCGCAAAAGCACACAAGCCCCTGTTAACCTTTGGCATCCATGCCGATTGCGATTATAAGGCGAGCAACATCACACAGCACAAACCCGGCTTTTATGCCTTTGATTTAACCGAGGGCGATACCGTAACAGGGCACATTGCCCTATCCGCCCCGGGCTACCACAACATTTACAATGCCCTTGCCATGTGCGCGGTATGCCGCACCATCGGGCTAACGGGCGCAGAGTGTGCCGCCGCTGCCGCAGATTTTAAGGGTGCAGGGCGACGCTTTGAAATTTATGGTGAATGCAACGGCGCAGTGATTGTAGACGATTATGCCCACCACCCCACCGAGCTGCGCGCCGTGCTGACCACCGCCAAAACCCTTGGCTTTGACCGCCTTGTTGCGGTGCATCAGCCCTTCACTTACAGCCGCACCAAAACCCTGATGGATGATTTTGCTGAGGTGCTGCAGATCGCAGATGTAACCCTGCTGACCCCAATTTTGGGCAGCCGCGAAATAGATGACGGCAGCGTATGCAGCGCAGACCTTGCCGCAAAAATCCCGGGCGCATTGGTGCTAGACAGTCTGCCCGCCGCCGCAGATTGGGTAAAAGCAAATTGCAAAAAAGGCGATTTGGTGATTACCATTGGCTGTGGCGATGTGTATAAGGCGGGCAAGATGATGGTGGCAGAGGATTAAACCCAAAAAAGCCAACCCTTTTTTGTAAACCCAACCCTTTTTTAAAAACCCCAACTACAACTACAACTCCAACTACAACTCCAACGGCAGCAGCAACAGCAACTACAACTACAACGGCAACTACAACGGCAACTACAACGGCAGCAGCAACAGCAGCAGCTTCAACACACAAGGCGAGCGAAACAAGCCCAACAAAACCGAAAGGACGTACAACATGGCAAACTTTATCTGCTATCCCAAATGCTCCACCTGCAAAAAAGCGCAGGACTACCTAGACGCAAAAGGCATCTCGTATGACCTGCGCGATATTAAAACAGATAACCCCACCGCCCAAGAGCTTGCCGCGTGGCATGCCAAAAGCGGGCTGCCCCTCAAGCGGTTTTTCAATACAAGCGGGCTAGTATATAAGGCACTGGAACTGAAAGATAAGCTGCCCACCATGAGCGAGGCAGAACAATATGCCCTGCTTGCCACCGATGGCATGCTCGTAAAGCGCCCTATTTTAATCACCGACAAAGGGGTGTGCCCTGGCTTTAAAGCAGCGGTGTGGGATGAACTGCTTGGGTGATGGTCGCCATAGGCACATCAATCTATATCGTCAAAC
Source organism: Faecalibacterium sp. (assembly GCA_044426225.1). Taxonomy (GTDB): domain Bacteria; phylum Bacillota; class Clostridia; order Oscillospirales; family Ruminococcaceae; genus Faecalibacterium. Next base: position 92,102 of record JAWXUQ010000001.1, on the reverse strand, counting down.
AAACAAATAAAATGCGCAAGCCTCTGGCATAAGTCAAGGGCTTGCGCATTTTTATATGGATTTCAATTTTTTATCGCTGACACGAAATAAAGATATCGTATTTTTACCGACATTACCCTACTGGATAATACCCTTTTTCCTCTTCAAAGATATATACCTCATTGGTGTTTTTGCAGACGCGCTGCGCGGTGTCGGGCACAATGCGCTCTGCTACCATCTCTTGTATGCGCCCTCTGAAATAAGCAAGGGTTTGTGCATGTTCTGAGGCGGCGGCAAGGTTTTCTTCTTCATACGGGTCTTGCGCAAGGTGGAATAGCTCCTCATACACCACCTTGCGCGCTTCTGTGTGGGAAGGGTCTAAAAACAGATAATAATCATCCACACTGCTCTTGATGCGATAGCTTGCAAGGCGCGGGTCATAAATCACAAGTGGAATACGCAAATCCTCTTGGTATAAGAAGCACTTACCGCCAAGCCCATGCTCGCCATGGTGAATGCCATGGTCAGTAGAGAAAATAATGATGGTATTATCGGCAATGCCGAGTTCTTCTAATTTTTCGCGCAGATGCCCAATCATCCGATCCATCCCAGTGACGGTCTGGCAGATACGGACAATCCGCTCTTGCAAGGCGGGCAGTGTGCGCACATAGTTATAGCTTGTGATATATTCGCCCGAATAAACCTCTTTGGGCAGGCGCGGTGTGGTGATATCCGCCGCCGCGATATAGGTTTTGGGGGGCTGAATGCCCTCTTTTTTATCGCGATAGAGGCTTTTATAAATCTCATCATCGGTGGGGCGCTACTCCATCGTTTCGGTGCTGCAGTCGTGGGGCAGGTTAAAGGTGACGCACATGCAAAACGGTTTTGATTTATCGCGATAAATCAACGGCGCAGTGCAGGACGCAATAAATTCTGGCTGTGGGTCAAGAAAGTTCATTGCGCCTTCTTCAAAGATTTCGATTTGGGTGTCCGCCTTTGCGTTATCATAAATACCGCCACTACCTGCGGTTTCCTTGGGGTAAAATTTGCTGTGCCCATGGTTGCCATACCAATAATCAAAGGTTTGTTCCATCGCGCCGGTTTTGTAAGATTTCTCCCCTACTGGCACATGGTTTTTGCCAACCCATGCAGTTTGATAGCCGTGATTGCGCAAAATAACGGGGAAGGTGTTCTCCCACGCACCGCGCGACATGGCAGATTTGCTGTTAAAATTGATGCCATGCGCACGCAAGCTGCGCAAGGTTTGGTGTTTGCAAAAAAGGGTGCTGCTCCATCGATAAAAAGTCTTGGCGGTGGTCATCGCCCAAAATGTAGATAATATTTGGCTGTTTCATCTGCACCCACTCCTTTTTTTACCCTAGCAAATAATCGACTGCGTTTTTAAATAGGGTGATGTTTCCCTCTTCCGCCATAATATCAGCGGTGTGCCCACCCATCAGGTAGACCACCTCGCCCTTACAATAGGGCTTCTTCCAAGAATGAGGGTAGGTTTTGCCATCTAACTGATATTCTGATAGCATGGTGATGTTTGAGAATGCATCAAAGGCAAACTGATAGGGTTCTTCCACCGTGGTAAAGGGCGAGACACCCTTGGTGATGGGGTCAGTCTCGTCTAGCATGTGCACCGCGATTTCGGTCATTTCGGGGTGGGTGGTAAATTTCGCACCCATCAGCGGGATAAGCTCGGACGCGAGCTGTAAGCTAATACCACAGTGCAGGACTAATAATTTACCGCCATTTGCCACATAAGTAACCACCCCTGCCGCCTGCGCGGGCGTGATGACATCGCCTGGGCGCCAACTATCGGTATAGCAAACGAATAACTCATAGCCGCTTAAATCGCACATAATATCATAATCGCCAGTACAGGTAATCTGGTACGCGCCACCAAGCGCTTGTTTTAGCACCTGGTCTACCCCGCCAAATGGGTGATATGGATAATTCTCGTAATCGCCTAGCATGATAATCTTTTTCATCAAAAAGCCTCCTAATCGCATTGACATGAGAAATGTTCGTCACTCTCATTCTACGCTTTTAGGAGGATTTTTGCAATGGACAGTTTTCGTATTAACTATTAATTTTTGCTCGCTCTTTATTTTCTACGAAGTTTGTGCTCAAAAGGTCTAGATTTTACGCCATTTTTTCATGCAACACAAAAGAAAAAATGCCGTAAAATCACACCTATGTAGTTTTTTCACAGGTTAGTGACGTGCAATTGCCGCAGCAATTGGTTCGCGCCAATGCGCGAATGTTCTAAGGCACGCTCTGTGAAAAAACGACCGTTTTAGTATTAACTATTAAATTCTGCTCGCTCTTTGTTTTCTACGCAACTTATGCTCAAAAGGAATGCAGCCCTAGGCTGACATCGAGTGCCTCATCTACACGTTGCTGATCCTCGGGGGTGATTTGCCCCGCGCGCTCACGCAGGCGCTGCTTATCAATGGTGCGGATTTGCTCTAATAGCACGATGCTATCCTTGGCAAGCCCGGTGCTTTCGGCGCGAATGCCGATATGGGTGGGCAATTTGCTCTTATCTAGTTTTGATGTAATAGCGGCGGCAATCACGGTGGGGCTGTGGCGGTTGCCAATCTCGTTTTGCACAATCAGCACAGGGCGAATGCCCCCCTGCTCTGAGCCTACTACGGGCGATAAATCGGCATAGAAAACCTCTCCTCTATGAATATCCATGGTCATATACTCCTTTCCCAATGTAACAACGGCTTTGGTTTGTTATCTACTTGGCATTAGTATCGACCTGCCCGCCTTGCGCTATGCAGGAGAAGTTTGATTTTATCACAAAAGTTTTCGCCTTTTTTCGCAACACTCCCATTCATTTTCCAGAAGATAGAAAAGCCCCTTAGCGTTAGATTTCCGCCTAACGCTAAGGGGCAGGGCAAATGCACGGGGCATTGTATGGGATCGCGGGTGAGGCAACCGCCTTACTCAGTTGTCACCGGCGTATTTTTGGCAAGTTCTACCATGAGGCGCGCCTTTTCAAAATCAAGCGGCGCAGGGTATTCGCAGCCAGTGGCTAAAACAAAGCCACCGCCCTTGCCGAGTACATCGATTTGCGCCTTGCGCGACACGCTGTTGATGAGCGGATACACAGGCAAGCGGTCTACGGGTTTGCGTTGGATGGTGTTTACCATTCTTTCAATAGAATTCATTTGATACGCTCCTCTTTTCGGTTGTCCTTGCGGTACGGTTCGTTGAGGGCAGTATAGCATATATCATATCATTTCAATAGGAATAAAAAGCATTTTTTGGTATTATTTTGCACTGTTTTTTAGAAATACTGGGAAATTCAGAATATATTTTTACTATTTTTAAAATTTCATCCTGAAAGCGGCAGCAGCTTTACCGCTGCTCTAACACACAATAAGCCATTGCCATGCCAGCCGCGCCTTTTTCGTGGCTGAGGGAAAGATGCGCCGTATAGCCATGCTCTGCCATATACGCTGCTGCGCTACCAGTGAATTGATAATAGGGCGCACCATTTGGGTGGCGCAAGGCGGCAATATCAGCAAGGGAAAAGCCCGCAAGCCCAGTACCAGTCGCCTTTAAAAAGGCTTCTTTGGCGGCAAAGTTCGCCGCCAAACTTTCCACAACTTTTGCACCGACTGTGGAAAAGTTGCCTTCACATACCGCGCAAGGCAGATCATCCGTCTGTCGGGATGAAGATAGCAGTTGCGGCGCGGGTTCTGTTTGTAGCGAGGAAGCTGTCTGCGCAGCGTCCGCCCCTGCACAAGGCGCTATCCCCAACAGCGCAAGCTCCTGCGGTGCAAACACCCGCCGCAAAAAATGCGCGGCATTTGGCTTTTGCATTATTTTTTCCATCCGCGCGATGGCGCATAAATCACAACCAATGCCAACAATCATTTCTACACCCCTTTGCTTTCTATTCTTTTCACTCACACTACACCCAGTAGCACACCCAGTGAAATCAACAATTTCGTATCCTAATTATTACTATACAACATTTTTGTTCTCCTTGCAAATGAGTGCAACGCAAACCCACCCATCTGCGCATGCTACCGCACAAAAGCAAAACAAATCATTTCTATTTCTCTTGCCACTTGCCCGCTTTCGTGATATGCTAAAGATAAGAAAAAATGCCCATTTTCCGCCACATTCACCCCTTGGCAGCAAGCAACAGGAGGTTTCTATATGATTGAGGTAGAGCAGCTATTCCACTCCTACACAAACGATAATACCTATGCGGTGCATGACATCAGCTTTGCGGTGCAAAAAGGCGAAATCTTCGGCTTTTTGGGACCGAGCGGTGCCGGCAAAAGCACCACCCAGAATATCCTGACGGGGCTGTTGCCATTGCAACAGGGCAAGGTGGTGGTGGATGGCTATGACATTGCCAAGGTCGATAAGCGCCGTTTTAATAAAATCGGGGTGAGCTTTGAGCAAAGCAATCTGTATTCCAAGCTGACCGCCACAGAAAACCTGCGCTATTATGCCGCGCTGTTTGATGTGCCAACCCGCAGCCCGCAGGAACTAATTGACCTAGTTGGGTTAAGCGGCAAGGAACACGAAAAAGTTGGCGGCTTTTCTAAAGGGATGAAGCACCGCCTGACCTTTGCGCGCAGCCTTGTGAATAACCCTGCGCTTTGGTTTTTGGATGAGCCCACCACAGGGCTTGACCCCGCCATAGCGAGCAGTATCAAAGACATCATCAAGGCAGAGCGTGACAAGGGCATGACCACCTTTTTGACCACCCATAACATGTATATCGCAGAAGAACTATGCGACCGCGTTGCCTTTATCATTGATGGGAAAATCAAACTGATTGATTCACCCAAAAATTTAAAATTGCAATATGGCGAAAAAGCAGTGGAGATAGAATACCTGCAAAATGATAGCCTGCACAAAGAAAGCCTATCCCTTGTGCTGCCCGCTGAACAAGCCCGTCTGCACCAGATTGTCAGCGGCGCAGGCGAAATGCAAGACTCACAAATCATCACCATGCACACCAAGGAAGCCACCCTAGAAGAAATCTTTATCAAGGTGACCGGAAAGGGGCTGACGCACGATGAAGCTGTGGAGTAACTACTGCAAAGAGATGAAAATTGCATCGCGTGGGTTTTACTTTTACATGGAATTTTTTGTCGCGGTGATTATTTTGCTTGTACTGCTGTTTGTGGTGCCGACCGAGGCGAACTCTATCAGTGAGGAAATCGTCTTTGCCGATATCACCTCCGAGCAGCTAACCGCATTGATGGAGATTGACACAGACGAAGGGTATACCGTGCAAGAAGCGGACGCAATTTTCAAGGTAAAGCCCGCAGTTTTAACCTATACCGATATGGAAACAGGCGAGGAAACCACCCTAAGTTTCACCGACACCAAGGAAGTTTCGGTGCTGCACTATGCCGTGTATGACCCAGAAACCGACACGCAAATCAGCAGCAAATATTTTGTCGATAACTTTGAGGATTTACTGCGAATTTCCTATGCTGAAAAACTGATCGCTGCCACCATGTATTACGATGAGGATGGGCTAGATTATTACCAGTACGTTTTATTTGGCTATGAAACGGTGCGGTATCAGAATTTACTCAGTGCCATCCATGGCTCAGTAGAAACCGAGGCGCTACTCGCCGCGCTAGACGATGCGCAGGCTGCCACCACCACCCTTGCCGAAATAGAACAGCTCAACAACCGCCAGAATTACATCCCGCCCATGCTTGTCATGATGAATGCCATGATGGGGATGATGATTATCATCGCCTATCTTTCGGTGGATAAGGCCGAGGGGGTCATGCGAGCGCTTTCCGTTTCGCCGATTGGGCTCAGTAATTACTTGGCGAGTAAAACGCTTGTTGTCATGACCACGGTAATCTTATCGAACAGCATTATTGCGCTGCCCATCATGGGTTCACAGCCCAATTATCCCCTGTTTTATCTCGTTAGCATTGCGATGTGCGCCCTTTCCTGCACGATTGGCATGCTACTGAGCACTTTTTTTGCCGATTTAGAGGGCGCGTTTAACGCTATTTTAATCTTCTGCATTGCCATGTTGCTGCCGATGATTACTTACCTCTTCCCCGCCTTCCACCCCGCTTGGATGAACTGGCTGCCGACCTATCCCATGCTGATGGCGATGCAAGAAAGTTTGCTTTCCGCGCCTGATGTGGGGTATGTCTTGCTGTGCAGCGCGGGGATGCTAGCGCTCAGCGCGGTGCTGTATGGCATTTCGCTCTGGCGATTTCGCAAGACACTGACGATATAAAGGTGGTGCAGTATGATACAAAAAATGATAAGTATTGTGCGGCGCGATGTTGGCATTGCCCGCAAAGACCCCCTTGCACTTTGGGTGTTCCTTTCCCCCATTTTGCTTGCGGTGGTGGTGCGACTTGTCACCCCCGGCATCACCGACACCACAGTGAACCTAGCCATCCAAAGCAATGTGCCGCAGGATTATATCACCACAGTGGGCGATTTTGCTAGCGTGCATGTATATGACAGCTTAGATGAAATAACCGAGCGCGTGCTTGCACGAGATGAAGTGATTGGAGTTGTGAACGGCGAGGACGGCACCCTTGCCCTGATTGCACAGGGGGATGAAAGCGAAAGCAGCCTTGCCCTTGCGCAACTGCTAAACGCGCTGTATACTCTTGACACCCTTGATATAAACACTTTAGAAAGCCGCCTTGGCTTTGTGAGCTTTGGCGAGCAGACCCCCGCCCTCACCCGCAGCCTTTCCCTTTCGGTGCTGCTGCTTTGCACCATTATCTCTGCCATGATGATTGCGCTAGGGCTAGTGGATGAAAAGAATGACCAGACCATCAAGGCGGCAAATGTGACCCCCCTGCCGCAAAGCATGTATATGCTGAGCAAGAGCATCATCGGCGTTTTGATGCTGTTTGTGGTGTCAGTGATTTCCCTGTTGGTATTGGGGCTGACTGACATCAACTTTGCCCAGATGGGGTTGCTGCTGCTTAGCATAGGGCTGATTAGCATTCTGATTGCCTTTGTCATTGGGCTTGCGAGCAGCGATTTTATTGAGGCCGCCGGCAGCATTAAGGGACTGATGGTACCTGCAATGGCGGGCATTTTGGTGCCAGAACTACTGGCAGAGAAATGGCACTTCACCGTATGGTGGAACCCCTTTTACTGGGCTTATATCGGGATGACTGATATTTTTAACAAGACGGCGACATGGGGCGAGGTGGGGAGATACACCGCAATTATCATCAGCATTTGTATGGTGAGTTTTGCGCTGTGCGCCCCACATATTCGCAAGCATCTGAATTGAGGTAAATCGACCGCAAAGCAGGCGAAGCGCTGCGATAAAAGGATAGAAAATTAAAACACAAGAAGCTGAGCGACATTCACTGACAATCATTGACAAGAAATCAACCGACATTGACTGAAAAACAGGAGGATACCACCATGACCATCGGAGCAAGCTATTTCTTTGGGGCACTCGCCGCTTTTTTGTATGCCGCACTATGCGTTTACATTGGGTTAAAGCGCCCGACTGCGCTGTTTAAAATCACCAAGATGAAGGTGGGCAAAAACCGCAGTGACGAAGCCGTATCGAAGATTTTATATGTTGTAGCGGGTGTGATGTTTATCGTGGGGCTTGTGGTGCTGTATTTCGGTGTAATGGCAGCGTAAGACCTGCGCCTGCGGGCGCAGAAGTAATCAGTAATCGTGAATAGTGAATAGGAGCGGTGTCGCTACGCAACGATTTGAAATTGGGCGCACCACCTTGGGCACACTACCTCATAAAAAAAACTTGCAAACTCTTCCTTTGCATGCTATAATAAAGCGATAAACGCATTGACGGAGAAAAGTAACAAATACCCGTTCGTTTCAGAGAGAGGCGGTCGCTGCAAACGCCTTACGAATGATATTTGCCAAGTTCCCTCCTGAGCGGTTTGGCTGAACAGTACGTCAGTAGGTCAAAACGGGTTCTACCGTTATATAGAGCATGAGTGTTTGCTTACTGCAAAAACGTGGGTGGTACCGCGGAGTTTTTTGAATTTTATTCAAGGCTTCGTCCCTGATTTTTATCGGGGGCGTGGTCTTTTTTTATTGTAACCGAACCCGTAGGGGCGACCTGTTGTCGCCCGCTCGTTTCGCACAAGACCCACGGACGATTAAAGGTCGCCCCTACAACCCCGCCGTCAGAACCGGAAAACCTTGCGGGCGAGTAACGCTCGCCCCTACAATCCACCGTCAGCATGACCCCAACCAACAAGAATAGAGGAGAGCATCATGAAACAAGCATTAGAAGAAATTCGCCTTGCTGCCGCCGCCGCGATTGCCGCTGCGCAGGACGAAAAACTTGCCGAAGAATTGCGCGTGCACTATCTTGGCAAAAAAGGTGAAATCACCGCCATCTTAAAACAGATGGGCAAACTGAGCGCAGAAGAGCGCCCCATCATGGGTGCCATGGCAAACGAAGTACGTGCTGAGATTGAAGCAAGCCTAAAGGCACGCAGCGCTGCCCTTGCAGACGCAGCCTTAAATGCCCGCCTTGCCATGGAAAGCATTGACATTACCCTGCCTGGTGTGCAGCCTGCACAGGGCGGCAGACATCCCATTCAGAGTGTGCTGAATGAGCTGAAGGAAATCTTTTTGGGCATGGGCTTTAACGTGGTATCTGGCCCTGAGATTGAGCTTGACCATTATAACTTTGAGATGATGCGCATGCCGAAGAGCCACCCTGCGCGTGATACACAGGATACCTTCTATATCACCGAAAACATTTTACTGCGCACCCAGACAAGCCCCATCCAAATCCGCACCCTAGAAAAAGCGGTTGCCGAGGCAAAGGCAGCCGGTTTACCTGAGGGCGAGCTGAAAGAGCCCGTTCGCATTATCGCACCCGGGCGCGTTTATCGCTCGGACGCTGTGGATGCCACCCACAGCCCATTGTTTCACCAGATTGAGGGCTTGGTTGTGGCAGAAAACGTCACCTTTAGCGATTTGAAGGGCACCCTAGATGTGTTTATCCGCAAATTATATGGCGAAGAAACCAAAGTGCGTTTCCGCCCCCATCACTTCCCTTATACCGAGCCATCCGCTGAGATGGATATGAGCTGCTTCCGCTGCGGCGGCAAGGGCTGTAGCCTGTGCAAGGGCGAAGGTTGGATTGAGATTTTGGGCTGCGGCATGATTCACCCAGAGCTGCTCGAAAACGTGGGTATTGATAGCGAAAAATACACTGGCTTTGCCTTTGGCATTGGGCTAGAACGCATCACCACCATGCGCTATACCATTGACGATATGCGTCTATTATACGAAAATGACCTGCGCTTCTTAAAGCAGTTTAACTAAGATAAGGGAGGAAGATAGAGATGTTATTACCATTAGAATGGGCAAAAGAATTTGCCAATATCCCCTTCTACCCGGCAGGCAGCAAGGCAGAAGCCGATGCCAAGGCAGCGGGCGAAGCCACCATCACCCTGCGCGATATCTGCGAAGGACTGACCATGTCTGGCACCAAAATCGAAACCTTTGAGAGCACCGCAGATGAGATTGATAATGTGCTGATTGGCGAAGTGCTCAGCATTGTGCCTCACCCAGACTCTGACCACATGGTGATTACCACCATCGATGTTGGGCAGGTGGCAAAGGGCGAAGAAGCCATCCAGATTGTAACTGGCGCGGGCAACCTTACCGTTGGCGACTGGGTGCCAGTTGCTATGCATAAATCCACCTTACCCGGTGGTATTTCGATTAAAAAAGGCAAGCTACGCGGGGTAGAAAGCTGCGGCATGCTTGTGGGCATGGGCGAGATTAACCTGACCACCCACGATTTCCCCGACTGCATTGAGGACGGCATTTTGGTGCTGACCGAAGAGATGAAAGCCGCCAAAAATGTGTTCCTAGGCATGCGTGCCACCGAAGCACTTGGGCTTGATGATACCGTGCTTGACCTTGAAATCACCCCCAACCGCCCTGATTGCCTTTCCATTCGCAACCTAGGGCGCGAAGTTGCCGCCACCTTTGGGGTAGACTTCATCGACCACACCCCCGCCGTAAGCGCAGGGCATGGCGATGTGAATGATTTACTCAGCGTAGAAATTTTGAACGCAGACTTATGCTATCGCTACTGCGGCGCTGTGGTTGAAAATGTGCGCGTAAAGCCCTCCCCCGCTTGGCTGCGTGAGCGCCTGCGCAATTGTGGTGTGCGCCCCATCAACAACATTGTTGATATCACAAACTACGTCATGCTAGAATACGGGCAGCCCATGCACTGCTTTGATTACAAATACCTAAACGGCGGCAAGGTCATCGTGCGCAATGCAGCAGAGGGTGAAACCATCGTGACCCTTGACGGCATCGAACGTGTGCTTACCCCCAACATGCTTGTGATTGCTGACGAAAAAGCCCCCGTTGCGGTGGCAGGTGTAATGGGTGGCGAATTTAGCGGCACATACGATGACACCACCACCATCGTATTCGAGAGCGCCATGTTCAATGGTCCTAGTGTACGCACCACTGCCAAAGCACTGGGTATGCGCACCGAGGCTTCGGGCAAATACGAAAAAGGCTTATCTGCTGCCAACTGCATGCCTGCTATCTTACGCGCACTTGAGCTAATTCAGTTGCTAGACGCAGGTGACGTGGTCAATGGTATTGTAGACAACTACCCCTGCGCCGATGAAAAACTGCGCACCCTCTGGGATGGTAAGCGCCGCATGCCACTGAATGTCGGCATGATTAACAAGCTACTCGGCACTTCTTTGAGCGTCGCAGAAGCGCAAAGCTACCTAGCCCCGCTTGATTTCAAATTTGACGGCGATGATGTGATGATCCCTGCCCTACGCGGCGATGTAAACCGCACCTGTGATTTGGCAGAGGAAATTGCACGTTATATCGGCTATAACAAAATGCCTAGCACCTTAATGCAGGGCACCGCCGATGCCCGCCCCACTGAGCGTCAGACCTTCCAGGAAAAAATCCTCAACACCCTGTGCGGCTATGGCTTATATGAGGTAGAAACCTTTAGCTTCTACTCGCCAAAATGCTTTGATTTGATTAACCTACCCGCGGATGACAGCCGCCGCACCCCTGTTGTGATTTCAAATCCACTGGGTGAGGATACCTCTATTATGCGCACCACTGCACTGCCAAGCGTGCTAAGCGTGATTGCAACCAACTACGCTGCACGCACCCCTGAGGCTGCGATTTTTGAGCAAGCCGCAGAATACCTGCCCAGCAGCTATGACGCAAGCGACGCAGACTTTGGCGATTACGATGCGTTAAGTGCAAAACTTGCCGCAGAAGGCAAAACCACCGACGTGCTATTGCCCACCGAAAATCAGAAAATCATTGCCGCTGCATACGGCGCAAACTGGGATTACCTTGGCATGAAGGGTGCCGTTGAGCGCCTAATTGCTACCGCACACATTGCACCTAGCCGCCTACGCGTTATCCGCAACGAAAGCGGCAACACATGGCACCCTGGGCGCACAGCGGATATCCTATGCCGCAACGGTGCTGAGGAAGTGTGCCTTGCAACGGTGGGCGAAATCCACCCCAAGGTATGCGCAAACTACGGCATTAAAACCCGCGTAGTTGCCGCTGACATTGACCTTGATGCACTGTATGCCTGCCGCGTAAGCCAAGCAAGCTACACCCCACTGCCTAAGACCCCTGCCACCACGCGCGACCTTGCACTGGTATCTACTGCAAGCGTGCCTGCCGCAGAGATTGCCGCACGTATCACCAAAGCTGCGGGCAAACTGCTAGAAAGCGTTAGCCTGTTTGATATTTACACCGGCGATAAAATTGCCGCAGGCACCAAGAGCCTTGCCTATAATTTGGTGTTCCGCGCAGCTGATCGCACCCTAACCGATGTGGAAGTGGATGCCGCCATTGAAAAGGTTCTCAAGAGCCTTGGCGAAATTGAAGTAACCATTCGCAGCTAAGCCTGCGCCGATGCACTACAACGGCACGCACAAGGTTTGCACCAAATAAAAATCGACAAGAAGTCCTTTTTCCCCCTTCCTTTGCCATAAGGAGGGGGGATTTTTTTTGGCGATATTGCTAAATTTTTTTTAATTTTTCCTTCTGGACTTGCGTATTAGCCTTAATTCGTGTACAATAACACTATATATTATTGAAAGGGGTGTTCCATTATGGGAGATAAAACTGCTGTATTTTCTATTTATGACGATAAAGACAGCCAAATCCAATCCATTTTACAAGAAGTTTATGATGCACTGAAAGAAAAAGGCTATAATCCAGTCAACCAGATTGTTGGGTATATTCTTTCGGAAGACCCTACCTATATCACCACCTATGGCAATGCGCGTAATTTAATCCGCAAGCTAGACCGTGATGATTTATTGCAGGCACTTGTGCGCAACTACTTAGATACCTAATATTGGCATAGCAAAGCCCCCTCTTGCAGCGTGTGCAAGAGGGGGCTTTTTGTGGTTTATGATGGGGTTTGTGCAAACCTTACGGACGACCACAGGTCGCCCCTACGATTTAGGAATTCATTGCCGACAGGCGGGACGTCGAGGACGCCATCCCCCACAGGGTAACAGCGTGCACCTTAGCCAATATAGCTGATGTTCATATCGACGTGCCCGCTGATGCCGTTAACTGAGCCGGAGCTTGTGTATTGCCACATACCCGCAGAGGACATGCTGTTGGTACTGCCCCATTGGGCATTCCATAGGCTATACCCACTGATTTCAGAGAAGTTGAGCTTGGTGGTAAACCAGCTATAACTTGCGTAAATACCCGGGGTATACCCCGCTGATTTAATCGTTTCGCAAAAAGCAACCACCGCAGCAGTGCGGTCTGCATTCGAGATATTATCCGCGCGCCCTGTATTACCCGATGCACCCGAAAGCTCAGTATCGATATAAATAGGGTAGCTTGTACCGTAAGATTTAATCAAGTTAATGCAGGCAGAGGCTTCTTCTACACCCTCCTGTGCGTTAATCGCTTGGCTAAAGAAATAGATGCCCACACGCAGCCCTGCCGCCTTTGCGCCATTGATATAGCTCGTAAAGTTTTTATCCTGCACGATGGTGCCGCTGCCATAGCCACGGTAGCCCGCGCGGATGATAACGAACTCTACCCCCGCTGCCTTAACCTTATCCCAATCAATGGTGCCCTGCCAATACGAAACATCGATGCCGGTGCACTGACTGTCATACGCACCGGTTGCGCCAAAAATATAGGTGGTGCCGTTAATGACTTGCGTGCCAGTGACTGGCTTGTTGGTGTCGGGGTCATAGTAATATTTCACACCGTCAATGGTTTGCCAACCACTGTAAGTATATTCTACAATATCGCTGCTGCTCACCCCAAAATAGCTGCTGACCGTGGTGGTGGTGCCATCGGCAAGGGTGATGCTTGAAACAGGGGCGCCGCTGCTATATAGTGTAAAACTAGACACCAATGCATCCGTTGGCAAGGGCGTTGGGGACGCACTCGGACTTGCACTAGGCGATGCGGACGCGGTGGCAGTTGCGGTTGCGGTGGCAGTCGCAGTTGCCGTTGCCGTTGCGGTGGCAGTGGCGGTAGCAGTTGCAGTTGCGGTGGCAGTTGCAGTCGCTGTCGCTGTCGCGGTAGGTTCTGCAGTCGCGGTGGCGGTCGCGGTAGGTTCTGCGGTTGCAGTCGCGGCTGCCGTTGGTTCTGCCGTAGCGGTTGGGGTTGCTGTTGGGTCCGTTGTTATGCTAGACACGGTTGTAACCGAGCTGCCTTCGTTCACAGTGGTGTACACCGTGGTGTCAGAAGATACCACGAGAGTTTTGGTGACCACCGTGCTAAGGGTTTGCACACTAGAAGCAGAATATGCCTCACCCGTGCTTGCCCCGCTGCCAATCGAGATAGAAAGTGGCTCTAGCCCTGAGAAACTCGCGTTATCATAGCTTACGCTGAGCCTTGTCATGGTGGTTGCGCTGCTTGTACCTGCGCTGAGCGTGGTTGCAAGGCTTTCTTCCGTTACCACACCGTTTTCATCCCAAGTTAAACTGGTATCTAGGGTGGCGGCAGTGTAATAGGTATAGCTTACCCCACCAATGGTTTTGCTCGCCGTGGTTAGCTTATAGGGGCTCTTGGTGCCATCGCTATAATATAGATATGGACTTGTGCCGTTTAACCAACAGTTGGTATCGGATAGCCAGTAGGCGCTGTATGTATTGGTGGTACTGCTAGAAGCGACATAGCGCACCGTATTTTCTACCACGGTATCATCTAAAGCGCCTTCGTCCTCAAAGCCGGCTTCTGCATCTTCCATCTCGATATCTTCATCTACTTCATAGCTGATTTTCTCCGCAACGGTGACGGTTTCGCCCTCTGGCATGATGTAACCATCGACATCGCAACTGATAGATACGGTGTATTCACCGGGGTCTAGTGGGCCAACTTGCAGCGTGCCTGTGCTCGTGTTGATATCATATATTGAAATGCCACCCTCTACACTAGCAATATGGTCTGTGGCATTATCTTCATCCTCTAGCTCTGCGAGTTCCTCACAAACAATGGTGATTTCCACCGGCAAGCCAATGATGATTTCATTCCATGTATAGCCGTTTTCGTCCATTTTCTCAGCATAAATGCCAATGCTCAGCATTTGCTGACTACCGCCTGTATTTAAAATTACTTCTACATCTGGCACTAGGGTTGCCGGTGCACCAATGGTGCTAGCATACCACTCCATCTCTAGAAACTCTGTGTTGATTGTTTTTTCAGGCTCTGGCGTTGCTGTTGGTGCAATCGTTGGTAAGGCAGAGCTTGCCTGGCTTTGCCCATCGTTTGATTGCAGCGATACCGCCGCAAAGGCACCACCCACCGCACTGGTGGTGATGGCAGCAGCAAGCACACCCGAGAGCAACATCTGCCCAAACGAATAATGCGCCCAGCTTTTTTTGAAAAAATAACGAGAAAGGTTGCGTTTCATGGAGCCTCCTGCATGGTCGTGACGAAAATTGACATATTACGCTTAGTATAACATGCACTTTGTGATATAGTCAAATGCTTCCAAGCATTTCCAACACTAAAAATACGAAAAACAGAAAAGTTTAATTGCAGTTTCACAAAGTTTTTTTAATTTCAACATTATTCTTGCCCTAGCGCGCTCAGTGTGATAGTATATAGGGCATCCAAAACCCGCTCTTTTCCTCACAAAGAAAGGTGTACTAACATGCAAAAGATAAAAGATTTTTGCGCACGGAAAAACATTGTTATCTCAGCGCGTCGCTATGCGATTGATGCCCTTGGTGCGATGGCGCAGGGCTTGTTCGCCAGTCTGTTGATTGGCACCATCCTGAATACCCTTGGGCAGCAAACAGGGATTGCCGTCTTGCAGAGCATTGGTGTCTATGCGCAAAGCTGCTCTGGGGCGGCAATGGCATGTGCCATCGGCTATGCACTTGGCTGCCCACCACTGGTACTCTTTAGCCTTGTAACGGTTGGCTATGCCTCGAATGCCCTTGGCGGGGCAGGTGGTCCTTTGGCAGTGCTCCTAATTGCAATTGTCGCAGCAGAGCTTGGCAAGGCCGTCAGTAAGGAAACCAAGATTGATATTTTGGTCACCCCTCTTGTCACCATTTTATCGGGTGTAGGGCTTGCACTGTGCATTGCTGCTCCCATTGGTGCGGCAGCAAGTGCTCTTGGCACCTTTATCATGTGGGCAACCACCCAAGCGCCCTTTATCATGGGCATTTTAGTATCCGTCGTGGTGGGCATTGCCCTGACGCTGCCCATTTCCAGTGCTGCCATCTGCGCAGCATTAAGCCTAACAGGGATTGCAGGCGGTGCAGCTGTGGCAGGCTGCTGCGCACAGATGGTGGGCTTTGCCGCCATGAGCTATCGCGAAAACAAAGTCAGCGGGCTCATCAGCCAAGGGCTTGGCACAAGCATGTTGCAGCTGAGCAATATTGTAAAGAACCCCAAAATTTGGATCGCACCCTCCCTTGCCAGTGCGATTACTGGTCCCCTCTCCACCTGCCTCTTCGGGCTTGAGATGAACGGTGCTGCCGTATCCTCTGGCATGGGCACCTGCGGGCTCGTAGGGCCTCTGGGCGTATACAGCGGTTGGGTGAGCGAGATTGCCGCCGGCAACATGGCAGCCATCACCGCCTTTGATTGGCTAGGGCTGCTGCTCATCTGCTTTGTCCTGCCCGCAGCGCTCTCCATCCTCTTTTGCGAAATTGAACGCAAACTTGGTTGGATTAAAGAGGGCGATTTGACGCTAGACAAATAAGAATGGCAAAAACAATGCCGCCCTGCCCGTTGCAAATTGCAACGGGCAGGGCGGCATTGTTTTAAAGTGAGAGAGGTGCAACAGCACCTTTAAAATCCGTCGCATAGCGACACCACAACGTGCGCAGCACATCTCATATAGCGCAGCTATATTTTCATATCGCAACCGCGATATTTCATTCTTCATTGCGCCACACGGCGCACCGTCACCGCATACATCCCTTGATCTTGGTGGCGCTGCTCTACCAATGCCTTGGGGTAGGGGCAGCAGCCATGGTTATGCCATGGGTCATTAAAATAATAATGCGCATCATCATAGCCCACTAATAGCAGGCAATGCTCGTTGCCCACCCAGCGGAACACTTCACCGTTTGGCAAAATCCAATGGTCGGGGTTTGCGGGCTTGACGGGCAGCATATCAAGGGTCGCCCAAAAGACAACTGGCATGCCGTTATCAATATATTCCTCGCACAGCTGCGCGGCGGTTTTACCTATTTCGTTCACCACCTCATAGGCATCTTGCTGCCCCGCTGCGTTTAACACAGCGGTGATGGCATTGACGATGCAGGGCGCATAGCACCCCCACCCCGTCAAATCCCGTGGCTCATTGATATAATAATAAGTGGGGTCCTCCGCGTACATTTCGCCCGCTTGCTCCGTCGAGTTGGCGCGGGGCAGATAATGGTCGATAAAATCATCTGGGTCCGTGCCAAGCCCGAGATACTGCAACAGCATCACGGTGGAAATGCTCTCACAGCCATACACCCAACGCTCGGTTTGGTCGATATAGGGCGCTTGTAATACTTTTTTCATGGAAATCCTCGTTTCTTCTTTGCACCATAACCAAAAGCATGATATTCCAATGGCTAGAATATCAACACACCCTTTTTTGATCCCGTAACATTAAAATAGCACTGGATTTTTATGAGGATAATGCCTATTTTTTTAAGATGCGAAACATACTCGATTTATATGCTTCTACACCATCTTGATTAAATGGGTGGATTGACAGCAAACTTGCAGAAAGACTGCACATCAGCATATAGAAATAGTATAACATACCGAGGTGCTCTTCGTCTATCTGTGGGATGGTAAGAATTATGCAGGGCAAGCGACTTGCATGCACCGCAATTGTGCCTGCCTCTGCCGCCTTATTAATCTGCCAAAAATCTTTATCATTTAAGTAATCGAAACGATCATCAACTGCATCTGCTTGCGGGGAAAAGAGAACATCTCGCTCCGAAACGCATAAAAAGGTCTCAAATATAATCGGTGTACCCTCTTGCACAAACTGCCCGATGGAATGCAAATCTTCAGAGTATTCACCGACAATGGGGTAACAGCCCTTTCCATCTTTCCCTTCACTCTCAGCGAACAACTGTGTCCACCATTTAGAAAAATAGCGCAACCGTGGCTCAAAGAACGACAACATCTCCATGCGAAACCCTTTTCGATGCAAAAGGGCTCGTATCAATGCATATTTCACGGCAGGGTTTTCTATGCTTTGCTCACTCGTTAAGATTTGCTCCATCTTTTTTGCACCAGCAACCATCGCTTTGATATCAAGTCCGGCCACTGCCATGGGCAACAGCCCAACATCGCTAAACACGGAATATCGCCCACCAATACAATCGGGGAACGTAAAAAACGCATAGCCTTCTTTCGCAGAAATCGCTTCAAAATGGCTGCCCTTACTTCCCGTTGCAATGATATGTCGATGCGCATCGCAACCATATTTATCATGTAGCAATTTACGCAAAAAGCGAAAACTAGCACCAGGCTCTAGCGTTTCAAAATTTTTCGCAATTACGTTAATGTAAAAATCCTTACCTGCCAGCCGCTGTGCAACATGATGCAACTCAAACGCAGAAAGCGTATTACCTGCATCTATTATTTCAATGCCACTCTTTTCACCGATGGCACGAATTGCTGCACGCGCTGCTTGGTTTGAACCACCAACACCAACAAGTACAAAAGCGGTTGCATTTTCTTTTATTTCCGCCGCCTTGGCAAGCAATGCATCTAGCATTCCATCATTTGCCCAACGATCAACACAATACCACCCCATGCTATCTGCATACGGCAACGCACCACACAAAGCCTGCGTAATTAGTGGTTGCTGCTCTGCATAAAATGCTTCATATTCTTGCCGACTTATGGCGTCTTGCGCCGCATCAAAATCAAACAAAACCAACGCTTACACCCCCTTTTCAAGATAAATATACCCGCCTAGGCAAGTACCCTCAAACACACGCATTTACCAATACATCGCCCAATCTTTCATATACCGCGTCAAGGCTTCCATGTAAAAATAGTCGCCCCAACTTACGCATTCATCCACACCATTGCCATTGCAAGTGTTGTATGGGCTCTTTTTACCATAAGTACCATGCTTTACTAGTCCAATGCCAGGTTTAAATTCTGCCATTTTCACCGCATAGCAATCTACCAAACTTGCAAGCATTTGCCCCGCAAGCTCTCTATATTCCTGTGCGACATCCTGTGTTTCATGCTTTGCCATTTCTAGCAAGCCACAAGCCACAATTGCTGCGCTAGACGAATCGCGCGGTTCGCCTGTTTCTGGCGCAAAAATCATATCCCAGCAAGGCACCAAATCTTCTGGTAAGCGAGAAAGATAAAAATCCAATGCCTTTTTGAACACATCTTTAAATTCATCGTTTTGAGTATAGGTGTAACCAATAGCACTGCCATAAATCCCCCATGCTTGCCCACGCGCCCAAAAACTATCGTCGCGATATCCTTGGCAAGTGCGGCCACATTTGGGTGTGCCATCTGCATTCATAAAGAACGTATGATGTGTGCTACCATCTTCGCGGAAGGAGTTCGCAAGGCAAGTCACAGTGTGCTTCGTACCAATTTCGCGGTATTTATCATTGCCTGTTACCTTGCTTGCCCAATAGAGCAACGGTACATTTAGCATACAATCGATAATATAGCGGTAATTATCTACCTCGTCCATGGCACCCCAAGCCTGCAAAAATTCACCCTTGGGCTGAAACCGTGTTATCAACTGGTCTGCTGCTGCAATCGCAGCTTGTTTACCCTCTTCACTCCCTACTAGCTGATACGCTGCAACGCAAGATGGGGTATACAAAAAGCCCATATCATGATGATCTACTTGTACTTTATTTTCAATGCGCTTTACAAAACTTTCCACCTGTACAAGGGCAGTTTCTTTAAAGATTGCATCATTTGTATGTTCGTAGCTAAGCCATAGTTCCCCTGGCCAAAACCCACATGTCCACTCATCATTTTCACGCTGTGGATAAATATCACCCACGCTAGAATGGTCTTGACAGCAATCCGTAAACATCGGGACATTTGCTTTTACAATTTCGCAAGCCTCTGATAATGCTTGTTCCGCTTGCGCTTGTGTTAAATTACAATTTGAAAACTTTTTCATTTTTTCTCCTCACATCTCATTTTTCAATGTTTGCGTTCTTTCCAACTACGAACATCCTATCCTTACCCTTTCAAGCCACTAGTTGCAACACCTTGCACAAAGAACTTTTGGAATGCCAAAAAGATGGTAAGCACTGGAATTAATGACAAAACACTCGCTGCCATAATTAAGTTATATTCTGACGAATACAAGCTAATAAACATGCGAATACCAATTTGAATTGTTTTTAAGTCATTCGAGTTAAAGTAAATCATGGGTCCTAAGAAATCATTCCATGTTGTTACAAAGCTAAAAATGCACAATGTTGCAATCGCTGGCTTGGAAAGAGGCAGCATAATGCGCAGGTAAATGCCATGCTCTGTCAAACCATCAATACGCGCTGCTTCTAACAACTCATCCGGAACAGACATATAGAATTGGCGCAACAAAAATACGCCAAATGCCGTAAAGCTGTGTAGTAAAATAATGGCCAAGTGCGTATCTACAAGTCCTGCCTTTGCCATCATAATGTACTGCGGCAACATATACACCTGCCAAGGAATAGCAATGGTAATAACATAAAAGAAAAACAAGGAATTTCTCCCTCTAAAGCGGCATTTTGCAAAGCCATAAGCAGCCAAGCTAGAGGTAAAGAGCTGTAACAGCGTAACAACAACAGTAATTTTCACCGTGTTAAACGTATACAACGCTAAATCGATACGCGTCCAAATCAACAAATAATTTTGCCATTGTGGGTTTTCTGGAATCCATTGTACAGGCACCGTAAACACCTGACTATCCAGTTTGAGAGAGGCAGAAATCATCCAAGCAAGCGGTAACAGCATACAAATAGATACCAATACCATCAGTATAAACAGGATGCACTTTTCTGCCCTAGATTGTTTATGTAGCATAGCAAGCTCCTTTTTATTATGAATCGTTTTGTTTTTTCTCAACTAACATTTGCACAACTGTTATGCCGCCCACAAAAATGAACAAAATAATCGAAGCTGCACTTGCACGGCCATAATTCCAGTATATAAACGATTGATTATAGATATACTGCGCAAGCATTGTAGTTGCATTGCCTGGCCCGCCTGCCGTCATAACATAGATTAAATCAAACGCTTTAAACGAGTTAATGGTTAGCATCATCAATACAAAAAAGGTAGTGTTGCGCAGCTGTGGCAAGGTAATGCGCCAAAACTGCACCCAACGGTTTGCACCTTCAATGGTAGCTGCCTCATACAAGGGCACTGGAATATTTTGCAAACCAGCAATGTAAATCATCATAAAATAACCAATGTTTTTCCAAACGCTAACAATAATAACCGCAGGGATTGCCCACGCCACACTTGCCACCCACCCTGGTGGGTTTTCTACGCCAAGCAAGCGCAGCACTTCGTTCACTGGGCCATAATCTTTTTGCAAAATTGCATTCCACACAGCACCTACTGCTACAACAGAAGCAACATATGGGAAGAAAATCGCAGTACGGAAGAAATTTCTCCCACGCATTTTTTGGTTCAGTAAAACAGCAAACAACAACGCAAATATTAAGCTAAAAAACACAGTCAACGAAGTATAATAAAATGTTTTCCAAATAGATGCCCTAAAGACTGAATCTGAAAAGATATCAATAAAATTGCCAAGCCCGGCAAATTCCATTGGGTTGTAGCCATCCCAATACATAAAGCTCAACAACAACGAATACAGCACAGGGCAAAGAATAAAAACAAAAAAACCAATAAAGTTAGGTAAAATGAAAGACAAGCCTATCAGTGTGTTTCTTGTTCCTAACGGCAATTTTTTCTTTTTTATGAGTAACTTCTCCATAAAATTCCTCCAAATACAAAATGATAGGAGAGTTTTCAAACCACTCCCCTACCATTTTGCCTGTTATCACAATATCCTCGCCTTCGCAATCGCTATTTCATAAAGATTATCTGCAATGAAAAATCATTTAAGATGAACTCGCAACGACAAGGAACTTTTAATGCCCATTACAGCCCTTGAATTTCAATAGAGCGCTCTGTCATAGCTGCAAGGCCTTCTTCAATTGTAGATTCGCCTAGCATGATAAGGTCATATTCTTCACTCATCATTGTGTTAATTTCACTAGAAAGTTCAGAAATTGGGAAGTCAAGCTCAAAGTTTTTCACCTGCAATGCTTCTACAATCTGTTCCGTTTCTTCTGGCATACCAGCAACAGTAGCAAGCATTTCAAGATGCTCATCTGTACTTGCACCAGGAATATTACCCATACTTACGTAAACGTCGCCACCTTCTGGTCCAACAACAAAGTTGATGAAATCCCAAGCAGCATCTGCATAAGCGGTGTTTGCACAAGCAGCAATTGCAGTGGTAGAGCCTACGGTGTAACCAGCCTCTACATCATCTGTATGAGGGATTGTTACCATACCCCAATTTGCGTTAAACTCGCCTGCTTCTTGTTTGGCGATAATCATTGCACTAAACCAGTTACCAATGGGTAGCATTGCAACCTGACCTGAGTAGAACTCCGTGCTATAATGCAAGCTAGATGTTTTTGCAGTTGCATAATCTTTAATTACGCCATCTTCTTGCATGCCCAAAACCATTTCAAACGATTCTGTTAGGTAATCTGCATAGTTGGTAGCCATAACATCATGTTCACCATTCTGAATACCCCACTGGGTTACAAGGCATAGCCAAGTATGGAAATAAGCACCATAAATTTTTTCGCTACCTTCGCCGCTGGTCATCTGGTATGCTACATCTACGAATTCCGACCAAGTCATATCATTCGTAGGATAATCTACACCTGCTGCATCGAAAAGATCTTTGTTGTAGTAAAGATTATAGTATTGAGTTTGTGCAGGGATTGCAAGGGTTTTTCCATCGAACTGGAAGCATTCGGCAATACCATTAAAATCATCTAAATCCATGCCACTTTCTTCTACATAAGAAGTTAAATCTAGCAACTGGCCTTTTGCGCTATATTCATAGGCTTTGTTCGATTCTTTAATCCAGAAAACGTCCACATCGCTGCTTGCATTTAGCATAATGTTAATTTTCGTGCTATAATCAGCAGAAGGAATATCAATCATTTCGATGGTTACGTTAGGGTTTTGTGCCATGTAGGCATCGGCAACAGCCTGATAGTGCAAGTTAGAGGTAAGATCCCATGAAGCAGCTTTAAGGGTAATTTGTTCAGCACTGCTATCTGTACTTGTACTAGTCGTGCTCGTAGTGGTGGTACTGGTTGTAGTGCTAGTGCTAGACGAACATGCACCGAGTGCACCTGCAACGCTTACAGCAGCAGTTGCTTTTAGGAAGGAACGGCGATCAATCTTTTTCATTGTAAACTCCTCTCGTCGCAATCTTGCAAATTATAACGTGCTATAATCAACTTTACAATTGCGCTTCTCATGCATTTATTATACCAACTTATTTGCGCGAGGTACAAGCAAAATCCTCAGCAACATCTATACATAATTACACTCATTTCAACAACATTTGTAAATTTCTCCACAATACGCATTTTTTTAAGCAACCTTGCTGCTTTCCTTTTTCGTCATTCATCCGCTATACTGTATTTTTCTACAATAACTGTACTTTTCTACAATAACTGTACTTTTCTACACATTTACCAAACAAATATCCCCATATCGTTGCCAAAAGCCATAAAAATACATTATAATAGTACATAAATTATATTGCTTAAAAGGAGTGCTTTGCAAGATGAAATCCCTTTACAACAGTTTCCGTTTTCGCATCATTTCTGTTACTGTACTTTCCGTTGCGCTTGTTCAAATTCTTTCAAACATCTATATTTTTTACACCATGAACAAGCAACTCGACCAAAAAAACAATGAAATTAGCGAAAATCTTTTATCGGTAATTGAAAGCGATATCATCAAGCAAATTTCAGACTTATCACAAGTCGTTTTTTTAATCGAGGAAGATTGGAACGTTTCCGCTAGCATGGCTTTAACCGATATCGACACCACTAGCGCAAAACAAACCGCTATCAAAGCACAAGACATGCTTGACTCTTATCTTCATACCATTACTAGCTCCGCTTATGTTCGAAAGCTAGTTATTTTCAACGAATCTGATGTCATGATTCAATCTACCGTCGCACAGTTTTCTGGTCAATCAAGTGACCTGCTTGCAATTCAAAATTCGCCACAATACAGCGAGCTACGCAGCATTTACGATAATCCAACCCTAGAAAAATCCTTCTATCAACTGTCCCCCTCTATCAATGGGCAGCAAAGTGCATTTTGCGTACTACATACCATTAACGCAACAGACAATCAGAAAGCAACCCTATATCTTGAGGTTTCCTCCGATATCTTTTTAGATGTACTAGAACTCTACCTTAACAGCAATTTATTATTTGCTGTGCTCGAAAGCGGTGAGGTGCTTTGTTCTTGTCTAGAGTTCCCCACAGGCGCGGTACAATCTGAAACCTTTGATGGTAACACCCTCGTTTATCAAGATATTGAATACAATCTTGTGAGCCGCACAATCCCTTCCCTTGGCTTAACAATTTATGCAGGCACAGATGTCGCTACCACCCAACTTACACACAACCAAACCGCTAAAATCATTTTAGAAACCATTATTATCTCTACCCTTTTATCTAGTTTTCTGGTATATATTACATCCATCCATTTCACGCGCTCGATCCATCATCTTATTTTGAAAATCAAGCAAATCGGCAACAACGATTTTTCATACGACCCTAGCATTGAACAATCAAACGACGAAATTGCAGAAATCGGTAAAGTTGTCAACGAGATGGCACTTAGTTTTCGCAATTTATTAGATGCTGTCATCCGCGATAGCGAGGAGCGAAAGCGGATAGAATTCGCGTTACTACAAAGCCAAGTAAACCCACATTTTTTATACAACACCCTAGATTCTATCCGATGGATGGCCGATATACAAGGTCATGAAGGAATTGTAAGCATTTCCCAAAGCCTTATCAACCTGTTAAAAAACATGGCAAAAGGTGCAAACGAAACCATTACTTTATCGCAAGAGCTTTCTCTTTTAAGCGACTATATTAACATCCAATCCATTCGATATCTCGAATCATTCCAAGTAAAATATGATATTCCTGCACAATACAACGACTGCCGCATTATAAAAATGGTTCTACAACCCATTGTCGAAAATGCCATTTTTCACGGTGTGCAGCCTTCTGGGCGTCTTGGCACCATTACCGTCCGCGCACGCGAAAGCAATGACGGTTGGCTTATCATTACAATTCACGACAATGGTGTCGGCATGACATCACCAGAAATAGAGCAACTACTAAGCAAAGGGCAGGGTTCTTCCAACAGTTTAGCAACTGGTATCGGGGTATCTAATGTTCATAAACGCTTGCGTATGCTTTATGGTGCAAACAGCGGCATTACCATTCAAAGCGAAAAGAACGTTTATACTGAAATGACAATTCGAATTCCGATAGAAAGGGATCTTGATGTTCAAAATATTACTAATTGATGACGAGCCTTTGGTACTTACAGGTATTAAACATTTGCTCAATTGGCACGATTTAAATTGCACACTCGTTGGTGTTGCGAATGACGGTCAACAAGGACTGAACATGATTGAAGCTCTTTTGCCCGATATTGTAATTTGTGATATTAATATGCCTGTGCTCAATGGCATGGATGTTATCACCACCGCCTCAAGCGATGCTGTATTTATTATGTTAACCAATTTACAAGATTTCGAATTAGCACGCACAGCAATGCGCCACCGTGCCGTCGAATACCTTATAAAATGCCAATTAAACCCCGCTATCCTTGAGCAAGCTGTACAAAACGCAATTCGGGAATGCGAGGCACGCCAAATCATTAAATATGGGCAAATCATGCAGCAACACCGTGAAAACCTTACAAGTGATACCGTTCGATTGGCGATGATCCAATTCTTATTTGCACAGCACCACTTTTCTCCCACAAATCACCTGCAGCTGCTAGAAGATGCAAACGCATTACATGCTTACGGCATCATTTCGCTTACTTTTTCACCGCAACAAAACCTTGATTTTGACCCCGCGATAGAAAAAAGAATGGTTTGGATGCGAGAACTCGCCGAAAATCTTGCCAAGCGCTGCTTTAAACAAGAAATGAGTTTTTCGTTTGAAATGCCAAGCAATAGTTTTGTCTTTTTTACTTGGGATAACAACCAGGACACTTACCACACTCTTTTGCACGATTTCCACAGTAAACTGCTAAACATTAGCCAACGCATGACAAATGTTCCATTTCACTTTCTCGCAACCGATTGCTTTGCAAGCAACGAGCAATTACCTGCATTCAAAGAAAATTATCACCACGCATTTGATGCACAATTCAACTTAGAATTGCCTTGTATCTTCCCACAAGACATACACACAGTGCCTTATGAATCTTTCAATTTTACCGCACTTCAAAAACAGCTTATTCGCGCTTTACAGACAAAAAACCTGCCACAATGCCAACAAACCATTCACGCCTTGCGCGAAAACATACGCACAAATTCATACTCTCGCAAGGCACTGTTGCATTTTACAAGCAACCTTTTGAATGAATTATCCGAAGAAACGTTTTTAGGCAACCAAGAAAGCGAACTTTTATTTTTACGTAATGCGCTTTACTCTTTTGTTTCAAAATCTCTCTTAATTTATTGGTATTCGCAGCTTGAACAATCCTGTATTCAACTATTAGACATCTCCGCAGAAAACAGCAACACCATTGTTTCCAACGTAAAACAATATATTAAAGCCAACATAGAAAACCGTTTAACCTTAACAGATCTTGCTAGAATAGCCTTTGTATCTCCTAATTATCTTTCCACACAATTTAAGAAAGAGGAAGGCATCGGCATTCCTGAATACATCAACAAGATCAAAGTAGAGGCCGCTTGCACTTTGTTACAATCTGGGCAATACACCATTTTTGAAATTTCAGAACAACTAGGCTTTGATAGCCCCAACTATTTCACACGTGTATTTAAACGCTACATTGGCACCCCCCCGAGCGAATATCAGCGCTCTTTTGTGCAGCACTAAGACATTCAAAGCGAACACAACTTTTAAAACGACAACCGCCTAGTCCCATCAATACAAACTTTCTCAAATTGAAAGAGGCGCCCATCGATGGGCGCCTCTTTCAATTTGCATTTTTCACTCATATATGGTAAAATGCTGTAATCGCACTTATATTCGCACTGTTATTTAGGAGGCATCTTATGACCCCCATTATCATCGGGCTTGCCGGCGGCTCTGGCAGCGGCAAAACCACCCTCGCCTATCGCTTACGCGATTGCTTTGGCGTAGAGGACATTCGCCTTATTTCGCACGATTTTTATTACAAACAGCACGATGAGCTGACCTATGAGCAACGCAGTGCCCTAAACTATGACCACCCGGATGCCTTTGACACTGCCCTATTAATTGAGCAGCTCAAACAGCTAAAGGCGGGCTGTGCCATTGCATGTCCTACCTATGATTATACCATGCATAACCGCGCAGTTCAAACCCTACCGATGACCCCTGCGCCCATTATTTTGGTTGAGGGCATTTTACTGTTTGAAAATGACGCACTCTGCGATTTGTTTGACTTGAAAGTATATGTAGACACAGACGCAGACGAACGCATTCTGCGCCGCATTTTGCGGGATGTGAAGGAACGCGGGCGCACCCTAGACAGTGTCATCAGTCAATATTTGACCACCGTAAAACCAATGCACGATGCCTTTGTAGAGCCAAGCAAGCGCAAAGCTGATTTTATCGTGCCACAGGGCGGCGAAAATGCCGCGGCACAGCACCTCATTCATGGCTATTTAGAAAAGCACCTGCTGCACTGCAACGATTGATTTTTTATCACACAAAAGAGCGATTACCCTAGGCAGCACCCCCACAAAATAAAAGCTGCCCCCTCACAGACGGCAAGCGCGCGCAAAACACAAGAATGTGTTCGCATGCGCCCGCCCCTGTGAGGGGGCAGCTTTTTTAATGTTCGAATAAAATGAGCCACCCTTTGCTTAGGTTGTCGTGGGGTCTACGGCATCGCGCAGAGCATCGCCGATAAAGTTAATCGCGACCACAATTAAAATCAGCACCACACCGGGTGGAACCCAAAGCCAAGGCATGCTTGTCAGCACCGTTAGGCTTTGCGCGCCGTTGAGCATATTGCCAAGGGAGGCATCTGGCTGACGAATTCCAAGGTTGATATACGAAAGCGCAGCTTCATCCAGAATACTCAGCGCCATAACGCTTGTGGCATAGACAAGGACAGGGGCAAGGGTGTTGGGCAGGATTTCGCTAAACAAAATATACCCTTTGGGCATGCCCGCAATCTGGTTGCCTTTCACGAAATTGGTTTCGCGCAGGCTGAGCACATTGCCGCGCACAAGGCGGGCAACCCCTGGCCAATCCACAAAGCCCAAAATCAAAACAATTGACCAAAGCCCCGGGGTAAAGATGGACGCTGCCACCAACACGAGCAAGATATAGGGGAAACTCATCACCATATCGGTGATGCGCATGATGACCATATCCACCACACCGCCTAGATAGCCCGATAATAGCCCGAGCACCACACCGGCGGCAGTAGACACCAGTGCGGTCAAAACGCCAACCAAGAGGCTCACACGGGTGGCATAGAGCAAGCGGCTGAGAACATCGCGCCCAACAGCATCGGTGCCAAGCCAGTGTTCGCTGCTTGGTGCGGCGGTAAACTGCCCTGTAATCTCAGTAGGGCTATATGGGGCAATCCATGGTGCTAGCAGTGCCGCAATGATGACCACCGCAAGCACCCCACAGCTAACCATGGCAAGGCGGTGGCGCTTAAAACGGCGCCAAACCGTCTGTAAATAGGTTTCGTTTTCGGGGATTTCAGCGCGGCATTTTGCCTGTTCGGCTGCTTTTTTTGCAAAATCTGCGTTTTTTGCCGCTTCATCACGCAGATTTTTTCTTGTCATAAACATCTGCGCCCCCTTATTTCAGTTGAATGGTGGGGTCAGCCACCGCATAAAGAATATCGGTCAACAGGTTGCCAATCAGCACCACCACCGCCGAGAACAGGCAAACACCCATAATCACAGGATAGTCCTTATTGCTGATGGCGCTCATGGTCATTAAGCCAAGCCCTGGCCAACTAAAGACCTGCTCGACAATAAAGGCGCCACCAAACAGCACTGGAATTTGCATGCCTAGCACCGTGATAACGGTTAGCAAAGCATTGCGCAGTGCATGTTTGTACACCACCAAGAAATGACCAATGCCCTTACTACGGGCGGTGCGCAGATAATCTTTTTGTAAAATCTCTAGCATAGCACTGCGGAAATAACGGATGTTTACCCCCGCCATGCCAATGGCAAGGACGCTGACCGGCATAACCATGTGCGCCGCAACATCCCAAAAGCCACCATCTGTGCCAAGCGTCGTCATGCCAGAAGATGGCAGCCACCCTAGGCAGACAGTAAAGATAAAAATCAGTACAAGGGATAAAAAGAAGCTCGGCACACTCGAAAAGAGGAAGGACGCGCCGACCACGGTGTAATCGCCCTTAGAATACTGGTGCGTTGCACTGTAAATCCCCGCAGGCAAGCTAATCAGCAAGCTGACAAGGAAGCTAACCCCCATGAGCAGCAGTGTTGGTCCCACACAAGCAGCAATCATCTCACTGACTGGCTGATAGGTTTTATAGCTTGTGCCAAGGTTGCCCACTGCAATCTCTTTGAGCCAGAGGAAATACTGGATATAAACCGGCTGATCAAGCCCAAGCGCCGCCTCTTTGAGGGCAAGGGCTTCTTCGGTCACGCGGGCGGTCTGGAGCATGGCAAGCGGGCTGCCCGCCATACTACACAGAGCATAGTCAATAACGGTAATGCCAAAGAGCACTGGGATAGCAATGAGAATACGCTTGATGATATATTTAAACATGGGCATTCTCCTTTGCTTGGCTGAGCGCAAAGGGGCAGGCAACCAGATGGCTACTGCCGGGTGCAATGGGCTGCAACTGTGGCATTGCTGCGCTGCATGCGGGCGTTGCATAGGGGCAACGCGGTGCAAAATGGCAACCAGGTGGTGGCGCAAGGGCGCTGCCTACCTCACCGCCAAGAATAACATGCGTGGCGCGTGCTTTGTCTGGGTCTGGCGAGGGTGCTGCAGCACAAAGCGCATTGGTATAAGGGTGCAATGGGTTGCGAAAGAGTTCATCTGCATCTGCAATTTCCATCAGCTGCCCCAGATACATGACGGCTATACGGTCAGACACATAGTTGACCGCCGCAAGCCCATGCCCAATGAACAGATAGGCAATGCCTAGCTGCTCTTGAATATCCCAAAAAAGGTTTAATATCTGTGCTTGGATAGAAACATCAAGCGCGGAAACAGGCTCGTCACAGACGATTAGGCGCGGCTTTAAGCTGAGTGCGCGGGCAATCCCGATGCGCTGGCGCTGCCCGCCCGAAAATTCGTGCGGGTAACGGCTTTTGCTGCCCTTGGGCAAGCCAACCAACTCAAGCAGGCGATTGATTTCATCATTCACGGTTGCCTTGGTGGCAATGCCATGGTAGAGCATTGGTTCTGCCAAAATTTCATAGATGTGCTTGCGTGGGTTGAGGGCAGAATAGTTATCCTGAAATACCATCTGCAATTCGGTGCGAATGCCGCGCATATCTTGCTTTGACAGGGCATTCAAATCACGCCCTTGGTATAAAATTTTACCCGCTGTGGGCTGTTCTAGCCCTACAATCTGGCGACCGATGGTGCTTTTGCCACAGCCACTTTCGCCCACAAGCCCCAGGGTGGTGCCTGCCTCAATGGTAAAGCTGACATCTTCTACCGCATGTACCTGTGCAACGGTGCGGTTTAAAATACCACCCTTGATGGGATAGTTTTTGGTAAGGTGCTCCACACGGAGCAATGGCTCTTTGCTCATCTTACACCTCCCCTTCTGCTTTTGCGTTTGGCATGGCTAGGTAGCAACGCGCGGCATGCCCATTGCCGAGTGGCACCATCCCCTGCGGTTGGGCGCAAAACTCTGCGGCATGGGGGCAGCGCGAGGCAAAGCGACAGCCAGTGATAAACTGATAGTGCTCTGGCACGCTGCCCTGAATGGACACGAGACGGCGACCGCCGTTGTCAGGCAAATCGGGCACACTGGCAAGCAGGGCGCGGGTGTAAGGGTGGGCAGGCGC
Organism: Faecalibacterium sp.; assembly: GCA_044426225.1. Taxonomy (GTDB): domain Bacteria; phylum Bacillota; class Clostridia; order Oscillospirales; family Ruminococcaceae; genus Faecalibacterium. The sequence goes on along the minus strand of JAWXUQ010000001.1, from coordinate 61,312 downwards.
TTTGAATACATCGCGCACCTCGCCCTGTTCCACAATCTGCCCCGCATACATCACAAGCACACGGTCTGCCATCTGGGCCACTAGACCGATGTCATGGGTAATCAGCTGAATGCTCATCCCATTTTCTGCCTGCAACTCTTTGAGCAGCTGCATAATCTGGGCTTGGATGGTAACATCTAAGGCGGTGGTGGGTTCGTCCGCAATCAAAAGTTTCGGACTGCAAGCAAGCGCCAGCGCAATCATAACGCGCTGACGCTGCCCGCCCGAAAGGGTGTGTGGATATTTTTTAAGGGTTGCCACTGGGTCAGCAACACCTACCTTTTCAAGCAAATCTGCCGCACGTGCCTCTGCCTCTTTGCGGGTTAGGTCAGTATGGGCGCGAATGCTTTCGACAATTTGGTTGCCAATGGTAAAGACAGGGTTTAAACTGGAAAGCGCATCTTGGAAAATCATGCTCAGGCAGCTGCCACGGATTTTATCAAGCGCTTTGTCCGAAAGGGTCAGCAAATCGACCCCTTCAAACAGCACTTCACCACCCGTCACCGCGCCATTGCGCGCAAGAAGGCGCAGCAAAGAAAGGCTAGACACACTTTTGCCGCAGCCGCTTTCTCCCACAAGGCAGACAGTTTCACCGGGATTGACATAATAGCTAATCCGATCTACCGCTGCACTTGCACCAAAGTCACTTGTAAAGGTCGTTTCGAGGTTTTTTACCTCTAGTAAATGCTCCAATGGCTTTTCCTGTTCTTTCTATTTGCTTTTCCTAGATGACGATATCCCACAGGGACAGCGCAAAATGCCATCCCTGTGGGTGCGATATCATAAAATGGTGTCACCCTTGCGGGCGACCACAGCGCGCCCTTACATAGGTTCGCGTTACACTCCGTTAAACGATTTCCCATTCGTGCACGTTGTTGAGGCAGCCGTACATGTTTGCCGTTGCGCCCGAAACGCGATTTGCCACTGCGCCAAGAGGACCGTTGACGTAAAGCACCATCAGAGGCACATTTTCCTGTACATCAGCGTCAATCTTGTATAACTCATCTGCATATACGTCTGGGTCACTGGTTGCCCAAATATTGGCAAGTGCGTCAGGCACAACGTCAGACTCATAGAAGCACCAGTAATCTAGTACCCAAGAGATATCAACCTGTGCAGGATCCATTGGTGGGTAGGTATACTGTACACCGTACATGTCGCCGCTACCTTCGATGCACATGGTCATGAGGGTATCAATATCAACCGTGTTGAGGTTGACGTTAATGCCCGCTGCTGCCCAATAGGTCTGTGCGATGGTTGCTGCGTTAATCAAAGTATCTTCGCCACCATTGAGGTATAACTCATAGGTGGTGCTTGGATCCCAACCGTTTGCAGTTGCAGTGGCAACAAGCTCTTGTGCGCGGGTAACGTCATAAGCAGTCACAGGCAAATCGCGGTTGTAAGGGCCAGCAGGCACTGCAAAGCCATCGCACAAATCAGCTGCGCCGCCGAGTAAGCCATCGATGATGACATTGCGGTCAAGTGCACATAGCATTGCTTGGCGGATTTCTACTTCTGGCACGGTGTTGCAGTTGATGAAGATGTTTTCAACCGCATAGGCATCGCCATAGGCAGCATTTACATTTTCAAGCGCAAGCACGCTGTCGTAATCGCTCTGCACAAAAGAAGCAAGTAGGGGTGGTACCACGTCGATTTCGCCACTGGTCAAACCACTGAGCAACTGTGCACCCTCTACGATTTTAATGTTAAGGCTCGACACTTTAGGTGCGCCCATCCAGTAGTTTTCATTGGCGGTATAGGTGATATAGTTGTTGGCATCTACTGCGGTTGCCATGTAAGGGCCCGATACCACGGTAGGTGCACTGAACCAATCACTGGTAGCAAGGTCAGCTTCAGGCACTTCGCTGAGCACGTGAGCAGGCACGGGGAAGATATACATTGCGTAGCTTGTCTGGAAGCTAATTGGGTTGATTTCCCATTTGAAGGTTAGGGTGACGGTTTTGTCATCCACAATCTGGAAGCCTTCTAAATCTTCTACCCCATCTGCACGGTAGCCAGTGGCATCATCAGTGCCAACAAGAGCATACATCATCATGGTTAGGTTGCCCACGGTAGCGCTAGTTAACATTTTAAAGGTGTATTCCAAATCAGCCGAAGTGATAGGAGTACCATCGCTCCAGGTTGCTGCATCGTTGATATGCAGGGTATAGGTTAAGTTGTCATCTGTGGTGATGCTATCCACTAGCATTGCCTCAAATTCAGCCTCTTCGTTGAGGGCAACAAGTGGGTTGAACATAAGGGTCATGGCATACATGTTGATCCAGGTTGCATCGATCAGCAATGGGTTTAGGCTGCCAAGGGTAGAGGTAGATGCAATATTGATCACATCGCTGCTTGTAGTTGTCGTGGTGGTTGCGTCACTTGTGCTAGAAGCATCACCAGAAGAACTGGTGCTGCCACATGCGGTCAATAGGCTAGTTGCGGATAAAGTGGCTGCAGTAGCACCCATGCCTTTTAAAAAACTGCGACGAGAGATTTTTTTCATTTTTTGTTTCTCCTGAGGGTTTGTACTTGGTTTGTCATTGTTTCCAGTTGCGTTATCTCTATGCCACACAAAGCGCTCTATTTCGCTTTGCGTGACTGTTTTTTACGTATTGCCAGCACTTTGTTTCTCCCAAAGTGTCCGCGTATCGCGGTCGCAAAAAAGCCATTGGATAACTCCTGTATAAAAACGTTGTAATTATACGGCAAAAGTGCCCATTTTGTCAATGTTTATTCTTGACAAATACCCCAGTTTTTTCGTATAATTCTTTTTGCGATTAATGTAAAAAGGAGCCGAATTATGCCAGTGCCACTTAACTATCAAATTTCAGAATACGATTGCGGACCGATTAGCATGCTCAACGCATTGAGTGTACAATTTTCACGCAAACAAATTCAGCCATCCATGATAAAAGCCGTCTTTAATTACACCATGGACTCTTGCGATTCAAAAGGGCGCAGTGGGCAAAAGGGCACCAGTGCCGCAGCATTGCGCTTCATTGGCAAGTGGCTGAACGAATACAATCAGCAGTGCGGCTTCCCCGTTTATTGCAAAAACTTACATCCTAACGATATTTTCTTGGGAAAAGACAGCAAATTAAACATTGCCCTTGACAACGGCGCAGTGGCAATTGTGCGCTGTTTACTTGGCACGGGACATTATATTTTGATTACCAAAGCAGATGATACTCATGTCTATGCGTGGGATCCATATCACCTAGATAACCCCATTCGCAAGAAAACCATCCAAACCATCACCGATACCCCTTGCAGCCATAACCGCCGCATTCACTTTGACCAGATGAACCAAACTGGGCGATATTATTACAGTTTGGGCGATATCGAAAAGCGCGAATGCCTGTTAATTTATAACACTACCAAGAGCACCGAGATGTTTTAAAAAAAATTTTTATCCTATCTTCTAATCGCGCCAAATTCCTCCTTTTCGCACTGACAAAGCACACTCCTTTTTATCACACAATTTGTCTATCAAGCCATAACAAAAAGAGCACTTTGCCTTCCACCCTTTTCATAAAAGATGGAACCGCAAAAGCGCTCTTTTTTTATTTTAATTTATTTATCCAGTTGTCACTCGATCGCGATTTACCACAGGTACATCACTTCGTTGTATAGCCCTGCGTAGCTCTTGGCGGAGATACTCCAGCTAAAATCACAACGCATTGCATACTGCACAAGGTTTGCCCAATCTTTTGGTTTTTCAAATGCTTTTTGCGCACGGTCACACGCACCAAATAAATCATGTGCATTGTATTGTGCAAAGGTAAAGCCGTTGCCAGTGCCAAGCGTGCAATCCTGAATAGAATCTTTTAGCCCGCCCGTTTCACGGATGATGGGGATGGTGCCATAGCGACAGGATACCATCTGGGCAAGCCCACAAGGCTCGCTCTTAGAAGGCATGACGAATACATCAGACCCGGCATAGATTTGCTGCGCTAGTTTGACATCAAAGCCGATGGTAACACCCACACGACCCGGGTTCTTGGCAGCAAGCTCACTAAAATAATGCTCATACTCGCTCTCGCCAGTGCCTAGCACCACAAGCTGAATGCCTTGGCTGACAAGACCGTCTGCGATACTGCGCACAAGGTCAAAGCCTTTCATGCCCACAAGGCGGCTGACCATGCCATAGACAGGGCTGCCATCTTTTTCTAGGCCATATTTATCTTGCAATGTTTCTTTGCAAACAAGTTTGCCCTTTGCCACCGTTTTGGCGCTGTAATTCTTTGCCAAGGCGGGGTCAGTTTCTGGGTCATTGGTTTCGTAATCAATGCCGTTGAGAATACCGCACAGTTTGTACTGTTTTTCCTTGAGCAAGCCATCTAGCCCATAGCTAAACCATGGGTCAAGGATTTCACCCGCATAGGTTGGGCTAACAGTGGTGATTTTATCGGCACATTCAATGGCGCCTTTCATAAAGTTTGCGCAGCCATCGTATTCAACAAGGTGTTGGTCGCGGCGACTAATTCCACAGATTTCTTCTAGCACTTCCAGACCGTATTTACCCTGATACGCAATGTTATGGATGGTAAAGACGGTTTTGAGCTTGTTGAATTTATCTAAGTGGCGATAGTATAGGTTTAGATAAACCGGCACAAGCCCCGACTGCCAGTCATTGCAGTTTAGGATGTCTGGTGCGAAATCAATGCAAAATAGCATTTCTAGCACGGCACGGCTAAAGAAAGCAAAGCGTTCGCCATCATCATAAAAACCGTATAAGCCTTTGCGGTCGAAATAATATTCGTTATCGAGGAAATAATAGGTCACACCGCCCTCTACTGCGGTAAAAACACCACAGTACTGGCTGCGCCAACCCACTGGCACCGAGAAATTCGTTAGGTACGTCAGTTTATCTTTGCCTTTTAAATCGCCATACAGGGGCATAACCACACGGGTTTCGATGCCATCGGCAACCAGTGCCTTTGGCAGCGAGCCTGCAACGTCAGCTAGTCCGCCCGATTTTGCAAACGGATTTGCCTCTGAGGTAACATATAAAACATTCATCACAACCTCCCTTTCTGCTCACAAGGAGCGCTGCCGCCTTAAACAGTGTGGCGTTTGCCTACGAAAATAGGGAAACTTTCGGTGCCAAACAGTTGCTTATTCGCGGTAAAGGTAACGTTTTTATCCGCTACAACACATTCAAGATTTACATTTTCTTCTACCACAGTATCCTGCATCAATACACAGTTGCGTACTGTTGCGCCCTTTTTGACGGTAACACCACGGAAGAGCACGCAATTTTCTACGCGACCCTTAATGCAGCAGCCATCCGCAATCAGCGAGCTTTCTACATGGGAAGAATGCGCATAACGGGTGGGGTTATCATCACGGATTTTGGTGTAAACAGGGCTAGTGCGTGGGAAGAGCGCGTCTAGGTTTTCCTCCTCGATGAGTTTTAGGTTTTCATCGAAATAGGTTTTCATATCACAGATACGTGCCACATAGCCATTGTACTGCATGCCGCGAATGTTCATTGTTGTAAGGTTGTGCGCAAGGATATCGCGCTCAAAGTAAACCATGCCGCGCACCGTTGCATCTTTGACGAGTTGAATGAGCTTTTCGCGCTCGATGACATAGATATTCATGCAGAGGTTTTTCTGCCCAATGTTTTCTTCGTTCATCAACAAATCAGTCACGCGACCTTCGCCATCACAGGTGATGGTGTAGTAGTTATCGCTCTTTAAACCGCTTGGTACTTCTGTTACCTGATAAGCAAGGGTGACATCTGCGCCAGTGCGCTGATGCTCTGCAATGAGCTTGTTATAGTCAAAGTTCATTGCCAGATTGCTATCGCTTAAAATGGCATATTTTTCTTTTTGGCGGGTAAGGAAAGGTAAGAGCGATGCCAATGCCTCTACGCGGCCATTGTACAGCTTGACGTTTTTCTCTGAGAAAGGAGGCAGAATGTTCAAACCGCCACGGCGACGGGTTAAATCCCATTCACGACCCGCGCCAAGGTGATCCATCAGCGAGTAATAGTTTTTGCGTACAACAACCGAAACATTGTTGATACCACAGTTAGACATGCTCGAAAGGGTAAAATCGATCATACGGTAGCGCCCTGCAAAAGGAATAGAAGCCATCAAACGCTCTGCAACAAGCTGAGGCACGGTGCTATCATAGCTGTTGGGGAAAACAATGCCCAACGCATTCATGTTTTGACTAATCATACTTCTTCGCCCTCCTTCACCGATTCATATACAATCGCGCCCGCTTTTACGGTTGCGCCTGCGCCGATGGTAAGCTCTGTGCCAACATGTGCTACACTGCCCGCATCACCCACATGTGCGCCTGCGCCAACCACTACGTTTTCTGCAATGATGGCATTGCGCACCACAGCACCTGCCTTCACCACAGCGCCTTGCATGATTACTGCATCTTCTATGGTTGCGCCTTCTTCTACGACAACACCAGCAGAAAGCACCGAGTGTTTGACGATACCACGGATTTTGCAGCCTTCGGTAATCAGTGCATCTTCTACCACTGCGCGAGGGCCAATTTTCTGTGCAGGCATCACAGGGTTGCGGCTATAAATCTTCCACGATTCATCAAACAGGTCAATGCCCGAATGCTCAGGGTCTAGCACTTCCATGTTTGCTGCCCATAGGCTATCAATGGTACCAACATCACGCCAATAGCCCGCAAAATGATAAGCATACATCTTGCGCTCATCACGCAATAGGCTTGGGATGATATCGTTGCCGAAATCGTTCGTGGAACCTTCGGTTGCTTCATCATCTTCGAGGTATTTTTTGAGGACATCCCAGTTAAAGATATAGATACCCATCGAAGCGAGGTTCGATTTGGGTTCTTTGGGTTTTTCCTGGAATTCGGTGATTTTATCATCGCCATCTGCGACCATCAAGCCAAAGCGCCCTGCTTCTTCCCATGGCACTTCCATAACAGCAACCGAGAATTCAGCGCCTTTTTCTTTGTGGAAATTTAGGAAATCATCGTAATCCTGCTTGCAGATTTGGTCGCCCGAAAGAATAATCACATACTCAGGATGATATGCATCAATAAAGCTAATGTTTTGGTAAATCGCATTGGCAGTTCCCTTATACCAAGAGGAACCGTTTGCCTGTTCGTAAGGGGGCAGGATATGTACACCGCCATACAAGCCATCTAAATCCCATGGCTGACCGTTACCGATATAATCGTTTAGTTTCTGGGGTTGATACTGTGTGGCAATGCCAACTGTATCGATGTTAGAGTTTACACAGTTTGATAGCGGGAAATCAATAATGCTGTATTTACCGCCAAAGGAAACAGCAGGTTTTGCTGTTTTTTGTGTCAGCGCATATAGGCGAGAGCCTCTACCGCCGGCAAGAATCATTGCAACCATTTCTTTTGCCATAAAAATTCTCCTCTTTTTTACGTTCTCTTTCTTTCAAGAGAACGCCCCTTACGTATTTTTTGCTGATTTGTTTCGGATTTGCTTAGCTCTTTTTCTTTTTTCCTGTTTTTTTCTTTTCGGTTTTCTCCTCTTTCTGTACAGATTCGCCGGGATCTTGTTTTGCTTTTGGGGTTGGCACTGAAAAATACAGGGTGCTCATAGGAGGCAATGTAATTTCAATGCTGTTTTCGTATCCGTGGAGTGGTGTTTTTTTGGTACGGATACTTGTATTGTGAACTGTGCCACTGCCGCCAAAGGCTGCATCGTCACTATTCAAAATTTCTTTATAGGTGCCCTTCACTGGCACACCCATCGCATAGCCCTCGCGCTGCACAGGATTAAAGTTGCAGACGCAAAGCACCATCTTGCCCGCGCGGTCGCGACGCAGGAAGGCAATCACGCTTTGTGCACAGTCATCTGGCACAATCCACTGGAAACCTTCCCAGTCATAATCGATTTCCCACAAAGCAGGGGTCTTTTTATAAAAAGCATTCAATGCCTTAACATAGCCTTGTAGCTGTTGATGGTTTTCAAAGCCGAGCAACTGCCAATCTAGCTCACGCTCTTCACTCCATTCCATAAATTGCCCGAACTCTTGCCCCATAAAGAGCAGCTTTTTGCCGGGATGCGCCATCATGTAACCAAAGAAGGTTTTGAGGCTTGCAAATTTTTCGGCATAGCCGCCGGGCATTTTGTTAATCAAACTACACTTGCCATGTACCACTTCATCGTGGCTGATGGGTAGCATGAAGTTTTCACTAAAGGCATAAAAGAAGCTAAAGGTTACCTTATTGTGGTTGCCCTTGCGGAAGAGCGGGTCACAGCTCATATAGCTGAGCATATCGTTCATCCAACCCATGTTCCACTTGAAATTAAAGCCAAGCCCACCATCCTCCGCGGGGCGGGTAACCATTGGCCACGCAGTAGACTCTTCTGCAATCATATAGCAATGTGGGTGAGTGCCAAGAATGGTGCCGTTTAGCTTGCGTAAAAAGGCGATTGCCTCAAAGTTTTTGTTGCCGCCCTCACTGTTTGCCTCCCACTCGCCATCGCGGCGGTTATAATCGAGATATAGCATAGATGCCACGGCATCAACACGCAGCCCATCGATATGAAATTTTTCAATCCAGTAATAAGCGCTTGAGATTAAGAAGCTCTGGATTTCTGGTTTGCCATAATCAAAAATCATGGTGCCCCATTCCTTATGTTCCCCGCGTTTTGGGTTGGGGTCCTCATAGCAGGCAGTGCCATCAAACTGATATAACCCATGCCCATCTTTCGGGAAATGCGCAGGCACCCAGTCCATAATTACACCAATGCCTGCGTTATGTAGCTTATCCACAAATGCCATAAAGTCCTTCGGGGTGCCATAGCGACTGGTCGGGGCGAAATACCCCGTCACCTGATAGCCCCAGCTACCATCATACGGATATTCGGTCAAGGGCATCATCTCAACATGGGTATAGCCCATCTCGCTCAGGTAAGGCACAAGCACATCGGCAAGTTCGCTATAATTATAAGGTAGCCCGTCCACTTTGGTTTTCCAGCTGCCCGCATGCATCTCGTACACGTTCATGGGTGCGTTTAATACATCTTTATGCTGCTGTGAGGTTTGCCATGCCTCGTCATCCCATGCATAACCCTCAATGTCATACACCTTGCTTGCGTTTGAGGGGCGGGTTTCGGCATGAGTGGCATAGGGGTCAGCCTTAAATACCAAATGATCATCCTGCGTGGTGATACAATATTTATAGGTATCAAATTCCTCAACACCCGGGATAAAGAGCGCCCAAACGCCCTGCCCTTCGATTTGCTCCATCGGGTGACTGTTTGGCACCCAATTGTTAAAATCACCAACAACGCTTACTTTAACAGCATTCGGCGCCCAGACACGAAATATGGCACCCTCGTGCCCGCCATGTGCGGTAAGGTGCGCGCCAAAAAAACGATAGGACTCATAATTGTTGCCCTGCTTATACAAATACATAGGGTAATCTGCATCCTGCGCAAGGGGTTTTTCCATCTCTGTGCTCATAAAGATTTTCCTCCATTGTAAGCGTTTCTTGCTTATCACTTTCCCGATTTTGTTTTACCTCTCTATTTTAAAGAAAAACGAACTCTTTTTCAAGCATTTTTCTGTAAAAAATGATAGAAAATCGTAAAACATTTTTTACCTTTTCAACGTTTTGCACAAACCGGGCGGAAAATAATAGCCATATAAAACAAAGTTAGTCGTATTTGAACACAGGACAACAAAAAACGCGCATACGATTTTCATCGCATACGCGTTTTTTTGTTGTTAGCTAACTAGCTACACCGCACTGATTTGTACCCCAACATTTGACATATTGTTTCAAACAGACAGAAGCACTCTTCTTTTTTAAGTTTCGTTTTTCTTTTCTTTTTTTGCAAAGCGGCACAAGATTTTGCGCACAAGCGGTTGCCATCTTAACCTGTATTTTGTAGGCAGCACCAACAAGCAAAAGAGCACTGCCATGCCAAGCGTCATAAGTTCAGCAAGCAGATAGATAGAACGCTTGTGGAACGAAATCGTAATTTCATCGCTGCTATTCGCAGGAATGATAATCCGCAGCCGCCCATTGTCACCAATGACCAAATTATAAGCGGTACCATCTGCACCAATGGCTTGATAGCCACTGTAAAAGAACAAACAGGGCTCGATATAATGTGCACTATCACTGGGGTTTTCATACGTTAGGACTACATTTGTACCAGTTTGTTCATAAGAGGATACCACGATACCCTCATCCTCTGGATAATAGATTTCTACCTCATAGATCGCCCACTGTCGCCAATAGGTGGAATCCACACGGCGATATTCCTCTGGATACAAGGAATAAACAACGCGATGCGGATCTTCTTCATAATATAAAATTGAATCCGATTCCAACACGATACAAGCATTCCACCCTGCAAGAAGGATTAAAGCAACACACAATACACCTTGCAATTTTACATGTTCCATTTTGGATGCCATCAATAAAAAAGCAAAGCAGATAGCAGGGATTAAAATCGATAAAAATCGGAACGGGAATTGCAGAGCAGCAAATAAAGAGAAAAAGAAACTACTGTGTTCCCCAAGCCAAAACGTAAGGTCCGAAGCGCACATCAACACAAGACTTATGCCCCCAATGATTGCACAGGCAACAACACAGGCAGAAAGGGGCTTTTTACGTACAAGGCTAGCAACGAGCATCACCACCACGGCAAAAAAGGCTAACAAAATAGGAGCACCTATACTGTAATTGACGCCGTTCGGCTGATAAACGGGCATCCACTGAAACACATTAAAAATTGACACGTCAGTTGCAGCAAATCTCTCATAGAACTCATACGTTTCGTCGAACATTGCAAACTGCCCTGAGAAATAGCTCGTGAGAAAGGGGAACAAAAACCAAATATTCAGTAGCACCGTCCAGACACCTGCGCTGCAAAGCTGTAACATAGGTTTTGCGATAGGCTGTTTTTTGATGCAACGCGCCACCAACAAGCATACAATCATCAAACCAAAGGCAATCGCGGTAAGTACAGTTCCTAAAATGTGTGATTGCAATACACAGGTTGCCGCGATGACCAATAACCACCAACGCTTGCCATCCTCATAAAAAATATGATAAATGGCATAAAACATCAACGGTAAAAAGGACATAAAGAGATATTCCGCAATGGCAAAACGGATATAATAATTGCAAGCACGGTAATTAGAAAGCAGATAGATTGCCGTTGTTGCAAGTGCCACTAGTCTGTTTTTACTAATATTACAGAACGCCCAATAACTAAACCAAGCCGCCGCAATGTTCAGCGCAATCATAAATAGCACGATAGCCGTGTGCACGTTAGTGTTTAAACAGACGAGCAATGCCGGCAAATAGAGAAACAACTCTGGGTAAAACAAGCTACCAATGCCACCATACCCGCGATTTGCTGTGATATGAATGCGCACAGGGAACTGCCCATCTAGCAAACCTTGTGCAATGCTTTGCACCCGCACATAATGGAACTCATAATCATGCCCCGTCAGGAAAATGCTGTCATTAAAAATAAGAGGATAGGCACACATTAGCACCACACCACACAGGGCAAGATAAATAATCGCCTTTCGCAGGCGCTCTTTGCGATCATCCTGCGTTTTTTTGTAAACACAAAACAACCCAAAAGCAAAACCGAGCAAGCAAAGATCATAAAAAACTGCTTTCACATAGCGGTCATTATATAAATATGTATTACTGGTAATGTGCACCTCTTCAATCAAGAAATTATCGCCCGCGTTATCGTCAATCAACATCTTGATATCATGGCTATACTGCTCTACCGTAATTGCAAACGAGGCGCTTGTTTGGGTGGGCGAAAGCGTCACAGTATTTAGGGTTTTGTACCCCTCTGCCGCTGCGTCATACTGCGAAGCGTTGATGATATGTAGCTGCACACCATCCTGCGCAAGGCTTTCGTCTTGCAGGCGGTAGCTTATCTCAACTTGATAATCCCCCGCGGGGAAATTGCTGTAAAAACAAAACGAATTTTGCGGGTTGATATACAGCACCCCATCCTCTGTGCTAACGGCAAACGGGATAGGGTCTGTTTGGGGATAATACACCTCATCTAGTGCGTCATAGGGTGCATAAATACGCACCAAAAACAGATGCAATAGTAAAACACAAATCGCAACACTTCCCCAATAAACAATGCTCATCTTGGTTGGTTTTTTCATTCGTTCCCCTTTTCTATCTTTAGATTGTCGCTTAAAAATGAGTGTTTTGAGCGACAATCTGCATACCATACAGCGTTCCGCACATGTTTCTTACGTTTTACCATAGGGTGCGGATTTGCTAAGCAGTTTATTGTTGCACAGGACGCACTTTCTGCGAAAATGAGTATACCGCATCCCTTTCGCTTCGTCAACACCTGCCCGCCACAAAGCACAAGCAATTCTCTTATCATTTCTTATTTGCGCTCTCATTCTCTCTTATTCAAAAATTTTAATATCAACACCCCTTTTTCATAACAACAAAAAACGCGCACACGATTTTCATCGCACGCGCGTTTTTTTGTTGTTAACCGACTACATACACGTTGACAGTTTGTGCCCAGTGATAGGTAGATTCAGCATAGGTTTCATAAAAGCAATCCACAAGGCAGGTGCCGTTCATCAGCGCCGTGCCGGTGTCTGTTGCAATGGCATAGCCATAGACAAATTTACCGTCTGTGGATTCAATATACAGCAATGTGCCATACGGAATTAAGTTCGGGTCTACGGCAACGGTGCCATAGCCAAGCCCAAGGCCAGAAGAGCCTTTGCCCGTGCTCGAATAATAACCCGTACTGCGCCCTGTATAGACCGTAGTATAACTACTTGGTTTATTGGTGGTGCCATCTGGCCCTGTTAAGGACGATACTGGTACCTTTGCACCATACACCTTATAAATTGCGGTGGTGGGCTCTTTGGATACCACTACACTAGAAATCTGGCTAGATTCTAATGCGCCATCCACCCAACGCTCTGTACTGGTGATGTCAGTTTGCCCATCGCTACCCTCTTGCACAGTCGTCTGCTTACTGGTCCAACGGAAATAAAGACTGGTGTAAACATACTCTGTTTCATAGGGGATTGGCTCATACTCCACCGTCTGGATATATTCCACACGGTGTACCGTAATCACATCCCCCTGTGAAAGAGTGGTGTTTAAGCTCGGTGTGGTGTAATCGTACTCGCCAAGACTTACCTCAGCAAGCGCAAGGGCATCGGCTACGGTGCCCTGAATGAGGGATACCTCGATGTTCGCATCATCTGCTCGCACCGTCACCGCAAAGGCGCGTTGGATATTAATCGACATGTGATTATCCTGATAGGACACCACTGAAACACTATCCCCTTCCTCTACGGTAATATTTGTCAAGGTCATGAGCACCTCTGGCTCATCCTCTAGCACAATAAACGTCTCTTCCTGACCTTCAGAATCGGACACATAAACAATCTGCGTTGCCTCTGTGATAATCGCAAGGGTACTCACAAGGCAAATCGCCATAACCCCAAATGCCAAAACGAATGGTGGCATGTGTGCGGTGCGACGGATAAAATGCTCTTTCCATTTTACAAAACTAATCTGCAATTCCTCCTTTTCGGAATGTAAATTTGCCGTTAAAACAAAGGTTCTCTTCGGCATGCGGAGTATTTTACCATAGGGGTATGCTTTTGTCAAACTTTTCGCCCCTTTTCCCATTTTCTAGGGGCTGAACTTCAACAAAAACACCAAAATATATCAAAAGTTTTTTACGTTTTGCACAGAAAATCCGCTCTTTTCTATCAGCATGCCCCTTTTTCCTTGATTTCGCGCAAAGTTATTACAAAACAGTTACAAAAGGAAAAGAAGCCACAAAGTAGCTCCTTTTTCTTTTGTATTACTTATCTACGCTGATTGTTTTGCGTCTGGGTGCTCTGGCGGCTTGGTGTGCTAAAAAAGCTCTGCATACCACTGCCACTGCTAGAGGCGCTGACCTCATTGCCGTTCGTATCCACAAGGGTGCCGCCGGTAATGGTGGTGGTGCCACTGACGTCGATTTCGCCATCGCCGCCGGTGTAAATTGCATTGCTATCAAAGACAATTTCGCCGCCTTCAATGGTCAAATCGCCATTAGAATCGATGCAATCGCCTTGGCTCGCAATAAAGATATTGCCACCTGTGATATAGATTAGCCCTGCGCTACTGCCCGCATTGATGCCATCATCTAGCACTGTGACGCTAATTTCGCCGCCATGGATGCTTAGATAATCGCCCTCAATCCCCTCATAGCCATATTCAATCGTGATAACACCATCATTGATGGTAAGGGCATTGTCGGCGGTCATGCCGTCATCGCCAATCAATAAATAAACCGTGCCACCATTCATAACAATGGTATTCTCTGCCTTAATGCCATCCTCATAGGAGGAAATATCAATCCCACCGCCATTGATGAGGATATCGTTTGCTTTCAGACCCTTCATGCTTGTTTCTAGCAGATCAGTCGCTTGCGTCTGGCTAGAGCCCTCGCCCACCGTGATGGTGTTGAGCACCCCTGTATAGCCGCCGCCCGATGTAATGATAAAGCTGCCGCCATCAATTTGCAAAGTGCGCTCTGCACTGATGCCATCGCCCTCTGCTGCAATAGAATAGGTACCACTTGTGATGATTAAGTCGCCCTTATCCTCGTCCTCGGTGTTGGTGGTTTTTAGTCCATCCTTGCCCGCGGTAATGCGCAGGTCTGCCTCTTGAATGGCAAGTAGGTCTTGCGCGACAATGCCATCACTCACCGCATCAATGATAATGCTTGCGCCATCGATAATCAAATCATCACGCGCGTTAATTGCATCATTATATAGCGTGTTTACGCTTAAACTACCACTGCCCGTGATAACGGTATCCGCCTTTGTGTAAATCGCGCCACTAGGGAAATCCTCCTCTGTGGTGGTGACGGCACCTTGGTAAATGGTATTCTCACTGCCATCTGCCAGTACAATCACAACATCTTTTGCCTCGATAATATAAATCGGAGTGCCGCTATCGCTCGTCATGCTAACACCATCAAGCACAAGGTAGACCACGCCATCATCCGCGTCTTTGTCTACGTTTACCGTGATGGTGGTATCTGAAAAGGTGCCACTGAAGGTATAGGTGCCGCTTGCCGTAATGCTGACATCTGCACTGCCATTATATAAGGTACCCGTGCCATCTGGGGTGGTATCGGGCATATTCGGGAAGGACAGCGTTTCAATTTCGGTGCTTGTGTTACGCGTGACTGTGGTTTCGGTGGTATCTTGCGCTGCTGTCGTTGACGAAGTGCTGCTTTGGTTACTGCTCTGGCTGCCACTTTGGACAGATGGAAATTGTGAGGTATCAAAGACACTGCCCGTCACCCCCTGCCCGCTACTCAGCGCGCTGCAACCCGCAAGCAGGCTTACCGCACAACCTAACGCAATTCCTTTTATCATTCTTATCCCCATGCGCATCCTCCCTCTTTTACAGAACATCGTGTCCGTCACTTGGGCGGCTCATTTTAATTTCTAGGTTGCCATTGCGGCAACGCAGTGCGTCAATAAACGCTTTTTCGGTTTGCCCTGCTTTGAGTGTTACCTCATAGCTAAGTTTAAACAAGCTACCCATGTTGGTGGTTCTGGTGGAAACAAGCGTAGTATCAGTGGCAAACTCTTCAAACACATCATCAAATACATTGGTATAGTTTAAGTTTTCTGGGATGGTAATCTGCAACACCCGCCCTTCGCCGTTCGTTCCACCAAAGCGCATGCTGCCGAGCACCAAAGCAAAGACACTGGCAATGAGCGCAAACAAAACAGCAAAGCCAATGTACCCCATGCCGATGGTAAGCCCGGTACACATGGCGGTGAAAATGGCACCGATTTCGCTTGCCGTGCCGGGCACCGAGCGGAAACGCACCAAGCTAAACGCGCCCGCAACCGCAACACCCGCGCCGATGTTACCGTTTACCATCATAATGACCATGGCAACCACCAGCGGGATAAGCGCAAGCGTGGCGGCAAAGCTCTGGGTACATTTCGTTTTACAGGTATACACCTTCGCCATGAACACCCCTAGCACCAGTGCGCTCAGCATACAGATGAAAAACCCTGCCAAGGTAAGGCTAGAAGCATCAGCAGTGGCAAAAATACCAGTGAAATAATTAGATAGCATGAGAAAACCCTCCTATATACTCTGAAAGATGTGGCTGACTATATCGTGTATATGCCGTGCCATATTTGGAAAATGATGTCTTATAAATTTGATGCTCACTTAAAAAATGAGTGAACCAAAGGGGCAAGCCCCCCACTATTTTCACTTCCATCAAGATGCTGTCATCACGCAACACGGGTTTGTCACCCGCACTAGGCGCAAGGGAAACATCGCAATCTCGCGTTTTGATGTTGTAATCAAAGGTTAGGCGGAAATTTTCATCTGTGGGACAAAAATATGCCTCTCGCTCATACGAGAGATAGACGCGGGGTCGGATATCGGGATGGGACTGTTTAAAATAATCAATCTCATCTAAAATTTGGGCATGCTGTGGTGGTGCGTCCCCCTGCCATAAGTAAGTAACTGCGGCTTCTTGCGGTAAATCCACTCGCCGTTTATAGACAACACCGTTGTATTTTTTCTTTAACTCGATAAAGGCTAGCTTGCCTTCTTCTGGCATGCCATACTGACGCAGGCGCAGCTTTTCTTTATACGTTGGCTTTTCAATGGACTGGCGAATAATTTGGTAATCCGCCGTATCAAAATAAACATTTCGGATCAGATACCGCCCATATTCATCCGCCTGCATATACCCTTGCATCGCCTCACACAGAGCATTATGCTGCGCGGGTGTCAGCTTATATTTTAATTCGTACCGCTTAAAAATACTTTGTACTGCCATCGGGCACCTCGTTTTCTTTGGCTTTTTTGTGCAAAAAGAGGCTAAAACCTTGTACAATCGCACAGAGAATAAAGCATCACATCTTGATTGTATCATTTTAACATCAAATTAAGGTGCTACTGTACGGCAAATTTGAACTTTACATGAATTTTACAGAAAAATTTTCCAGTTCCTTTTTTCAGTCCTGTTATTTTTCATCGAAATTCCGCAGAACAAAAGGGAAGCATCTCACCCACAGCGCCAACAAAAACATTTGTGCTATCGCTTTTTACCCGCAAAAAAAGGCACCCACCAAATGGTGGGTGCCTTTGAAAGGTTGCAAATATCTTGTATAAAACAGATATGATTAGCGCTTCGAGAACTGAGGAGCACGACGCGCTGCTTTAAGACCGTATTTCTTACGTTCTTTCATACGTGGGTCACGGGTTAGGTAACCAGCCTGTTTTAGGACAGGACGAGCTTCATCGCTGCTTGCAAGAAGCGCACGAGCAAGACCGTGGCGGATTGCGCCAGCCTGACCAGAGAAACCGCCACCGTTTACACGGATAACGAGGTCATATTTGCCTTCAAGACCAAGAGCAACGATTGGAGAACGAACGATGAGCTTTAGGGTTTCTAGGCCAAAGTAATCGTCGATGTCACGACCGTTGATGGTGATTTTGCCAGTGCCTGCATAAGCACGAACGCGGGCAACAGAATGTTTACGACGACCAGTGCCGTAAAGGTAAGGTTTAGTTTCGTACATAATTCAATTGCCTCCTATTAGAATTCAACTGCTACTGGTTTCTGAGCAGCATGTGCATGCTCAGCACCTTTGTAGCAATGTAGACGAGTCATAGCTTTTGCGCCGATGGTGTTGCTTGGAACCATGCCTTTGATCGCATAGGTCATAGCTTTATCACTGTTTTCAGCCATTAGCTTGCTGTACTGGGTTTTCTTTAGACCACCAATGAAACGGCTGTGGGTGTAATGGAATTTCTTTTCTAGCTTTTTGCCAGTTAGAACTGCATCATCACAGTTGATAACGATAACGAAATCGCCACAATCAACGTTAGGGGTGAAATCAACTTTTTGTTTGCCACGAAGTAGCACAGCAGCCTCGGCAGCAACGCGACCTAGTGGTTTGCCTGCTGCATCAAGTACGTGCCATGCGCGCTCAACAGCGGCGGGCTTTACGAGAGTAGTACTCATATCTATTTTCCTCCATATGAATTCGGGTATTTTATTTAGCGCATATCGGCGCGAAAATTAGTATACAACATCTGTTTGGCTTCGTCAATACCCTTTTTCATGTTTTTTTATAAAATACAAACAATGCTTCTTTATTCTCTTATTTTCTCCTATATACTCCCTCATTCAAAGTTTGCAATTTCAAAAAATATTTTTGCTTTTTTGCGAAAGGCAGATAAAAACAACATTTTCGGCAAAAAGCCATTTTTCTACGCGTCATTTTATGCTATAATAATAAGGATCATAAAAAAGAAAGAATAGGTATCCATCCAAATGGCACACAAAAGCATGCAACACTTTACCGGGCTTTTACGCAAGGCAATCCAAGACTATGAAATGATTGCGCCCGGCGATAAAATTTTAATCGGCGTATCAGGGGGCAAAGATAGCGTTGCCCTGACCATGGGGCTTGCCGCATTGCGCAAATACATCGGCATTCCCTTTGAGATTTATGCCGTCACCCTTGACCCCCAGTTTGGCAAAGAGCAAACCGATTACACCCCACTGGCAGAGCTATTTGCCGCACATGATATCTACTATGAAATCCGCCGCACCGATATTGGCGAGGTGGTCTTTGATATCCGCAAAGAGAACAACCCCTGTTCGCTTTGTGCAAATTTACGGCGCGGGGCATTGCACACCGCCGCGCAAGAGCTTGGCTGCAACAAGGTCGCCTTGGGGCACCACCTAGATGACGCAATTGAAACCTTTTACATGAACCTGTGGCAAGAAGGGCGCATTGGCTGTTTTTCACCCATCACCTACTTATCGCGCCGCGATTTAACCAATATTCGTCCCATGATTTTAGCGACAGAGGCGGAGGTCATTCGCGCCTGCAAAGACGAGGGCTTTCCTATTATAAAGAGCAAATGCCCCGCAGACGGTACCACCACCCGCACCGAGACCAAATTATTTGTGCAGGAAAAATGCAAAATAGACCGTGCGTTCCGCCAAAAGACCCTGAGTGCCCTGCAAGAAAACGGGGTGGACGGTTGGAAACCCAAGCACACTGGCAGAGCCCCTAGCAAAACCATCAGATGATTTGCCCAAACTGCAAGCGGCTACTGGCATAGCCCTCTGCAAACGGATTGAGCATTCCATATCGTGCGGCAGCGCCCCGCCGCCGCACAAAAATCGGAGCACACATCGGATAGAGTGAGGAGGAAACGGATATGAAACAGACAGCATTTGAGCACCACACATGGGCAGAGATTGATCTAGATGCCCTAACCCACAATTTTACTGAAATCCAAAAACGCGCGGGCGGCACACCGCTGTGTGCCGTGGTCAAGGCAGATGCCTATGGACACGGCGCGGTGATGGTCGGCAAAACATTGCTTGCCGCCGGGGCAAAGCAATTGGCGGTAAGCTGCCTCGCCGAAGCCATTGAACTGCGCAGCGCAGGCATCACCGCAGATATCTTGCTGCTTGGGCACACCGACGCGCGCTACACCGACACGCTGATTGCTCATAACATCACCCAGAGCTGCTATAACCTTGCCGCCGCAGAGGCTTTTTCCGCCGCAGCATCTGCACTGCCCGACGCTGCCAAATTAAAGGTACACCTAAAGCTAGATACTGGCATGGGGCGAATTGGCTTTGCCCTACGTCATGATTTTGACACAACCCTAGCAGATGTGCTCACCTGCTATTCGCTAGAAGGGCTAGCAATCACAGGGGTGTTTCAGCATTTTGCCGTGTGCGATAGCACCACCCCCGAAAACATCACCTATACCGAGGAGCAGCACGCACTCTTTACCAAAGCAATCGCCTGCCTCACCGCAGCGGGGCACGCACCCGCACTTGCGCATTGTAACAACTCTGCGGGCACGCTATTGCATCCCACCTACCCCGAAACTGTTAACCGCGCACAGACCATGGCGCGTCCCGGTATCATCTTATATGGGCTGAACCCAAGCGATGAAGTTACCTTTGATTTCCTGAAGCCAGTCATGCGCTTCAAAACGGTGGTCAGTCACGTGAAAACCCTCGAAGTTGGCGAAAGCACAAGCTATGGACGGCATTTTGTGGCAGAAAAACCCACCGTTGTCGCTACCCTTTGCGCGGGCTATGCCGATGGCTACCCTCGCTTGCTCAGCCGTGGCAAGGGCACCGTACAAATCCACGGAACAGCCGCCAAAATCCTCGGCAATGTCTGCATGGATCAGCTGATGATTGACGTGACAGACATCCCCAATGTGCAAGAAGGGGACGAAGTCTTTTTGTGGGGCGGCACGGTCAGCGACAGCGCCGATGAGGTAGCAAACAAGATTGGTACCATTGGGTACGAGATTGTCTGCGGGGTCAGCCGCCGTGTGCCACGCGTTTATATCCAAAACGGCAAGCCCGCCTTGGTGGTGGATTATTTGCAGTATGGCAAGCTGCCATCAAATACCTAAGATTGATTGCGGCACAAATCGCTTTTACCCCATTGCATTTTGCCCCCACCATAAACCGCGCAAACCTTTGGTGTACCTTAAAACTTGTCCCAAGCAAGCAGCCCCTTTTTCCAAAAAACCAAACGAGCGACCACCGGCCGCCTCTACCATATAAAACACACCCATTCAACAGGAGGAACGCCCCCTTATGGCAAACAAGAACATTCGCAACTTTTGCATCATCGCCCACATTGACCACGGTAAATCCACCCTATCTGACCGCATTTTAGAGTTGACCCAGAGTGTGGATAAGCGACTGATGGAAAATCAGCTGCTCGACAACATGGATTTAGAGCGCGAACGCGGCATTACCATCAAAGCACGCGCCGTCACCATGAACTATACCCACACCGATGGCGAAGTATATCAGCTAAACCTCATTGACACCCCAGGGCACGTGGATTTTGCGTATGAAGTAAGCCGCAGCCTTGCCGCCTGTGAGGGTGCAATTTTGGTGGTCGATGCCAGCCAAGGGGTAGAGGCACAAACCCTTGCTAACACCTATATGGCACTAGAGCATGACCTTGAACTGGTGCCCATCCTGAATAAAATCGACCTGCCCAGCGCCCACCCAGATGAAGTCGCGCAAGAGGTAGAAGACGTGATTGGGCTGCCCTGCCTAGACGCGCCCCGCGTTTCGGCAAAGAACGGCATTAACATTGAGGCGGTTGTCGCAAGCGTGGTGGATAGCATTCCCGCGCCAACAGGCGACCCTGCAGCCCCCCTCAAAGCGCTGATTTTCGATAGCATTTATGATAGCTACAAGGGGGTTATCGTCTACATTCGCGTCTTTGAAGGCAGCGTAAAGGCGGGCGATACCATCCAGATGATGAGCAACGGTGTGAAATTCACCTTAGTCGAAGTGGGCAAGATGGGCGCAACCGCCCTGACCCCCTGCGACCACCTAGAGGCAGGCGAGGTTGGCTATTTAACCGCAAGCATTAAGACGGTGCAAGACACCCGCGTGGGCGACACCGTCACCCTTGCAAGCAATCCCACCGCCGAGGCAATGCCCGGGTATCGCCAAGTACAGCCAATGGTGTTCTGCGGCATTTACCCTGCGGATGGCGCGCGCTACCCCGACCTAAAAGATGCACTTGAAAAGCTACAACTGAACGATGCTTCCCTGAGCTTTGAGCTTGAAACAAGCCTTGCACTTGGCTTTGGCTTCCGCTGCGGCTTCTTGGGCTTATTACACCTTGAAATCATCACCGAACGCATTGAACGCGAATTTGACCTTGATCTAGTTACCACCACCCCAAGCGTAGAATACCGACTGACCCTAACGAGTGGCGAAGAAGTATCCATTGCAAACCCCTCTAACTATCCTGACCCCACCCAGATTGCAAAGCAAGAAGAGCCCTTTGTAGACGTGCACGTGTATACCCCGAATGACTATGTGGGCAGCCTGATGGATTTGTGCCAGACCAAGCGCGGCATTTTGATTGATATGAAATACATTGATGAAATCCGCGTGGATTTGCACTATGAAATGCCCTTAGGCGAGATTGTATATGATTTCTTTGACGCAATTAAGAGCCGTAGCCGTGGCTATGCAAGCTATGATTACGAGTTCAAAGATTTCCGCCCAAGCCAACTTGTTAAGCTAGACTTTTTGTTGAATGGCGACCCTGTGGATGCGCTATCGATGATTGTATTCACTGACAATGCCTATGCCAAAGGGCGCCGCATCTGCGAAAAATTAAAGGATAACATCCCCCGCAACCTCTTTGATATTCCAGTACAGGCATCCATCGGCGGCAAGGTCATCGCCCGCGAGACGGTAAAGGCAATGCGCAAAGACGTGCTTGCCAAGTGCTATGGCGGCGACATTACCCGCAAAAAGAAATTGCTTGAAAAACAAAAAGAAGGCAAAAAGAAAATGCGTCAGCTTGGCAGCGTAGCCCTACCCAGTGAAGCATTTACCGCAGTGCTCAAGCTAGACAGCAATGATGATTAAGCTGAATGTTTGCCCCCACGTTGCCCCATAAAATTTTATAGACACACAAACAAAACCGTTTGCAGCAGGCTTTTGACAGCCCGCCGCAAACGGTTTTGTTATTTGGCACATCTACACACTCTCTCATTTTATTTGAAATCGATTTCCAGAGGTGCCAAAGTAAATACAGTAATCGCAATCCCCTGTTCCTTACAGTATTGAATGGCAAAGGCTGCCTCTTTTGAAAAATGGTTGCTAAAGATAACCAAATGCTCACTCTGTGCAAGCAAATCATGCAAAGCACCTGCGACACTTTCTTGCATTGTTGTGATAAACAAACCGCTCTGTGAAAGTTCTGTAAACGATATGCCTCTCTCATAGGCATATCGAAACGCAGCACTTCGCATGCTACTTGTACATGCAACCACCAAGGAACTCGTATCATCCGGCAGGTACGGGCTTAAATCCGTTACCGTCAATTCAGCCGCTGAAAAAATACTCACTTTCATAATTACCTCATTTGTGCTTCGCTTGCATATTTTACTATCAAACAATAGTATTGTATCATACTACCATAAGATAGTACATATAATCAAGCTAAGAGGTGATATTATGTACTATCCAAGACTAAAAGATTTACGCAACGATCATGATTTAATGCAAAAACAAGTAGCGGCATTATTAGAAATAGACCAACGCATTTATAGCAATTATGAAACAGGAAAACGCGAAATCCCCACTCGCTTTGTCGTGCAACTGGCACAATATTACGGTGTATCTGCGGACTATATCTTGGGATTAACCAATCACCCCGTAGCACACCCAGAATAGCATATCTCATCATAATACAAACAAAACCGTTTGCAGCAGGCTTTTGACAGCCCGCCGCAAACGGTTTTTTCTTACACTGCGCCTATTTACAAAACGGCAGTTTTTTTGCTTGATAACCCCTTACAGCTTGCGCAAATCCTCATCGCAGGCGATTAATACTTCTTCGGGGATTTCATCCGACATTTCGGCAATTTTAGCCAGTGGCATGCCCTTGGCAAAGTTAATCATGGGGTGGGTAATCAGCGCTTCGGTAAAGTGCTTGATTAAGATTTCACGCGCGGCATCATTTGCCATCAGCGCGCCTAGCTTGGTATTTTTGCTAAAGCGTGGCTCTTTGGCTTTTTCGGCAGGAGCGGCGCCCTGTGTGCTTGTGCTTTCCTCTGCTAGGGTGACAATCTCTGGTTTTTTGGGGAACATTCTCTCCAAGCAGGTGGTCGGTTTTACCTGTAAGTAATAGACGCTCTCATAAGCCGAACGGATGGCATCTGCAATCCGCCCCTGCTTTTGGGCATCACCCAAAATATAGGCATCGGGGAACTGCGCCTTGAAGGCACGGATTTGCTTGGCATCTGCCCGCACACCGAGCGAGAGCACAACCGCCTGCGCTGGCATGGCAACCTCACCTGCATCACCACTGACAAGGATGGTATCATCGTCTTTGATTTCGAGGAGTTCCGTAGAGGTTTTAATGGTAACATTTAATTCTTTGAGGTGCTTGAGCACATCCACCACATTGGGCGAGGTATCGGTACCAATGCCGCTGCCACTGCCAGGTGCAATGTTATATTCGCGTTCAATCACGGTGACGGCATTGCCCTTGGTGGCAAGGAATTCGGCAATTTCTAGCCCAGTTAAACCAGAACCCACCACCACAAACTGCTTGCCTGTGATATTGAATTTGTCGGTCAAGACATCGTCCACGCTATATACCTGTGGCAGGTTCACCCCTGCGAAGGGTGGTTTGATTGGCGCACCGCCAATTGCCACAAAGACCGCCGCCGGAGCAAGGTTCGCAACCTCAGCGGGGGTAACGGCGGTGTTCAAACGGACATCCACCCCAAGGCGCTGCATTTCGAGTGCCATGCTATCAATTAGCCAGTTTAGTTTATCTTTGTGGGGTGGGATAGAGGCGATATAGGCATCGCCGCCTAGCTTATCGCATTGTTCAAACAGGATGGGCTTAAACCCGCGCTGTGCAAGCGAAATGGCAGCCTGCATCCCTGCGGGACCACCACCAATGACGACTGCGCGCTGCCCCAAGCCATCTTTTGGCATGGTGGTATCATACACAAGCTCAAACGAACAACGTGGGTTAACCGCGCATTTAATGGTGCGGGCAGTGCCGAGTTGCTCTGCGCAATATAGGCAAGAAATGCATGGGCGAATTTCCGCTGCCTTGCCCGCCTTCGCCTTGTTGCACCATTCTGGGTCAGCTAACTGCGCGCGCCCAAGGGCAACGAAATCGAGGTTATCCTCTACCAATAGCTGTTCGGCAAACTCTGGCTTGCGGATGACGTCACAGGCGATAACAGGGATAGAAACTGCCTCTTTAATCGCTTTACCAAGGTGGCGCTTCCACCCTTGGTCATACGAGATTGGCTCCGTCGATTCGTTGGGGGCTGCATAGCCGCCCGCGCTGACATTAATCGCATCGAAGCCAACTTTTTCAAGGTGCTTTGCGATTTTGACTGACTCTTCTAGGGTCATGCCGCCCTCAAAGAAATCATCACCATTGATGCGAATGCAGACGGGAAAATGCTCGCCACATGCCATCCGCACGCTGCGCAGGATTTCGGTGGGGAATTGCATCCGCTTTTCAAAGCTGCCGCCATATTTATCGGTGCGCTGATTGGAATATTCACACATGAATTGTTGAATGAGATAGCCGTGCGCACCGTGCAGTTCAATGCCATCAATGCCTGCCATTTCACACATTTTTGCCGCCATGACAAACTTGCCAACCAGTTCGCCCACTTCTTCGGTGGTAAGCTCACGCGGAACTTCTTCATTCGCAAGAGATTTGATGGCCGAGGGACCTACAATCTGCTCACCGCCAAACATCTCGCGCCCTTCGCGCCCGGGGTGATGCAACTGGCAAAAAATCTTTGCGCCGTGGCGATGCACTGCATTGGCAAGACGCTCAAGCCCGGGAATCATCCCCGCACTGGTGGCTTGCAGCTGCACTGGGTGCCCTGTGCCAGAGCCATCCGCCACGCGGGTGATTTCGGTGATGATTAAACCACACCCGCCCGCTGCACGTTCCTCATAATAGCGGACAATGCGGTCACTCACTTCGCCATTGATAGAATTCAAACCTGTCTCCATCGCTGGCATGACAACCCTGTTGCGAATTTCAAGGCTGCCGATGTTTGCACTGCTGAATAATTTTTCCATGGTGCTGCTCCTTTTCCTCGTTCTATTGATTTTTAACCATGTTTCTAGTAATAACCAGAAGCCATGTTATAAAACAGTCCTTTGCGTGGTTTGTGCCATGCGGTTTTTTCAGCCACGCGTTGCGCAAACCAAGCGATGCTTACACGCAGTTAAAACTTCAACCGCTCCTGCAAGATTTTATCCACAATTTTATTATAATCCACATCCATCTTGATATTATCAGAGATAAACAAACCAATCAGCCCATTGACCACCGCAAGCATGGTGATGATGTTAAGAGCAAGCGCTTCCCCGCTGCTGTTCATCAGATTGCCCGCAATGCCGATGAAAGAAGAAAACAGTTCAAAATCATCGCAGTAAATGCCATCCTTTTGAATGGTCATCTGATAATCAGACTGCATAAATAAAAATCGATAATAGGATGGGTGCTCAACAAAATAGCGCACATAGCTTTTGCCAAAGCTGAGCAGCTTTTCTTCATCTGTGCCATCGAGTAGGATACTCGCCTGCAAATGCGCCGCCACACCATCTGCGATATGGGTTTTCATGGCGCTAAGCAATGCCTCTTTGTTTTCAAAGTGCTTATAGGGTGCTGCATGGCTGACCCCGCAGTGTGCCGCGACCTTGCGCAATGAAAGCTGTGCTGCGCCCTCTTTGCTGATGATGGCAATGCCCGCCTCAATCATCGCTTCGCGCAAATTCCCATGATGATAGGTTTTTTCTTCCATCGTTTCACCTCCATAAAAATTTAACAACTCTAGTATATCATATAAAGTTGACACTGTAAACATACTATGATAAACTGATGTTTACAACGTAAACTTCTCTCGCTTTACGGTCTAAATCAGACGAATAGGAGCCTTTTATGAGTAAAAAACCAACACCCCCTTCTACCTATCAGAATATTTACCCCAGTTTCCGTTATATGATGGGGGCAGGGCGCAGCATTTATGGCGGGCTGAAAAAGCTGACCACCAACGAAAAAAAGCGCCCATTGACCTCTAAAATCCTGCCCGACCGTTATACGGTTTGCAACACTTCCACACTGGACAGCGATTTTTCGCTGCACTGCCTAGCGGGCGCATACCCCACTGACATCGAAGGGTCGCTGCATATCTGCCAGTGCCTTGGGGTACCCGAAGCATTTATGGTGGGCGATACCAATATGGTGCGGATTGATTTTGACCAAACAAAAGCGCACCTGACCAACCGTCTGATGTGGACACCTGCCGCCCTTGCCCGCCTTGCCCTTGAGAAAAGCAAGCATCGCTTTAGCTATATGGGGCTGATGTTTACCTCGCCCGGGCTTGGGATGTATTCCTATACCGAGGGAATGTACCTGCTGCCCGATGGTCGCATTGCCGTGACCAGTGACGTTGACCGCCCTTGGGTGGTTGAGCGCGACAGCTTACGTGCAACCACACCCCTTGGCAAACGCAGTGAATGGCTGCCCATGATGAGCGGCACCATGGGCGAAGTGATGGGCAATTTGTTTGCAGGGTACAGCAACTCGCACGTAATGTACACCGATTTCGCCCAAAAAGAGACATTTTTCGTCAACTATCAGTATAAACAGGCAGATGGTAGCCATCCTGTAAATCTTATCAAATGGGATGGCAAGGGCGATTTCAAACATTGGCTTGTGTTAGATGAGCAAGGCAAGCAGATTGAAATTAAACAGAGCATCCATGAGCTCGTCTTTACCCGCGATTATATTTTATTAGCAGACACCGCCTTTATTGCGGGCACCGAGATGATGACCCCATGGAACAACGCGCCACTGCCACTGGATAAAACGGTAATGTATATCATCCCCCGCAAGGGCTTAACGGACGATAACACGGTGGTGACCGCCAAAAAGTTCACCTTTGGTGAGCCCTGCATTCACCTCATCCCCGAATACGAAAACCCTGCGGATAAAATCACCGTTTATATGCTGCACACCCCTGCCACCAACACCGCCGAGATTTTGCACAACCATGACCGCAACCTAGAGGGCGAACTGTTCGCAAAACATCTAGTGGGCTATGGCACCCTGCCTGTGCTTGATTTATCAAGTGTGGGCAAACACGTGCTAGACATGGGCAGCGGCAAGGTAGAAAAATCGGAATATATCGCGGAGCAGCCCTTTACATGGGGGCCTTACCTCTATGCTTATATGGGGCGGCAAACAAAGCCCTTCCAAGACCAAGATTTGTTCGTGATGTTCAAGGGCTTTGCCAAAGAAATGCTACCCAAGCGCATTTACAAAGCATACAAAGACATTGACAACCGCCGCGTGCCAATTGAAGAAATGGTTGGCGGCGAAGGGATTAACCAAAACAACTCGATTTGCCGCATTGCGAAAGATGAATTTAAAATCACGGATAGCTATGTGTTCCCCGATAAAGTCTTGCTGTATACCATGGCATGCCTTGATGAAGGGTATGTGCTCACGGGGGTTGTCACTGACAGCCCCGCAAGCGAGGCATCCTCTGGGCATGAATACTGGCTGTTTGACGCAAGTGATTTGGCAAAGGGGCCCATCTGCAAGCTAGGGCATACGGATTTGAACAACAGCACCCTGTTTCATACCGTCTACCTGCCCAAAGAAGTGCGCGACCAATTCGACGCAATTGCCACAGACGCGCGCGCAAACCAAACCCCACCTTATACCGTGCCATTGCGTGAGGATTACCCTGAAACAGAGCTGACCAACTGGCGCCCCGAGGTACTGCGCACCTTTACCGATTTGATTTACCCTTATTTTGAGGGCAAAGACCCCGCCGCACTCGAAGCCCTTGCTACCCACCGGGTGCGGCAACACTGCGGCACCGAGGAGGTCATCGGCGAAGAAGCCATTACCGATGCACCCGCCTTTGCCGCGCGGATGTTTGCCGAGGCAGAACGGATGTGGCAAAGCAATGGTTGGAAGGTCGAATATGACAAGAAGGGTGTTTTGGTGGAATCGAAACCAATCAGTGGTACCCTTGCGAAATCCGGGGTGCTAATGACCCGCTGCGTGGGCGAAATCAACGCGAATGCACAGGAATTATTTGACCTGATGATTTCACCCGAGGGCTATGCCATCATTGACCCTGTCTGCAAGCCAGAGGACCACAAGCGCCCGCCGCTAGAGGCTTATGATTGGCACGAGGGTGGGCGATTAGAAGCCGCCATTGCGACCACCACCATCCCCACCATGGGCACCAGTGAATTTGTGGTGCTCAACGCGATGGACAGCAACACCCGCACCTTTATCTCGAAATCGATTTTACACAGCGAGCGCCCCGGCGGTAGCATTTATAGCGATGCGGGCGCACCCAAAAATGGCACCAACCGCGCGCTCAACACCTTTGGGGTCAAGATTGTGCCCATTGATGATTGCCACTGTCGCGTGTATGGCATCAACTATGCCGACATGGCAGGCAAGACAGGCGCAGCGATGAACAACATGATCAACACGAAATATTTCTTCCCACCGCTGTATAAACGGATGAAGAAAGCGATGGAAAAATAAACAAAACCCATACACAAACAAAGCCCCTATTGCAAGGTTGTTCAACTTGCAATAGGGGCTTGCTGTTTTTGTGATTAGATGCACAGCTTGCACGGTAATAAACATGCAGCGCGACAAAAGGCTAAGGGAAGCAGTACATAATTCATGCGGCAACCGCAACATGAATCAAACTAAATTTAATTAAAACTACCGTCCCACACCATCTCTTCGCTGAGGTATTCGCTTTGCACAGCAGGCACGTAATAGGCACCATAGTTTTTGAGCCCAAGGGAGGCGGCGCTATCGTTCCCCTGTTCAACCTCAACCCAGAAGCGATAGTATGGCATATAGCTGCTTTCAAATATGCCGGTGCGGTAGACGAGTTCCACCCCTGCAATGTTACTCAGCCCACCCGATAGCAGATCATCTTCGCTCACGGTGGTGATATAATTGCCGCTTTGCAGCTGCGCGGTGGCTTGCGCTAACGTCAAGATAGGGTAATCCCCTGCTTTATCGCTAAAATCATAGCGCTGGCAATAAATTCGCACAAGGGCATCGGCATCGTTTATATAAAACTTCACCCGATTAAACTGATAATTCAGCAAGGCTTCCTCGCCCTCGCCTGCACCCTCATAAATTTCAATCTTCAGGTACTGCTCACCGTATATATTATAGTCTAAATTGGTGATTTCCACCTGCGGGTCTTGCATATCCAGATAATCGGCATAGGTTGCAATCAGCTCTTCCCCGATGGCGGTCAGTCGGTCTACTTCCGTTTGATAGGCAGTGTTAGGGTAACTACTTTGCAGTGAAACACCCTCTTCAAACACAATTTCCTCATAGCCATTGGTATAGGCGAGCGTAATGGTAATGCCATCGCCCTGCATTTCATATTGCGTTGCATATAAATTGGGAATACCCGCAATTTCACCACTTTGGTATGGCTCTAAATACCACGCAAACAGCCGCGCAATGCTTTCTTGGCTAGGGGCATTGTCGGTGATGGGGGTATTTGCGTCTAGCCCAAAGCATGCCGCAAGGGTGCGCAGCCGCGCGGTGAGTGCCTCGGTATCCACTGGCAGCACCTGCGCCATAAACTCAGGGTATTGGTCAGGGTAATAGCTGTATTCTGTAAAGTAAACGGGCAAGGTGCCATAGTCTAGGCAATCCCACCCTGGGTTTGCGTCAATGTATTCGCTAAAGTCATACAAAATGACCCCTTCAAATCCCATGCCGCCCACCGTAATGCTTGGGCTCAGCAGCAATAAACCATCCGCCGCCGTTTCGGTAAAAGTGGTGGGGGCTTGCAAGGTATACTCTGCCAAAAGCGCCGCATTTTGCACGGCAAGGGCAGAGTCTACAAGGGCAGCGTCCTCTTCCCCGCGCACGATATAATCCTCACTATTGTCTATATCGCCCGCTTGGTCAGCGTCTGTATCGTCTTGTGAGGCACTGCCAGTGCTCGGCAACTCGGATTGCGCACTTTCAATCGGGGCAGTGCCGTCTGACCCTGTCGCAAGATTACTGCCCCAGATGGCAGTTTTATATACGCTCAGCCCACACAGCAGCACCGCCACGCTGGCTGCAAGGGTGGCATAGCGTGGCCAGACAATCGATTTTTTCGCTGTGGCGGCAGTTGGCTTGCCTTCGGACGTAGTTGGCTTGCCCACCACCTGTGGTTTCGCGCGGTGGATATGGCGCAAGGTAGAAGTTTGCACTGGTACCTCGGTTGGGGCAGCTGCTTCAATCAAATCATCATCAATCTTGCCGATGATGGCGAGCAAATCCATTTCGTTCATACCTGCACCCCTTCTTTTGCCAGTTCCTGTTTGAGGGCAGCCCGCATGCGGGATAAGATATTGTTTACCCCCGCTTCGTCATAGCCGACTGCCTGTGCAATCTCTTTGCTAGAGAGCAAATACCAATACCGTTTGACAAAAATATCGCGCTTTCGCTTTGGCTGCGCCGCCAAAAAGCGGTTGAGCACCGCTAGCACAAAGGCTTCATCCATTGCTTCGTCCACCGCATTGCCACCCGATAGGCACTCTTTTAGCTCCTCTAGCACAAGGGCAGTTTGCCCGCCGCCACGCTTTGCTGCATGGGCAGCCTCGTACCGATTGAGGGAAAGGTTGCGGGTGATGCGCCCCAAAAAGGCGCACAAGGCATTCGGGCGCTGCGGCGGCATGCTGTTC
This sequence comes from Faecalibacterium sp., assembly GCA_044426225.1. Lineage (GTDB taxonomy): Bacteria > Bacillota > Clostridia > Oscillospirales > Ruminococcaceae > Faecalibacterium. Next base: position 29,925 of record JAWXUQ010000001.1, on the reverse strand, counting down.
CATGCCGCAAGATAGGTTTCGTTAACGCACTCTTCTGCGTCCTGCTCACTATGTAAAATATGAAACGCAATGCTGTGGCAATAGCGCTGATACTTTTGCGCCGTTTGGGCAATGGCTTGCTCTGACCGCGCCCAATATAGGGCAATGATTTTGATGTCATCCATCCGCGCCGCTCCTTTCTCCGCCTGTTGCTATGGGCATTTGCAAGGGGCACAAATGCCGTTCACCCTACTAGACAGATTTTCACCATGATTATATCATAAAAAGTTATAAAAATTGCATCTCTATTATTTTCATTCAATAAAACGTTTACAAGACGCAGAAAAACAGCCCCTGTTGAAAAAGTCAGGCTTTCTCAACAGGGGCATTACATATCATCAATCGTTATTCTAGCGTTTCAAAAGCATCTATTACCGCATACAGCGCTTTCATTTGTTTTTCTGTAAGGTTACTGATATTCAACACCTCGTAATCACTCACACCAAGAATGTAATCCGTTGTGACCTTAAAAATATCAGCAAGTTCTACAATATACTGTGTAGAGGGCGCAGATATCCCCATTTCCCAAGCATTTACACTCGAACGTGTGATATTCAATTTCTTTGCTAGTTCACTCTGTGTAAAACCAGTGCGTTCGCGCAATTGTTTTATGGTATCTGCAATCATATCATCACCTCATGCACCCATTATATCTTATCTAAAGCGATATATAATTATCACAAAAGATAAATTTAATTGACAAACTTGGCAATTAAATGCTATCATGATGTATCACAAGCAATAAAAAGCCCTCTGCTTGCTTTTGCTTGCAAACAGAGGGTGATACTATGCCATATACAATTCTTATTTTCTGCCCGGCTTTACATTGAGCGCTGCCTATAACGCACCATCAATTGCACCATGCTCTTCTTCGTATGCTTTGATACTTTGGCGAATTAAAACCAAAATATGACTATTCACCGACCGACCTTCATACTCGGCAACAAAGCCAATTTTCTCGAGCATTTCTTCTTCAATCCGAATGGATACACTTTTCGTTGCCATTTTGCCACCTCTTTTTACAGTATATATTTATATTACCGTAAAAATGGTGTATAATACGCATTACAGCTATACTGTATATCTACAATATTTGAAAGAGGTATTTTTCATGACGGTTAGTATTTTTTCTGCACCAGAACTTGTTATTACCGATTTATCCCATTATTTACCACTGGATACCACTGCACTAATTATGAGCAGCGCCTGCCCCATGTGCCGCGCAGCCTTTGCATACGCATACGAAAAAAACATTCCCTTCACTGAACTTGCACCAATCACACTGCCTTCTTACCCGCAGAACATTTCATCAAGCCTCACACCTTTACTTACAAGAAGTGAGCACATTGTTCTTTTTTCCACTCCTTTTTCAGATGAAATAAAGGAAGCGGTTCGCTATTGCAAACAAAACAAAATAGCCTATACCGTCTTTACACTAGTGCAAAGCACCTAAACGGCAACAAGCCCGATTGCAACCAGAACCTGCTGCAATCGGGCTTGTTTATGCTTATTTCAGTTTATTTCCCTTTACAGCGCCACAACGCTGACGCCTTCTGCCTCTAGGGTGGCATGGATTTTCTGGACAAAGGCAAGCGCCTTAGCGCCATCGCCGTGCACACAGACAGAGTCCGCTTTTAGGCTGATTTCGCTACCGTCCACTGCGGTGACTTTGCCTTCTTTTGCCATACGAACAACGCGAGCAATGGCAATGTCCTCATCGGTAATCATATCGCCTGCCTGCCCGCGGGGCACAAGGTTGCCGTCTGCCTGATAGCCGCGGTCTGCGAATACTTCGCTATATGCAGGCAAGCCAATCTCGGCGGCGGCCTCTAACATTTTGCTGCCGCTTAAACCTAAGATGGGCAGGGTTTTATCCACCGCATAAATACCTTCGCAAAGTGCGCGGGCAAGCACGATGTCTTTGCCTGCCATGTTGTACAGTGCGCCGTGTGGCTTTACATGGCTGAGGGCAACCCCTTCTGCCTCGCAAAAGGCTTTGAGTGCGCCAACCTGGTACATAATATATGCCTTTGCCTGCGCGGGGGTAAGGCTCATGTTGCGGCGCCCAAAGCCCATGATATCATAAAAGCCGGGATGTGCGCCGACCTGCACCCCATGCTGCTTACACATGGCGACGGTTTTCGCCATAACAAGAGGGTCACCCGCGTGAAAGCCACAAGCAACGTTTGCTGAGGTGATGTGTGGGATTACTTGGCGATCGCAGCCAATGATATAATCGCCAAAGCTCTCGCCAAGGTCGCAGTTTAAATCAATTTTTGCCATGATAATTCTCCTTTTTCTTTGTGCTCGCTTTGTAAGCGGATACAAAATCCGCTCCGATGGGGGTTCGCTTGTTACGCAATCCCAATCTTACAGCTTTAATGCGACGTTTTTCACGTCAGTGATGAACATGTGCCCCGGTGCGTGGGTGATGGCAAAGGCGGGTTTTGAATGCATCAGCACCGCCTGTGGGGTCACCCCGCAAGGCCAGAACACTGGCACTTCGCCCTCTTTGATGGTAACTGCATCGCCAAAATCAGGCTTAGTTGGGTCAGATACCCCAATCGCTTCGGGGTAGCCCACCTGCACTGGCGCACCGTGTACGCGAGGCATGGCAGCAGTAATGCTGACCGCCGCAGGCACCTGCGCATGTGGGATTGGGCGCATGCTAACCACCATGTTGCCCGAAAAAACACCCGCCGGCACACAGGGAATATTGGTGTTAAACATGGGCACGTTCACCCCTTCTTCAATTTGGCGCACAGGGATATCCGCCTCTAGCAGGGCTGATTCAAACGAGAAGCTGCACCCAATGAGGAAACTAACCAAGTCATCACGCTCCTCAAAGAACTGGGAAACATCGGTGTATTCTCCTGTTTTTACCCCATTTTCATAGACGAAATAGCGGGGGAAATCCTTTGCGATATCGCTGCCCTCTGCCACCTGTGCAAAGGTACGGCTACCTGCATCGGCAACCTCTAGCAAGGGACAAGCCTTGGGATTGCGCTGACAAAACAGCAAAAAATCCCACGCAAGGGCTTTGGGTAAAATTACCAGATTGCCCTGCGCATAGCCATTGCACATGCCAGAGGTGTTATAATCAATCTCGCCTGTGCGGATTTTGGCACGGACGTCTGCGGGGCTCATTGTTGCATAATCATTCATGAGAGTTGTTCCTCCAACCATTCTAATTTTTTTGCTTGCTTGCGGCACACATCAACCGCCTCTTCGGCGCTGACGGTGGCAAATGCGACGGTATCGCCCGGGCGAAGCTGGGCAAGCACCGATACATCTGGCGGGATCACGGTGGCAATTTTGGCATAGCCGCCAGTGGTCTGATGGTCAGCAAGCATGACAATGGGCTGCCCATCTGATGCAACCTGAATAGAACCCGCCACAATACCATCCGAGATGATATCACTGCCGTTCACGCTTTCAATTGGTGCACCTTTTAGCTTGCATGCCATGCGGTTGCAATCCACCGTTAGTGGGTATAGGGTACTGGTAAAGGTGGCAATGCCTGCGGCGGTAAATGCCTCGTCCTGCGGGCCTAGCACCACCCGCAGAATGGGGCTGCGCTTGCCGCCCTGCCACTTGCTCTTACAGATTGATTGTTGCAGCCATGCCTCAGTAAGACCCGCCACTTGGCTAAATTTATGTTTTTTCGCCGTCTTTTGCAGCTTGGCAAAGGCTTTTTCAGCGGTTTTTCCACAGGCTTTGTCTACAAGGGGCAAGATATCGCCCACCTGTAACGCTCGCCCATCTAGCCCGCCAATGCCACATTTGGTATCGGTGGCGCGGCTGCCCATCACAGCGGGCACTGCAATGCCGCCATACACCGCAAGATAGCTGCGCAAGCCAGTTTTGCAAGCGCCTAGGGCAAGTAAATCCCCTGCTTTTAGTAAAATCGGGGCAAACATCGGCACCGCCGCGCCATTAACGGTCGGGGTACATATCGCACCCGCAATGGCGACGAGCACTGCTTCGGTCGCCTTTACGCTCGCGCCCATTAAAGTGCATTCTAGCACGGCAGTATCACTGCCCGCGCCATTGCCCGCAAGGACATTGGCAAGCTGCATGGCATATTGGTCAGCCGCGCCACATTCGGGATAGCCCTTAGCGGCAAAGCCTTTGCGCCCTGCGTCCTGCACGGTGGTCAGTGCACCTGCCACCACAAGTTCAAGATTTGCCATTACAGATTGCACCCCCATTCCTCTTTTTCTAATGTTAGGAAGGTTGTCTAATCAATTGGCACAAAGCGGATACTATCCCCTGCCAAATACGGCAACTTACCGCCTTTCTCTGGCGCAAAGAGGCGCAAAGGGGTGCGTCCGAGCAACTGCCACCCGCCGGGCGATGCCATGGGGTAAATGCCAGTTTGCTGCCCGCCAATGCCAACACTGCCCGCGGGGATTTTGGTGCGGGGATTGGCAAGACGCGGGGTGTGTAGCCGCTCATCTAGCCCACCAAGATAGGGAAAGCCTGGCAAAAAACCAAGCATATAAATGCGGTAAGGCTGCGCACTGTGCAGAGCAATCACCTCTGCCTCGCTCAGCCCTGCATGCTGTGCGATAAAGGCCAAATCCTCGCCATATTTGCCGCCATAGCAAACCGGAATTTCCACCGTCTTGCCTGTGGCAGCGGCGACCTCACCCATGGCAGCAATCGCATGTTCTACCGCCGCTTTCATGGTAGGGTAATCTGTTAACAGAGGGTTATAATAAACGAGCAAAGACGCAAAAGAGGGCACGGTTTCACCCATGCCCAAAATTGGCCGTGCTGCCAGTGTGGCGGCGAGCGCCATCACCTTTGCGTTTATGCTTTCCTCCACTGCCGCACCAAAACAAACGAGTAACCCGCTTGCCCCAACTGCTTTTATGGAAACGCTTTGCATCACTGTACCACCTTTTTTAGTTTTGTATTGTAAATAACACAGGGTTTCTCTTTGCTTTACCAACAAGCACTGTTGTCATTCGCGCTTTCACGCGCCACACCCTGTGCGTATTTGCAAGTGCAAGTTCTTACTGCGCATCCTCAAAGAATTTCTTTTCAAGGGTTGGCGCAAACCAGTGCTCCGATTTATACGAATTATTGAGCGCATATTCGGTGCACTGACGCATCAGGCTCATAATAGATACATTCATCTTCATATCAAAACCGTCAATGCCTGGGATGAGCGAGCCCGTCATATCAATCAGCCCTGCACGTGCGCCCGCCTGCATAACAGCAGCTTCCATCGCTTCATCGTGCATGATACTCATATCTTTTTTAAGATAGGCAAGCGCTGCCATAAAGGCATAGCAGCCCCAATCCGAAACGGTTGCGGTGATGATATTATCCGTTTTGGTTTTGGCAACAATGCCGCCACCACAGCCGCATTTGCAGCCGCCATCATGCGCAAATGGAATGTATTTGACAATGTGCTCTGTGATGGTGCCCATGCCAATCTCATTGCCCAAATCGCCAATTGCCATGTTGGGCACACCTGCATCGACCAATGCCTGCCACAACACATCATTGCGTGCCTGCATATCAAACAAGCCCACACCAACTGCATTGTGGTAAACACCTTGCGCGTTAGAGCCAGGCGCTTCAATCGAGATAACCGCTGCGGGCATGTAGTCCTGCATCATCTGGGCTGCCTGTGCGGGAGCATCTGCCAATTCCTTGGTAAAGGTAACAACACCCATGCTCATGGGCATTGCCTTTAGGGTCTCTAAATCTTCATATACATGTAAACCCGCCGCATTGCCGCAAGCCTTCACTGCTTCTAGGCAATCCACAGGGCAAACGATGACTGGCTTTGCACCAAATGCCTGCACCAACGCACGGCATAAAATGCAAGAGCTAATCATGCCGTCCATCTCAGGCACTTTGTGGGGCAACAACACAAACCCAGTTAGGATATAGACAATATCATCTTGTTTGATGACCTTGCACATTGCCTTTGCTGCATGCATCGCAGTGGGCTCGCCCATTGCCGCACGGCTTGCGGGCTGTAAAATGCGACAAACACCATAACCGCGTGGGTCAAGGTTCATTAACATATCTAAGTTTTCGCCAACGTTATATTGTTCTAGGGTAATGCGATCCATCGTTACGACCTCTTTTCGTTTTTGGACGTGCAAATACGAGTGGAGATACCCCCACTCGCAGCACTAATACAAACAAACACGGGTGGCGCACCCGCCCGCTATGGCACGAAAACACGCAATTAATCGAATAGGCTGGTGCGACCAGTGTAATCGAAGAATTCCTGTAATACCGCGTCTTGGATGAGTTTGAGGGTTGCAGGGTCTTTGCCACCAACAGGTTTGCCTTCAACAGTGCTTGCATGTAGGCAGAAGTTCGAGGAAGAAGTCACGATGATTTCATCTGCATCCATCATTTCGTCTAGGGTAAATGCGCGTTCAATGACGCTGACACCTAAGCGATAGCAAGCCTGAATCATGTGGGTTTTAGAAATACCACGTAAAATCAAGTTATCGTTAGGATGAGAGATGAACACACCATCTTTTAGGATAGAGATGTTAGAGTGTGCACATTCCGTTACCACACCATTGCGGTGCAATACGCTTTCTTGGTAGCCTTTGAGCTTTGCACTCTGGGAGTAAAGCACAGCAGGTAACAAGTTTAGGGTTTTGATATTGCCATATTCAAAGCGTTTATCCTCATTGATTTCAAGGGCAATTGCTTTGTCTGGGTCATTTAGTTTATTGGGGCGAATCATTACCCACAAGTTGCCTTTCATAGCTGGGTCAAATACGTGGTTGCGAGGTGCTGCACCACGAGTGACCTGCCAGTATACAAAATGGGTGTTGCCCTCTACCTTTGCAAGCAGCTCAGTCAGCAAGTCGCCAAGCTCTTGTTTTTCCATTGGGATGGTGATTTCAAGTGCTTTTGCACTAGAATAAAAACGGTCTAGATGGTCTTGCAGCAAGAAAACGTGACCATCACCGCCAACGGTTGCGTCATATACACCATCACCGAAAAAGTGCACACGGTCATTAAAAGGAACCATCAATTCATCTGGGGTACCAATGTTGCCATTATAATAGGCTAACTCTTTCATCTTGTCCATTGTTTATCTCCTCTTTTTCTTGGGGTGAGCGTCGCTCACCACCACTCAATATTCATTTAGCGCAAGGCTAAACAGCAACTAATTGTTTTCCACAGACACACAGGTATCTTCAGACACCCTGCCACTGCAAAATGCTCAAAAAAAATCGCAACTAGCCCTCTAGTTGCGACATCTTTGTCTCTCCTTATATTTAAGGCACAATGACAGTATAGCACTGCCTTTTTGAAAAGAAAAGCCTTTTTTTACATTTTTACCTTCTTTGTGCATTTCCCCGAATATTATAGCGTAAACAAGTCTCTTTTCGTGCGGCTTTTTCTAACAAAGGCAAAAGCGTCCTCTACACAAACACAATTTATGCCGTTTTTCCCGCTTTTGGCGCACCTTTGCCCGACTGCTCACTCAAATTATACAAAAGAGACGCGGTCAGCACCACCACTGCACCCACAATGGCAAGAACACCGAGCGTTTCCCCATAAAAAATGGCGACCAATATCGGGTTTAAGATTGGCTCAATCGTGGAAGTAAGCGATGCTGTGACCGGTGAGATATGCACAAGCCCTTTGCCCAAAAAGTAAAAGGCAAGCCCCATCTGGAAAATGCCGAGCAAAACAACCCAGAGCCAGTTTGCAGCGCTGTAATCGGTTTCCATCGCAAAGAAAGGCAGACAGACAAAAAAGCTCAGAAAGAAAGAAAAGAGCATGGAGGATTCAAAATCCATACCGTCCACTGTTTTGAACAAAAAGACCATCGCATAGGTTGCCCCCGAAAAAATGGCAAATAAGTTGCCGATTGTACCATTTAGCGTGATTTGGTCAAAGAAAAAGCAGATGATACCGCCAAACATGACCGCACAGGTCAGCACTGCTTTGCGATTTGGTTTATGCTTAAAAACAAGCCACAAGAATAAAATAATAAAAACAGGTTGGGTAAACTGCAAGACAATCGCGTTACCCGCCGAGGTGAGCTTGGTGGCAATAACAAAGCTGTAATTCATGAGCGATGCGATGCACGCACCAATCACCACCTTTTTATTAAAGATAATTTTATGCCCACTTTTTTTGAGCATAGCATATAAAAACACACCTGCCACCAAACTGCGCATCCCATTGATGCTGATGGCAGACCAACCACATAATTTAATCAGTAAGCCGCCCGTGCTAAACAGCAATGCAGAAAGCAGCACATAAATCAGCGCGACGCGCTTTTGTTTTGTTTCACTCATGATAGATTATTTCTCCTCTGTGGCAAGCAGTCCGCTCGCATTTTTCGCACAATGGCACTATTATAGCACGCAGCCCGCGCCTTTACAATGCATTTTGCGGCATTTTCAAAGCAGTATTTTTAAACCGTAAATCAAGAAAAATCATATTTTCTCCCGACATTTGAGCAAAAACAATAGATTTTAAATGGTTTTTTCTATCAAAAAGCAATTGTTTATGACAGTAAAGTATTGTATACTATCTATATTCTTTGTTTTCCCCTCGGCAGAGCCTTGTCACGATGGTGGTTGCGCAGGGTAGGGGGAAACAACATCCACCTATTTATATGATTCAAAAAGGAGCGTATCATGTTAAATTACATTATGAAAAAGGAGCATCTCTTTGTGCGCGTTGCCATTGGCTTTGCGCTCGGCATTATTCTGGGCTTTGCGGTGCCACAGTTTAGTCTGGATACTCAGTTCATTGGCAACATTTACCTAAAACTTGTTAAAATGATGATTATCCCCATCATTTTTTGCGCAGTGTGCGGCGGCATTGCCAACATCAGCGACCCGAGCACGCTCAAACGCATCGGCGCAAAAACAGTCGGGCTGTATGTCATTATGTTCATCTGCTCTGCGGTTGTATCGCTTGGCGTTGCTTATGCAGTGCGCCCCGGCTTGAACATCTCGTTTGACACCACCCCTACCTACGATGGCACCGTTAGCACCCCCACTGTTTCTAGTTTCTTTGACAACATCTTTACCGATAACATCATCCAATCCGCGGCAGATGGCAGCACCCTGCCCGTCATTTTATTTACCATCGTGTTTGCAATTGCGATTGTCACCTGCGGCAAAAAAGCAGAGCCTGTGCTCGATTTCGTCAATGGACTATCAGCGGTTTGTTTTAAAATGCTTGGCTTTATCATGGAACTATCCCCCATCGGTGTTTGCTCACTGATGGCATACTCTTTGGCAGAATACGGTGCGGGCATCTTTACTGCACTGGGCAAATATGTGCTGACCTGCTATATCGCTTGTATCTTGACCTTTGCGCTTGTAATGTTCCTGCCTGTTGTGGTTTACGGCAAACTAAGCCCCAAAAAATTCTTACAGGGCTGTGCCTCTGTTGCGATGGTTTCGCTTTCGACCACAAGCTCTGCGGCAACCCTGCCCACCTCGATTAACGTGAGCATGAACGACTTTAAAGCACCCGAAAGCATTACAAAATTCACCCTGCCTCTTGGCTGCACCATCAACATGTGCGGTGGCGCTTGCTCGTTCTGCTGCCTTGCCGTGTTCGTCAGTGATTTCTACGGTTTGAACCTCAGCCTTGGCACCATCATTTTCCTCATTTTAGTGGCAACCTTGCTGAACATGGCAGCCCCTGGTATCCCCGGCGGCGGCATCGTGCTCGGTGTTTCGTTCCTATCCATCCTCGGCCTACCATTCGATTTGATGGGACCCATCAGTGCATTCTATCGCCTGCTTGACATGGCATTCACCACCATCAACGTGGAAGGCGACATTGCCGCCAACTTGATTATCGCAAAATCGGAAAAAGAATGGGATGGCGCCGCTGTTTCTTCTGCACCCGCAACAACATAAGGAGAAGGATTGATGGCAATTACCATTGCATACCAAGGCATTATTGGCAGCAACAGCCATGCCGCTGCCCTTGCCATGGCCGAAACCCTTGGCCTGTCTGATTTCGACACCATAGAGGCAATTTCCTCTGCTGGTGTTGTAGAGGCACTGCGCACCGGCAAAGCAACCTACGGCGTGATGGCGACCCACAACATCATTGCGGGCGAAGTGATTGAAACCAAAAATGCACTCGCTAGCCTACCCCACAAGATTTTGTGCAACCACACCCTGCCCATTCACCACTGCTTATTTGCCAAAAACGCAGATATTATCCCCACCACCATTGCCTCACACATTCAGGCGCTTGGGCAATGCAAATTTTACCTTGCCGCCCATTATCCAAATGCCGCGCAGCAAGAGCTGCCCGACACCGCCCTGGGTGCACGTTATTTAAATGAAGGCAAACTGCCCGATACCACGGCGGTGCTCTGCCGCCAAAACGCAGGAGAACTCTTTGGGCTGACCCTGCTTGCACAGGATGTGGAGGACTTAAAGGAAAACCGCACCGATTTTATTTTGATTGAAATGGCAAAGTAACTGCCGCCCTACCCGCAAAAAGAAAACACTTGCACGCAAGCAGCGTTTTCCCAGAACTCCATTGAGTCGCTATGGAGTTTGTCACTGAATTGATCCCATTGCATAGCGACAGAACGGAGATTTTTTATGTTACAAACAGTTAGTGTTGCCGGCCTTGGGCTGATTGGCGCATCTATGGCAAAGGCGGTGACAAAATACACCGACTGCGCTGTATATGGATGGAACCGCACCCATAGCGTGACCGAAACCGCCATCGCAGACGGCACACTGGTGGGGGAAGCAACGGATGAAATTTTGGCAAAAACTGACCTTTTAATCGTCAGCCTTTATCCACAGGCATCCATTGATTATATTTTGAATGCCATCCCAAAACTCAAACCCGGCGCAATCATCATCGACCTTGTTGGGGTGAAAACCACCGTGGTGGACGCACTGAATGCCGCCGCCAAAGAGGCAGGTGTTATCTTTATCGGCGGGCACCCCATGGCAGGGCTTGAGGTTGCGGGCTATGACAACTCCTTTGCTGATTTATACCAAAAGGCAAGCATGATTTTGGTGCCAACCGATACTAGCACCGACACTTTGATTGCCCAGATGAGCGACTTTTTCAAAACCGTCGGCTTTGGGCGAGTGATGATTTGCACCAAAGAAGAGCACGATGCCATGATTGCCTATACCTCGCAGCTTGCACATGTGGTATCCTGCGCCTTTGTCAAGAGTCCCCGCTGCGCAAGCCATCGCGGCTTTTCTGCGGGCAGCTATAAAGACATGACCCGCGTCGCCACCCTAAACGAGCATGTCTGGACAGAGCTATTTATGCTGAACAAAACCGCGCTTGTGGCAGAGATTGACGAGCTAACCAAGCACCTTGCAGATTTGCGCAACGCGATTGACACCGAAAACGAACCCGAACTGAAAGCCTTGCTTGCAGAAGGGCGAATGCAGAAGGAAAAATATCACTAAGCGCTTTCCTTTGCATTGCGTCCCTCGTGCAATGTAGATTAAAACCTTCCAAGATATAAACGAAAGGGAAAGGGTATCTTATGTTTTTGAACAAAAAGAAATGCACCGCACAAACAACAGGTGTTGTAAAAAAAGTTTACTTAAACAGAGCCCCCGGCAGAAGGCTTGCCGTTGAATACCTTGTAAATGGTCAGCCTTATACCCTAACCGAAAACGTTTCCTCAAAAAGTGAGGCGATTAAGTTTGGGCCATTTATTGTGGGGCAAAGAAAAATAGAATACATTTCACAGGGTGTAGGTGGCATTGTTTCTGTAAGCTATAACCCGAATGAACCAACCCAAGCATTCCTGACAGAGAATATCGGTTGGTACGCCTAAAAGGTGCTGTAATCTCATCGCGCACCAGCTGATACAAAAGGGGCTACAACGAACATTGCATTCGTTGTAGCCCCTTTTTCACATGTTATGACACCCTATGTGGAAAACACAGTGGGTGTTTTTTAATATTATGTTCTGAATATCTAATTAGAACACAAGGAAGAATTTGCAGAGGAAGAGTGCTGCAAGCACATAAGTAATAATCGAAACTTCTTTTGCTTCGCCTACGCAAAGTTTGATCAGTGCGTAAGAAACCAGACCAATGCCAATGCCAGTGCCAATGCCGCCAGTGCCAATCATAAAGATGAGGCAGAGCGCAACAGGCATTGCCTGACGCACGTCATTATAATCCACTTCTTTGAGCGAGCCCATCATCAGCACACCCACGTAAACGAGGGCAGCCGAGGTAGCAGATGCAGGCACAAGCGCAGCAATTGGTGCGATGAACATGCAAGCAAGGAACATGATTGCGGTGGTAAGAGCGGTAAGACCAGTGCGACCGCCTTCTTCTACACCTGCGCTACTTTCAATAAAGGTAGTAACGGTAGAAGTACCAGTGCAAGCACCCACGCAGGTTGCAAGACTATCTGCAAGCATTGCTTTGTTCATATCTTCCATCACACCGTTTTCATCAAGCATGTTTGCACGAGAAGCAGTGCCCAGTAGGGTGCCGATGGTATCGAACATATCCACAATGCAGAAGGTAACGATGGTCATGAGAGCAGAGAAGTAACCAAGGCTAAACAAGGTGGTAAAGTTAAATTTGAAGAGGGTGACATCTAGCATATCAGCGAAAGGAGGCACGAAACTTGCACCTGCAAGGCTAGCAAAGGGGTTTACCCCAAGGGCAAAGCAGCCAACCCAGTAAAACGCAGAAGCAGCAAGCATGCCAAACAGCACAGCGCCTCGTAGCTTCTTATAGCTCATGGTTGCGATGACAAGCAAGCCCACAAAGGTAGTGGTGACAGAAAGCACCATGAATGGATACATATCGCCCATGTTTGCCATGGTAGCGCTAGGGCCATCGGTGAAGAAGTGCGTAAGCATATAATATGCATCATACTCTACATACACACCTGCGTTTGAGGTAAGACCGATATTGATGAGCATAAAACCAATGCCCGCAGGAATGCCCATGCGCACAGCATTTGGAATAGCAACCACGATTTTCTCACGTATTTTGAGTACAGTAAGGGCGGTAAAGAGCACACCCGAGAATAAAATGATGGCAAGCCCGCCACCAAAGGCTTCTTCGTAGCTGATGTTTGCAGCAGCCGCAATGCTTGCAACCACAACTGCAAAGTAAGCGTTTAGACCCATGCCAGGGGCAAGTGCAAAGGGTTTGTTTGCGTAAAATGCCATAATCATGGTGCCTGCCGCAGCAGATAGAATGGTCGCCATGAATACTGCATTCCATAGGGAAGTGCCAACCGCAAAGTTAGTCAATAGGTTTGGATTGAGCGCAACGATGTATGCCATGGTCATAAAGGTTGAAAGACCCGCAATGATTTCGGTACGCACGTCCGTACCATGTTCTTTTAGCTTAAACAGCTTTTCCATAAGTTCCTCCGTCAATGAAACATTCCGTTCGACAAAAAAATTGCCAGTACCTTTCTATTATACGAAAAATCATACTTTCCCGCAAGAGGTTCCCTTGCTTTTATCGCCACTTTTTGCTGCCTTTTGATAAATATGGACGGGCACGTTTTCTCTGCGTTCGATAGGTACATTTCCAGCGGTTTACTCCGCTGAGAAGTCGCCCCTGTTCAAACATGTTTGCGCCCCTTATGGAATTAAGCGACTTGTACCAAGGCGGTCTGCCCCCGCAGCCACAAAGGCTTCGGCATCGGCAAAGTTTGCAATGCCGCCCGCCGCTTTTACCTTGATTTGTTGATCCACGTTTGCCCGCATCAAGGCGACATCGGCAAGGGTTGCACCACCAGTGGAAAAGCCAGTGGATGACTTAATATATTCTGCGCCGCTTTCACTGACTGTTTTACACAGAGCAATTTTCTCTGCTTCTTCTAGCAGGCAGGTCTCGATAATAACCTTGAGTAATTTGCCATCACAGGCTTTTTTGATGGCGATGATTTCGGCAAGCACGGCGGCAAAATCGCCTTCTTTGACATCGCCCAAATTAACCACCATATCAATCTCATCTGCGCCATTTTCCACTGCATCTGCGGTTTCAAACACCTTAGCAGCAGTGGTCATATACCCATTTGGGAAACCAATGACGGTACAGATGGCAAGGCGGTCGCCCACAAATTCCTTCGCACGTTTGACGAAAGAAGGCGGAATGCAAACAGAGGCGGTGTGATAACGCATACCATCCTCACAAATTGATTGGATTTGCGCCCAGATGGCGGTTTGTTTGAGCAGGGTGTGGTCAACTTTGCTTAAAATCTCTGGGTGTGTCATGGTGTTTCTCCTTTCACTGGTAAGCGCTCGTAAGGCAGACAAAGCAAAATGGCGCTGCCGCACATCTCACCGTCTAAAAAATTCGCACAGAGTTCAACGTTTTTGAGCCTACCTAACGTACCAAAAGGCATAAGCACGCTCCTTACTGGTCTGATTTTGTAGTGCAACTTTTTGTTTGTGTGGCTATCTGCAACAGCCCCACAAACAAATTATAACACGTCTAAAATAGAATGCCCGATGGTACCCTCTGGCATGGCAACACCAAAGTTTGCAGCAATGGTTGCGCCAATGACAGCAAAGGTTTCGTAGCGTCCCAAATCCTTGCCGCCCTGCATACGGGGGGAATAGGCAAGGAACGGCACCTGCTCACGCGTATGGTCAGTGCCCGTATAGGTAGGGTCATTGCCGTGGTCAGCCGTCAAAATCAGCAAATCATCTTCCGTTAATAGTGGCAACAGCTCCCCTAGCTTTTGGTCGAATTTTTCAAGCTCGGCGGCATAGCCTGCCACATCGCGGCGGTGCCCCCAGAGTGCGTCAAAATCCACCAAATTCACAAAGCACAGCCCGGTAAAATCACGCGCAGCAATCTCGATGGTTTGCTGCATTCCGTGCACAGACGATTGCGAGTGGTTGCTTTCGCCAATCCCTTCGCCATCAAAGATATCGCCAATCTTGCCCACACCAATTACCGCAACCCCGGCAGCGTGCAGTGCGTCAAGGGCAGTTTTGCCGTATGGTTTGAGGGCATAATCGTGGCGGTTGGCAGTGCGTTTAAATTCGCCTTGCTTGCTGCCACGATAGGGGCGAGCAATCACGCGACCGACCTTCCATTCCTCTTTCATGGTCAATTCACGCGCTTTGGCACAGATATCATAGAGGGTTTCAATTGGCATATAGTCCTCATTGCCGCAGATTTGCAGCACAGAATCCGCCGAGGTATAGACAATCAGCTTGCCTTCGTTTACCTCTGCTTCACCTAGTTCTTCTAAAATCTCAGTGCCGCTTGCGCTTTTGTTGCCCACGATTTCGCGCCCTGTATATGCCTCTAGTGCGTCAATGAGTTCTGGGGGAAACCCAGTATCCGTAAAGGTCTGGAAGGGAGAGGTAATCTCTAACCCCATCATCTCCCAGTGCCCTGTCATGGTGTCTTTGCCAATGCTCTTTTCGTGTAACTTAGCATAACTGGCAAGGGGCTGCGCCACAGGGGCAATGCCCTGCAAGGGGTGCAGGTTTGCCATGCCAAGTTTTTGCAAGTTTGGAATTTGCAAATTCGGTATCTGGGCGGCGATATGCCCAAGGGTATCCACCCCGATATCGCCATATTGGGCGGAATCTGGCAGAGCACCCACCCCAACGGAATCCAGTACAATGGTAAAAATGCGTTTATATTGTTTCATATTGCTCCTTAACGTTTGAAAATAAAATCCTTTGATTTGGCGCGCGCCACACGGAGGCGGCTACTGCGCGAACACATTCACTTGCCGCGCAATCTCGCGGCATATTTTAACACAGCGAACCCTTCGCAATTACTGACCGTGTTACCCCTGTTCCGCTGCATCCTGCGCAATTAAGCTGCGCAGTGCTTCAATTGCAACGGTGATAGCACCCTGCGTATCATGCGAAAGGATGTTTTCCATCCCAAGGGCGGCGCGCTCTTGGTTGCCCACCGCCAAAAAGGTGGAGCCACAGCGCACCCCTAAATGGCTTGCCACGATAAACAGGGCGGCGGATTCCATCTCAGAGGCTTTGCAACCAAGGCGCTTCCATGCCTCCCATTTTTGCGTCAGCTCATAGCTGACGGGCATAATTTCGGGGTCGTGCTGCCCATAAAAGGCATCCTTGCACTGCACCACACCCGCATGGCTGCGATAGCCGAGTTTTTTTGCTGCCTGCACCAGTGCATTGGTTACGGCTAAATCTGCCACGGCGGGGAATTCAATGGGCGCATATTCTTTGCTGGTGCCTTCCATACGGATTGCGCCAGTCGCCACCACAATATCGCCCCCACAGACGGACAAATCAATGCCACCACAAGTGCCCACTCTTATAAAAGTATCTGCGCCACATTTAACCAGTTCTTCCATCGCGATGGATGCAGAAGGGCCACCAATCCCAGTAGAGGTCACGCTGACGGGCACACCATCAAGGGTACCTGTATAGGTGACGTATTCGCGGCTATCTGCAATCAGCACAGGGCTGTCAAAATGCGCGGCAATTTTTTCACAGCGTTTGGGGTCACCCGGTAAAATGACATATTTGCCAACCTGCCCTGGGCGGGTTTGGATATGATATTGTAACCCGATTTCACCTGAATAATTCTGCATACGAAAACTCCTGTTCTGCCTTGCACCAAGGCGGTGGAAAAGATAAAAAATGACTAAATTTTAGTGTGATATTGTACCCTATATCATACCATATTGAGCAGATTTTTGTCCAGTCGCAGTGGCGCTATTTTGCTGCTTTTTTGCTCGTTATCACAGCGCTATCTTCTGCTTTTCTCTCACCGCAATCGCACTGGAGTTTACGATCCAACCAAAAAGAGGCGCCACATGGGCACCCCTTTTGTTTTTTATTTTACAGTGATATCTTTGGCTATGCTTAGTCTTTGATGTTTGCAATATAAGTGGCAACTTCTTCCGCTGCCTTTGCTTCGTCTGCGCCATCACAGATAACTTCTAGCGAAGTGCCTTCCACTGCGCCAAGGGTCAGCAGATTGATAATGCTGCTTGCGTTTGCGGTTTTATCACCATTTTTAATCAGAACTTTGCAATCGAACTGCTTTACAAAGCTGATGAGCTGTGCAGCAGGACGGGCATGCAGACCAGTGGGGTTGTTCATCATTGTCATTTTGGTTACCATGGGAAATTCTCCTTTTTCTATCATTGCGTTTTTATTTCTGTTTGAAAAACATGCTTTATTTTTTCAGGCAAAACATGAAATCATTGATATGATTTACCGAAACACGGCTTTGCCATCTGGGGTATTCACTCGTTTTATTTGGTAATATAATAGCTTTTTGCAGTGCATTTGGGCAGGGTAATTCGCCCTTGTGCTTCGGGTGCAATGGGGGCAGCAAGCTGCTCGTTCATCTTTACTTCAGCGCAGACAGCTTTGCCTGCGGTAGGAATAATCTGGGTTTCAAGGCTTTCTTGCGCCACCTGATAGCCGCGTAAGACATACCCCCCCTGCCCTTGTGCCTTTTTCATGGCACTGAAAATGAAATCCGCGCTTTCGACTGCAAGCAGACTGTGCGCATAGGGTGCGGTGAAATCGGGTGGGTTTAGCTTCATCGCATTATAAGGCATCTTATTATAGGTGGTGATGGGCGAGAGATACCGCTTTGCCACCGCCGCCAAATTGGGTGCATTACGGGTGAGTGCAAGCGAGAATTTCTGCCTACCAAGCAGTTGCGAGTCTGGGGTGGGCATCTTAATGCCAGAGGGGCGACCGGGACGGCGGAAGAGTTCTTCCTTGCCCAAAAAGCCAACACTACGGAATAGGGTAATAGCAAGGGTATCATACGCTTCGCCAATGATTTCATATTCACGCACTGAATTGCTCAGCACAGCAAGCCCTTCTGTTGCATCGCTTGCCACATAGGAAAGCATGGGGTAGATGCTGTCAGGGCGCTCGTCCCAACCTTCGCTCTGCCAGACATCCATGGCGGCATCCCGCACAGGGCGGCGAATTTCGCCAAACTGATTGTCCGCAACAGAGCACGTTGCGCCGATGTTTTGCGGAATGAGCAAGCGCACACGGTGGTCTTTCGCGCCATTGTCAATTTCGGCTTCGAGCGCCAAAGTTGGGCTGCCCGCGGTAAGGGTGAGGGTCAACTGCACGCCAACGCTTGCATCGCAAAGCTGCTGCTTGCGGCTTTCTAAATCTTTGGGCACTGGCAAGGTGTAGGCAATGCGAATGGTGCTCTTGTTGGCATGGCGGGCAATGCTGTGCTGCGCCTGCACCGCCTGTGAAGTCACGATAAAATCGTGTTCGAGTGGCGAGAAGTCATAGCCATCGCCATCGTCACTGCCATCTTCTAGCAATAAGACGTCCTGATAGGTTTGCCCGCTTTGCTTATCCAAAATGGTAAGGCTGCCATTTTCTGCCACTGTGATGTGATAGTATTCATTTTCAGCACATTCGCTCATCGCCGCGGCAACGGGCACAAGCTGCCCCTCAGCATTTTGGATTAGATATGCTTTATAGCCCATAGCAGGGATGGTATCATAAAAAGAAATCTGATATTTCACAAAGGGGTCATAATCGCCATAGTGCACAATTTGGCGGTCGATTAAGCCTGCGTCCACCTCTTCGGCATGCTGCACATCAAAGGGAATGACATGCCCTTCCGCATCCGTTAGGGTGAAGTTTTTCATCTTAGTAATCAGCTCACCCTCCACAATCCCTGTGCGGGGTGTGGGCAGGCAGTTGAACGCGACCAGTTTATCAAGCGCTTTGTCGCAGGGGATCGCATCGGTGATTTTGCGTTGGGTAAAGCGAATGAGCTCATCCGTTTTATCCTCTGCAAGGAAGAAACGGTTTTCGATTGCCCGATGCACCTTATCGCTGCAACAACAGCCGATGGAATCATGCGCGTGGTTTTTCATCAGCTCTTTCCAGATGGCTTCGAGTAGCCCCTCTGGATATTCTGCGCCAAGGCTGTATGCGATGGCGGCAAGTGGCTCTAGGGTATTGGTAATTTTGTTTTCAATGCGGGTGTTACTGCTCTTTAAATCCGCACGGGAAGAGAAAATGCTACGGTGCACTCGCATATATTTGCCGTCTAGCAGTTCCCCTTTTAGTGTCGCAAGGTTAAGGGTGGTATCTGCTTCGATTTCTTCAAACAAATGCTCATAGCGGCTGAGGAAAAATTCCTGCTCTGGGTAGATGTTTTTCAGCTGCGCCATTACCTCAAAAATATTGTTCTGGATGGGCATTTGGTCATGTCCATTGGGCAGCAAAATTGCCTCATTGACTGCGCCTTTTTCTAGCACAGGCATGTATTTGCTCATCCGTTTGGCAAGCGCTTCTTTTTCCTCTGGTAGATATTTACCGATGGCATAGCCAAGGGGCATTAAATGCACAAGCACCTTGCCCTGCCCTGTTTCGCCCTGCCAATAAAAATTGTGCTTATCAGTGCCGTGCCGTTCAGAGGTGCCGCGCCAGAAAATGCAGCGGTCAATCTCAAAGCCGTTTAAAATCTGGGGCAGCCGTTCGCTCTGTCCAAAGGAATCGGGCAGATAACCGATTTTCATGGCGCTGCCAAGGGCTTTGCAATCCTGCATACCATACAACAGGTTGCGCAAAATCGATTCGCCCCCCACCACCATTTCATCCGTTTGGGTATACCATGGGCCGATGATTAATTTACCCGCCTGCACCAATGCTTTGACACGGTTAAAATTCTCTGGTTTTACATCAAAGTAATCTTCCAGCACGGCGGTCTGCCCATCTAGCACATAGTGGGGGTACTCTGGATTTGTTTCTAACATCTGCATGATTTCTTCCATGTTATTCACAAGGAGAATACGCGATTCTTCGGTGGTGAAATACCACTCTCTATCCCAATGCATGTGGGGTACGACGTGTACATGTTTTGCCACGGGGTTGCCCTCCTTAAAATAAAGTAAAAAGTAATAGTGAAAAGTGAAGAAGTGAAGTGCGCCGCATGTTTGATATCAGACGATTGACTGCTATCAAATCTCCATGGGGCAATATTGATATTTGACGCGGCGACTTATTTCTTGCTATTTTTATGTTTGCGGGTCACAATGAGTAGTATGCCCGAAATCACACCGCCAAGCACTGCCGCGCCAAGCCAGATGCCTGCGCTGACAAATGCGTTACTGCCTTGCAGCATAAAGAGGGAGAAGATACCTGCGCCAGGCACATCTAAACCAATGCCCATCCCTGCGACAATCGCGCCAGTGATGGCAGAACCCACACAAAGAGAAACCATCACGCGTAAGGGGTCACGCATCATAAAGGGAATGGCACCTTCGGTGATGCCCGCGAGGGCTAATATCCATGTGGATTTACCTGCTTCGCGCTCCTCTGCCTCATACAGGGCGGGGTTCGACAAGGTTGCCAATGAAACCGCAAAGCCCGAAACCATCTTAACCGAGGCAAAAACTGCATACGGGATAATCAACCCCTCAGCAATCGCGCCCGCACAGAAGGTATAAGCCGCCTTATTGACAGGGCCGCCAAGGTCAAACGATACCATGATGCCAATCACCGCGCCAAGCAGTGCAGCATTCACACCGCCAAGCGACTGCAAGAAAGTGACAAGGCTAGTGTTTAGCCAAGCAATAGGGGTGCCAATGACAAAGAACATCAGCAATGCAACGATGGTAGTGCTGAGCACGGGGTACACCCAGAAGCTGATGAACCCTGCCATGGTGCCCTTAGCGGGGATTTTTTCTTTGAGGTAACGGACAAGGAAACCTGCAATTAAGCCGCCCGCCATACCGGCAAGGAAGCCACCGCCAATTAAATTGGCAGCATAACCCGCCGCAAAACCAGGAGCAAGGGCGGTTTTATCGCCAATGGAGTATGCCATATAAGCAGCAAGCACAGGAATGAGCAGGGTGCCAAGCAAGCCACTGCCAAGGGCGCGAATCATCCCAAGACCAGAGGTTGGGTCAGCATAAAGGTCTTGCAAACCAAAGGCATTGTTTGCCAAAACCGCAAAGGCACCAATCATACCACCCGCGATAATCAGCGGAATCATATAGGAAATACCAGTCATGACGGAGTCTTTGATGGTCGTCCATACGGAGTCGCCATCCTCATGCTGTGCCACTGCGCCCGCTTTGTATTCGCCTTTGGGCTGCGCTTTGGCTTTTTCTAGTGCCTTGGTAATCACCCCTGTGCCATCCTTAATCGGGGCAGCGACGGGCACCTTAATGGTAGGCAGATGGGCAAAGCGCTCTTGCTCTTTCACCGCGACACCCACCGCGAAAATTGCGGCATCTGCGTTTTGCAAATCCTCTGTGGTGTGGCGCCCTTCGATGCCATTTGCACCCTGTTTTTCGACCATCACGCGCACACCCATTGCGTTGCCCGCTTTCACAAGCGCTTCTGCTGCCATGTAGGTATGGGCGATGCCAGCAGGGCAAGCGGTGACGGCCACGATCGTTTTAGTGTAATCCACCTGTTCTACCTGTGCAAGCACCGTTTGGTCAAGGTTTGCGACAAATGCCTCCACTGAGCGGCTTGCAAAAAGGCGCAGCTTATATTCTTCGTCACTCATGCGCTGCATCAGTTCCGCAAGGAGCTCTAGATGAGTGCTGCCACCCTCTGCTGCGGGGATTGCAAGCAAGAAGATATATTGCACCTCGTTGCTTGGGTCTAGACTTTCCCAATCACCAACAATTCCCTTGGTGGACATGACGGCAAAGGCTGCCTCTTTGACGCAGGTTGCTTTGCCGTGTGGGATGGCAAGCCCTGACTCCATCCCTGTTTCTGACAGCGCCTCGCGTTCATACACCACCTTGAGGAATTCTTCCTCTGAAGTGATTTTGCCCGCCTCATATAATGAATGGACAAGTGCCGCAATGACATCTGCCTTTTTGGTCAAATCGCTGCCGAGTGTAATCAATGCAGGACTCGTTAAATTAGAAAGGTTCATAACAGGTTCTCCTTATCTGCAATTCCTTTTGTTCCTTTTTGTATTACCACGCGATGCTCTTGCGCACGAGCCGACACAAAACAAGTTTGCCACTCTTTGTGTTTCTTCGCGTTTCTTTACCCAAATTATACCATCTTTTTTCACCAAGACCTGTTTTGTGTTATAAATACACAGCTCTTATTATTTTGTGTACTTATACACCATTCATTCCTGTTTCTTGCATAATTTTTGCAGAAATCTTACAGCATAATCACCAAAGAAATGAACCATGGAACCCACCACACATTCTTTGCACCACAAAAACATCCCACCCCTGCGCACAAATGCACAATCGGGTGGGATGTAAAATTGATTTATATTATGACAGTGCCTGCCGATTTTCACCATCCGCAGCGCACGCAATCACGAATTTCAGCCACAATCAGCGACCCTTTCAACAAATCAATGGCAGCAATCCCCTGCATGGGATATCTGCCTTTGCGGTTTACTGGTCGGTTTTTTCTAGCAAATCCTCTAGATGCGCAATGTATTTATTGAGCACTTCACCCGCAGGGATATCACCCTCTAGCACCGCTGCGTGTGCGGTGTTTTGGTCTGCTTTTTCAAGCACTCCTTCGCAAACCGCCCACATGCCACTGTCTTGGTGGCTCATCATAGCATATTGGGTTTGCTTTATTAGCTCTGCACGTGCCTGCGCAACAGTAGAACGGTTGCTCCAAAAAGCGGCTTGGTTGTGTGGTTGCATGGTTTCTTGCATCTAGCATTCTCCTATTCTTGGTTGGTGTGTGTTTTCTGCCAACAAATGGCAGTGCTCGTTTTATTATGAGCAGCTTACACAACCAGTATACCAAGGAATGCACGCAACATTGTTTTTTTGAAATATATTCACAAGCAAATCTGCTTTGGTGTATTTATACACAAAGTTTCTTCCAATACGCTTCGCTGACAAGGCGAATGAGCATCATCAGCCCACTGCGGTCGGTCACGTTATAACCACCCGCAATCCGCTTTTCGCCCCAAAAGCAGAGCTGTGCATCACACATTTCACTCAGCTTATTTTTGCCATAGTGGGTGATGCAAGCGGTGTTTAGCCCCGCCAACTTTGCGTTTTTTGCAAGGGCAACCAACCGCTCTGTATTTCCCGAAGCGCTGATGATCAGCAGCAAATCCCCTGCTTGACAGTGCGTGACAGCATATTCCATATCATGGATATGCATGTAATACTCTACCTTGCGGTCAAGGCAGCGCAGATATTTGCCAAACAACTCGCAAAAATAAACCGATTCCCCCACCCCTGCAAAGACAATTTTGGGTGCGCTGAGCATGGTATTGACCAGTTGCGCCATCTCCGCCTCATCCATCACGTCCAGTGTTTTGACGATATTCTGCGGGATTTTATCAAGCACCCGCTTTTCTACTGTTTGCAAATCGGCAGGGTTATCCTCTTGCTGTAACGAAAATTTAAGCTCAGAAAAGCCGCTGTATCCCAATTTTTTTGCCACTCGCATGATGGCATTGGGCGCGACATACAATTCCTTCGCAATGTTTTGGATGGATAAATTTTGCAAATCACTCCGATTGTCACGGATATATGCAATCACGCTATCATCGGTATCGTTTAGCTTAAATTCTTGCTGATAAATACGCTCTTCAAAGGTCATGGCTTTGCCCTCTTATTTGGTACGCTCTAGGGCGATAACGCCCGAAATATAATTGGTATAGGGTGCTAAATCCACTGGGGTGACACTTGCCACACGATAGCCTTTTTTGACCATGGCGGCAATGTCTTTCACCTGCTCTTCTGGGCTATGCGCAATGTAAACAATGCGATTTGGCGCAAGGTCAAGAATTGCACTTAGCATTGCGGTATCAAGCTGCGCGCGGGGTGGCTCTAGCAATATAACATCGGGCTTTGCACCGTCCGCTCGCTGCCCTTCTAGCCAATCGATTGGGTTTTCCGCATAAAAACGAATATTCCCCACGCCATTGTGATGGGCATTGCCAATGCCATCTTGCACAGAGGCTTCGTTGCTATCCACCGCCAAGATACGCGCCGCATACATAGAGCTTGTCAGCGCAAGTGCGCCCATGCCACAGTATAGGTTGAACACCGTTTCCGCGCCCGAAAGCGCCGCCTGTTTCAAGGCAATTTTATAGAGCGTTTCGGTCTGGGCAGCGTTATCAGGGAAATACCCGCCGGGGCTAATGGCATAGGTTTTACCACAAAATGGCTCTACGATAAAGCCTTTCCCAAAGAGCACCTTTTCACGCTCACCCAAAATTAAATTAGTCTGCCATTCGTTGACGTTTTGCACCACGGTCGAAACCTCAATGTTTTGGTTTTTACAAAGAGTGCGCAGTTTGCTAACGAAATTTTTCGCCCCGGGTAAAATCGCTTTGCCCGTGACCAAAATCACCATCACCTGCCCGCTTTGCACCCCACGGCGCAGCACCACCGCACGCACCATGCCTCTGCCACTTTCCGCATTGTATGGCTCATACTTGCAAAAATTGGCTGCCGCACGCACCGCGACCAATGCTTTATCTAAAATAGCATCGTGCATGGGATAGCTCTCTACTGCGAACACCTTGCCCTTGAGCGCGCTATAATCCCCTGTGACAAGTTTGCCTGTTTTGCCCCGCCCAAAGCTAGCGGTTAGTTTGTTTTTATAGGCAAAGGGCTTTTTCATGCCATAGATGGTATCACATTCCTTGCCGAACTGACCGAACAGACGGGTCATTTTGGCGGATTTTGCCGTTAGTTGGTCGGTGTATTCCATGTGAATGAGGGGGTATGCGCTAGGGTGTAGGTTGGATAATGCTTGGTTCATGGGGTCTCCTTTATATGGGTGGTTACCGTTCATCTTGGTTGCACGCTTGGCATACACGGCAGCTGCGCGCAAAATACATTTTATTTAACCGCAATTAGACGCTGCACTATGCTAACATACAGCACAGCGTTTCACCGAATAAAGCGAATCATATAAAATGGTATATTTCTTTTATTATACCATAGTTCTCCGTCCTTTGCCATAAATTCTGCGGTTAACGCGAGTTTTTTTATCAAATTACTTGACACCCGCCCCGCCTGTTGGAATATAATAAAAGTAACCATTTTGCACTTGTTGCGCCCTGCGTAACCTTGCAATGCCACAAAGCATATCATTCGCACCATCGCAGATAGCATCACCAATCACATCGCTCACAAACCCGCCAACCAACTTTAAAGGAGAATGACCATGAAAGTGCTACTCATCAACGGCAGCCCAAAAGCAAACGGTTGCACCTACACCGCCCTAGATACCATTGCCGCAGAGCTGATTGCCGCCGGGCTAGAGACTGAAATCTTTCACATCGGCGCTGCCCCCATTGGTGGATGCCGTGGGTGCGGTGCTTGCAAAGCCGCAGGCGCTTGTATCTTTGATGATACCGTAAACACCTGCGCCGCCAAGGTACGCGAAGCGGATGCCGTTATCTTTGGCTCGCCCGTGCACTATGCGGGGATGAGCGGCAACATGAAGAGCTTTTTAGACCGCCTATTCTACTCTGCCTCTGACGCACTACGCTTTAAACCCGCTGCCATCTGTTGCAGCGCCCGCCGTGCCGGCACCACCGCCACCCTTGACCAACTGGTAAAATACCCCATGATTAACCAAATGCCCCTTGTGAGTGCCTCGTATTGGCCAATGGTGCATGGGCACACACCCGATGAAGTGGTACAAGACCTAGAAGGCATGGAAATCATGCGCCAGCTTGGGCGCAATATGGCATGGACACTGCACTGCATTGCGGCAGGCAAAGCAGCCGGGCATGACCACCCCGCCGTAACCCCCCGCCCAATTTATAACTATATCCGCTAAAAGAAAAAACTTTATTCATATATTCGTGGTACAGTATAAGTAATAAGAACAATTCCCCCTTTTGAGCAAGAGAACTGGAGGCAACGATGGAACGTATTCACTGGAACGATGATTGGCAGTTTACCCCTGCTTTCACCCCCGCCCTTTCTGCACTTGATTTTATGGGCGACGCACTAGAACAGGTGCGCATTCCCCACACCGTGAAGGAGCTAACGTACAACTACTGCAACGAAAAAGACTATCAGATGATTGCGGGCTACCGCAAGGTATTTTTTGCGCCCGCTGCATGGCAGGGCAAGCAGGTATTTTTGCAGTTTGATGGTGTGGCACACGATGCCACCGTCTATTGCAATGGCGAAGAAATTGCGCATCATCGCTGCGGCTACACCGGCTTTCGCGCGCCGTTAAGCGGCAACCTGCATTATGACGCACAAAATGTGATTGTGGTAAAGTGTGACAGCAACGAAACCCTTGCGCAGCCACCCTTTGGACATGCGATGGATTATATGACCTTTGGCGGGATGTATCGCCCCATCACCCTTGAAGTAAAGGAAAGCACCTATCTGCGCGATATCTTTGTGACAGCAGAGGCAGATGGCAGCTTCCGCATTTATCCCACCCTTGCGGGGGATGCGCTTGGCTGCGCGTTGCATGCCACCATCACTGCCCCAAATGGGCAAAGTTCCGTCTTTACGGGGGATGCCGCTCTGCCACTGAAAAGCGCCCTGCATGACGTCACCCCTTGGTGCCCTGAGCACCCTGCGCTGTATACCCTAACCCTAAAACTGGTGCGCCAAGGCTCAAGTGCCACCAACCTGCCCGATTATTTATTGGACGAAACCACCCTGCGTTTCGGCTTCCGCACCATTGATTTTAAGGCGGACGGGCTGTATCTGAACGGTCAAAAAATCAAAATCCGCGGGCTGAACCGCCACCAAAGCTACCCTTACCAAGGATATGCCATGCCCGACAGCCAGCAATGGCTTGACGCGGGGCAATTAAAGTTTGAACTTGGCTGCAATGCCGTACGCACCAGTCATTACCCCCAAAGCCAAGCATTCTTGAATGCCTGCGACACCCTTGGGCTATTGGTCTTTACTGAAATGCCAGGATGGCAGCATATTGGTGAGGCGGACTGGAAGCACATCGCAATTGAAAACTGCCGCGAGATGGTGCTGCAAAACCGCAACCACCCAAGCATTTTCCTGTGGGGGGCACGCATTAATGAGAGTGCCGATGACGATAGCTTTTATCGCAAGACGAATGAAGTCATCCACCGCCTTGACCCTACCCGCCCAACAGGCGGGGTGCGCTGCATCAAAGACAGCCATTGCTTTGAGGATGTATACACCTATAACGATTTTGTGCACAGCGGCAGCAACGAAGGCTGCCTGCCCAAACGCGCAGTAACCTCTGCACTGCATAAGGGGTATCTTGTGACGGAATACAACGGACACATGTTCCCCACAAAGCCAAGTGACCCTGAAGCGCGCCGCCTTGCCCATGCACTGCGCCATGCCAAGGTACTAGAGGATATTGCCGCGCAAAGCGCCATCGCGGGTTCCTTTGGGTGGTGCATGTTTGATTATAACACCCACAAAGATTTTGGCGCGGGTGACCGCATTTGCTACCACGGGGTGCTCGATATGTTCCGCAATGCAAAACTTGCCGCTGCGGTATATGCAAGCCAGAAGCCAATCAGCGCGGGCGCGGTGCTTGAAATTTCACATAGCATGTGCTTTGGCGACCATGATGCCTGTATCCCTGGGCAGCTTTGGGCATTTACCAATGCCGAGTATATCGCATTATATAAAAACGATACCTTTATTGCCACCTTCGCAGCAAACCCCAAGGGCGGGTATAAGCACCTTACCCACCCCCCTGTTTTGATTGATGATTTGATTGGCAATCAGCTTGTCACCGAAGAGGGTTTTGCCCCTGCGGCTGCCAAGGACATCAAAGACTGCCTGAATGCCTTCTGCGTATATGGGATGGAGCTGCCCCCCACCCTAAAGCTGAAATTTGCCAAGGCGATGGTGCAGCATAAGCTAACCATGGCGGATGCCACCCGCCTACACGGCAAATACATTGGCAACTGGGGCGAGCTTTCGGTGAAATACCGCTTTGATGCCATTGCCGATGGCAAGGTTGTCGCCAGTGTGACCAAAGAGCCAGTTGAAACCATCCACCTTGAGGCGATTGTGCGCAACCCACAGCTTGTGGATGGCCCAACGTGGGATTGTGCCTCGGTACAGCTGCGCGCCGTTGACCAAAACGGCAACACCCTGCCCTATTGCAACGAGATTGTGAGCCTAAGCCTAGCAGGCCCCGCAACCTTGATTGGCCCCGCTGCCATTCCACTGCGCGGCGGACTTGGCGGCACCTATATTGCCACCACTGGGCAGGCGGGTGAAATTACCCTAACCTGCACCATGGCAGGCACTGCACCTGTGACACTGCAACTAAGTGCCGAAGTGCGCGGTGAAGCAAACCATTCTATTTGATAGCCGCCCGCAAGTACGGATGGCACACCCACACCATAAGGACGAATGCAATCTCCACACGTAAAGCCTGCACCACCCGAGCGAAGCATAGAAAGGGAACTCTCATGAAACACAAAGCAATCATTGAACAAATCGGCACCCTGTATGCGCTGCATACCGCGCGGACAAGCTATCTGTTCCGTGTGATGCCAAGCGGGCAGCTAGAACACCTGCACTATGGTGCGGCGGTGGCTTGCTCTAAACACACCGAAGCAGCACTTGCAGCAAAGCCCGCATTTTCACCAGGGTGCTCGGTGCAATATGCGCCAGAATTTGCCGCTGTATGCCTTGAGCAAATGCGCACTGAGGTGGGCACACTTGGGAAAGGTGACATTGGAGAGCCCTTGCTTGATGTGCATTTTGCCGATGGCAGCAATACCTTAGACTTCCATTTTGTGGGGGCAGTGCGTTGCGATAAGCCAAGCCTTGACGCCCTGCCCAGTGCCTATGGCGCAGATGCCACCCTAGCAATAAGCCTTGCTGAGCAGCACAACCCCGCCCTCACGCTGACGCTCTATTACAGTGTGTTTGTGGAAAACGATATCATCACCCGCACCGCCGTGTTGCACAATAACACAGCAGAGCCGGTGGTGCTGCACCGTTTTGGCAGCAGCCAACTAGATTTCAACGATACTGATTTTATCTTTAGCACCTTCCATGGCGGTTGGAGTGACGAAATGCACCGCTGTGACACCCGCCTGAATGGTGGCACCGCCCTGTGCGAAAGCCGTGGCGGCGCAAGCAGCAACCACACCAACCCCTTTACCATGCTAAGCCGCCCCGGCACCACCGAAACCGCGGGCGAAGTATATGGCAGCAACTTGATTTATTCAGGCAACCACCGCACCATCGCCGCCATTGGTGCTTATGGCAAGCTGCGCCTACAAACTGGCATTTCACCTGAGGGCTTTGCCTTTACCCTAAGCCCAGGCGAGGAATTTTCCGCACCCGAAGCGGTGCTGAGTTATACCGATGGCGGCTATGATGCCCTGAGCCAGAACATGCATGCCTTTGTGCGTGAGCATGTTGTGCGCGGTAAGTGGCAACATGCCCCGCGCCCTGTGCTGCTGAACAGCTGGGAAGCCTGCTATATGGATTTCAACGAGGCAAAGCTGCTGAAACTGGCACGGGCGGGCAAGGCCTGCGGTGTGGAACTATTCGTGCTTGATGATGGCTGGTTTGGCACCCGCAGTGATGACAAGCAATCCCTTGGCGATTGGTACGTCAACACCAAAAAGCTGCCCCGTGGATTAAAAGGGCTTGCCGAAAAAATCAACGCACTGGATATGCAGTTCGGTGTCTGGGTTGAGCCTGAAATGGTGAACGTCAACTCTGATTTGTACCGCGCCCACCCTGACTGGGTGCTCTGCCACCCAAGCCGCCCCCACAGCGAGGGACGCAACCAACGGATTTTAGACCTGACAAACCCCGCGGTACGCACGTATCTAAAAGAGACCCTTTCTGCCATTTTTGCCAGTGCCAACCTTAGCTATGTCAAATGGGATATGAACCGCGTCATGAGCGATGCCTTTAGCCAGTATCTACCCGCCGCACAGCAGGGTGAGGTGGCGCATCGGTATATCCTTGGCTTATACGAAGTGCTTGACCACCTGACCAAGACTT
>JAWXUQ010000068.1:0-13457 GCA_044426225.1 Faecalibacterium sp. | reverse complement strand
AATCGCGCACCATGGCTTCGTCTTGGCTTGCATCTTGTGCAGGTCCGGTCATCAGATGGATGGGTTCTGCTTGTTTCATGCGCATGCAGGCAACCGTGGTATCATCACCAGGGCGGAAGCCATATAGCTCATCACACGCTTGGCAAATACTGGAAGCAAGGCGCATTGCGGTACTGGTCTGTGGATATTGACGCACTGCATAATTGGCAACATCGTCCCATACCCAACCGAAATTTAGCAATTGCCCAACCCCGGCATGAATGGTGCCATCGCTCATTAAAATTAACGCATCGCCTTTTTGCACCGTAAAATGATATTCGTTAATTTTTTTGTCCTCAATCACTCGAATGTTTTGAGGGATGGGGATTAACTTGCCGTCACGAATGAAAATGCAACTGGGATTATCAAATTCGATTAAATTCGCTTCGCCATTGTGAAATACTTGCAAAATACTAAAGGTGGCATACGCGACATTGCGCACTTGGCAAATGGGCAATGTTTGCACAATGGTTTCTACGCATTCGTCTAGGGTGGCACCGTTCGAGAACATGTTCCCTAAAATTTTACTGGTGAGGGTGGCTAAAATATTTGCTTTTACGCCACTGCCCATGCCGTCTGCCAAAATTAAAATATCAGAATCTTTGGTCTGTACAATTTCTACTTTGTCGCCACATAAGATTTCGGTATGCTTGTGTAAACTTTTATAGGCAACATCTACGGTAAAAGCCATTTATCGTCCTCCGTCTTTGTTCCCCTCGTCTAGTAGCGAGCGGCATAAGCTGGTGAGGGTGGTTTTTGTTTCCGCGGTGGTTTCGCCAAGCAGCCCGGCAATTTCCTGTGCAACCATCATCTGTTTGCGGATGACTTCTTGCGCGAGTTCAATTGTTTCTAGCTTCTTTTCAAAGTCTAAGCGCGCAATTTCCTCTTCTTTGGTGATGTCAATAAAGATAGATAGCACAACGTTTTCTTTTTCGATGTACATAATGTTTTGCAGCATATCGGTGTGATACTCTGCAAAACTTATTTTTTTGCCCCGAATGCTTTGGTGTGTCTTTAGTACCCATTCAAAATCGGTCGGGTCAATCAGTTCGTACAGATACATCTGTAAGGCTTCTGTGCGGGTTTTGCCAAAGTATTTTTCACCCACGGCAGAGTATTCTAAAATTTTGAGGGTGTCATCTACAATCATTACCACATTGGGCGAGGTTTCCATGACAAGGTTTGCAAGGGATTCGGCCTTCTGGGTCATGAAAGGGATACACATGTTGAGCTCGGCTTTGTCTTGGAACACTGCAATTGCTTTTTCGCGGCAGGTTGCATATCCACAGGCGCCACAGTTTAGCTCATCCTCTGGGGTGAATTTATTTGTTTTGCACAAAATATCGCGGATTTGGTTTTCTGTTGGCATGCTGCTGTCCTTTGCGCGATTGGTAAAGACTTTTTGCATTGCAACACCGGTTTTCATCTTATCGATTTGTGCAGCGCTGACCCCTTCTTTTGGGATGCTATCTTCTAGGTCTAGCTTGACCTTGAAGCGAGAGGTGGCACTTGCATCAAGCGCCGGACCAGAAACACAGCCACCTTGGCAGATGTTCATTTCGATAAAACAGCCACTGACCTCACCGCGTAGCATGCTTTCGCATAAATCGATGCAGTTGCGTTCGCCATGTACATAGAACTTGCGATAATGGTCAGGGGCACTTTGGGTTGCTAAAATAGAATGGATGACACCATTGGTAACAGGGTATAGGCGATTGACCTTAGGGTCTGTCTGTGCAAAGGGTTTGTCTTGGCAAGCGCTGATTTCAATTTGCTCGCTTGCAAGCCATGCTTGCACCTCTGTGAAATTCAGCACGGCATCAATTGCATCATCGTGGCGAGGGTCAATGGATTCTTGCTTTTTGGCAATGCAGGGTCCAAGAAAAACAACCTTTGTATCGGTGCCAAGCTCTTTTTTAATCAGTCTACCATGTGCAACCATGGGCGAAACAACTGGTGCAAGATATGGCACGAGCGTGGGATAGTGCTTTTCAATCAGGGCATTGGCACTTGGGCAGCAGGTTGTGATGATGTTATCAAGGGTTGATGTTGCAAGCAAATCCGCGTATTCGTTTGTTACAAGAGCGGCACCTTCTGCGGTTTCACGCACATCGGAAAAACCAAGTTGTTGTAGCGCATCTTTGACCTGCCCTTTGTGTGAAAATGGTAAAATCCCTTTGTAAGAAGGCGCGAGCGATACCACCACCTTTTCACCACGAGCAATCATCCCTTTGACAAGGCTGATATCACTGTTTAACGATTTTGCAGATTGTGGGCAGATTTGCAGACAAAGACCACACAAAATACATTGGTCAGGCATAATTTCAGCTTTACCATCTTTAATCATAATGGCTTTTACTTCACAGTAACGGACACATTTATAACAGTGTTTGCATTTTGTCGCTTTAAAATCGATAATTGCGCCCATTATAATCTCCTTAAAATCTCATCTTCAAAAAACTTTTTGGTGGTTTGTGGTGAAACAGAAAACAAATCATCATCTACTGTGACGCAGACGCCGTTGACGCAATTTTCACTGCAAAAAGCGCCGTTTAACTCAACTACTTTGTCGAGTTTGTGTTCATCGACTAAGTCCTGTAATTGCTCAATGATTTCGCGAGAACCTTTTAGATGGCATGCACTGCCGATACAAATTTTAACGATCATAATTTCTTCTCCCTAGTTGTTTGCGATGTTGTTGAATGGCTTTTAAAAAATCGTCCCGTTTTGCAAGGCATGTAATACCGCTGCGATGCTTTTTTCGGTGACGGTTAAGACTTCGTTTGGTTCTTTGATGTCTTGCAGATAATGTGCATCTGAATTGCATAGAACGTTGCACTGCGTTAGATATGGGTTTTGCGCACAAAGCGTGGGAAGCAGGGTAGGGTCTTTTAATTCTACCACTGTAAATTTGCTGTCAGGGGGGACAAAACCAAGATTGCACAGCAAACTATTTGCATTTTTTTCAATGTGTGCAGGAATCATCACCCCTTCAAACGAGGTGATCAGCGGATATAATGCATCAATGGAAATGCGGGTGCTGTTAATCAGCAAGAGTGGTTCACTGTCAATGCAGATATCTTGTGCGTTATAGATTTGTTGCTTGCCAAAGATATGCTCTTTGTTGGCAATGGCGAACAAGTGCTGATGCACATAATCATCAAAGGCAAGTGCCTGTGATAAAGAGGGAAATAGGCAGAGCACATGCACCTCTTCTGATGTGGTGAGCTCCATTCCAGGAATAGCAAGCAAGCCATATTCCGCGGCAAGTTCCATGACGGCGGGGCAGTTTTTGCAAGAGTTATGGTCAGTCACTGCAATTAGCTCTAGCCCTTTGAGTGCTGCCATGCCAACGATATTGGCGGGTGTCATATCGTCATCGCCACAGGGGGATAAACAAGAGTGAATATGTAAATCATAATAAAGATTCATTCTATCCCCCTCCATTGCCAAGTGATTGCGCCTTGCTATGCTTGCAACGCACTGTGAATTTGCAATGCCGCCTCAAAGATTGCCTGCTCTGTCTGAAACACTGTAATGCCTTGCTCCTGCGCCTTTTGTAGGGCACTCGCATCTAGTTGTGCATTTTCTGCTAAGATAATGCAGGCGGTTTCGGTTAGGCTTGCTACCGCCAATGTGTTCATGTTACCCATCACAGTAACCCATGCGCCGCCTTCGGGCGCTCTGCCCATGGCAATGCTTAGCAAATCACAACAAAACACCTTTGTGATGACGGTGCTTGTATCTTCGCCTTGCCAGACGATATGGAACAAGTTGGTTTCGATTAATTGTTGTATTGTCATACCTCGTCACCTCGTTCTTGTAATAAATTATGTAGCTTTTCTTTCAGCAAATGCACGCAATCCATCTCGGTTGCTTCCCCTTTGATGATATCCTGTGCAAAGGCGCGGCAGGTTGGCGCCCCACAAGAGCCACAATCTAGCCCTGGTAAGCGGGTGAGTGTTTGCTCAATCTGTTGCATCATCGAAAAACTTTCACGCATGGTGTTGCCAAGGTTAAATACTGGTTCAAAGGTGACTTCCTCTTTCCAGTTTATCATTTGCTCAATCTTGGGATCGTGATCAATACGGCTGCGCGATACCGGCAAATATTTGCGCAAGCGTTGCAACTTTGCTTCGGATAAATAGGGGTTTTCAACGGTAAGCACACCGCCGACACAGCCACCGTTGCAGGCATTTAATTCAATAAATCGCAGATTGGGGAATTTTTCATCCTCTAAATCTTCTAATACGCGCAGTACATTTTCAATGCCATCTGCGGCTAAGTAATTTTCACTAAAGAGCCCACTGGATTCCCCGCCACGGCAGCCCCAACTGATACCGATTTTGCCAGATTTTGAAATTTCTTCTGGGTCGTCTTGCACGTGTTTCATGTGTGGTAGCAATGCGGAATAGATATCTTTGATGGCAAAGACATGGTCAATTTCGCTCTTTTCAATTCCGAGCGGTGTCCGTGCGTAACTTACCTTTGAGGGACAGGGAGAAAGAAAACAAATGCCGATTTGCTCTCGTTCGAGCCCTGTTTCTTCCATTGCTTTTTTGAGCGCAAGCTCCGCGGCAACCTCTACGGGCGGGTTGAGCGGCAATAGATGGGGGATTAAATTTGGGAATTTCACACGAATTAATCGCACTACCGAAGGGCAAGCTGTGCTGATGAGCGGGTATTGATCGGTGTGCGCCTCAAGATAATTGCGCGTTGCTTCTGAGACAAGCTCTGCGGCAGCACTTACTTCAAACACTGCATCAAAGCCCATTTCAAGCAAGGCATGCAGAATGATATTGATATCCTCTAAATTATTAAATTGACTATATAGGGCAGGTGCGGGCAGTGCGATTTTATATTGGTACTGTTTCATCACTTCTAGTTGGTCAGAAATTGCATACTTGGCATGATGTGGGCATAAACGAATACACTCGCCGCAATCAACGCAAAATTTGGCGTTGATTTGTGCCTTGCCATCGCGCACGCGAATCGCCTGTGTGGGGCAGCGTTTTAAGCAATTGGTGCAACCCGTGCAAGACGCTTCTTTTAAGCGCACAGAATGATAAAACTTATCCAGGATGACCACCTCAGCTTTCGGTTAATAAAACATGCATGGTGATGGTTGTGCCCACCCCAAGCGTTGTTTCTACTTTCATTTCATCGGTATAACGTTTCATATTGGGTAAGCCCATCCCTGCGCCAAAGCCTAGGCTGCGTACTTCATCGCGCGCAGTTGAATACCCTGCTTGCATCGCAAGGTCAATATCGGGGATGCCAGGGCCTACGTCTTTTAATTCCATGATAATTTTATCGGGGGCAATGCTGACGGTGATATCCCCACCTTTTGCATGAATTACCATGTTAATTTCGCCCTCATATAAGGCGATGGAGACCTTGCGGATTTTATCAGGTGCAATGCCAAGCTGTTTGAGCTTGCTTTTCACATCACTACTTGCTTCGCCTGCGCGGGTAAAATCATCTGGTAACACTGTGTATTTTAGGACAATCGCATCTTCCATAAAAAGCCTCTTTTCTTGGTGCTTGTTTGCGTAATCGGTTAGCTTGCGCGCAAATCATAGCAACGTTACTTGTGTTACACGCTACCACCGTGCAAACCAGCCTGATAAAGCAGCCCACAAGCGGTGAACATACGGTGACCAGTTTCCATAATGATTAACCCGCGCTCTTCTGCCATTTCTAGCATGGCGGGTTCGGGTTTTTTGCCGCGTACAAAGATAATGCAAACAATATCAAGCATTTCTGCGGTGCGAATGACCTGTGGATTGCAAAGCCCGGTCAACAATACCGAGTGGTCTTTAGAAAAGGCGAGAACATCACTCATCATATCAGAGCCGCAAGCGCTTTTGATTTCACTTGCAAGTAAATCTTCCCCTGTCAAAACGCGTGCGCCTAGAACATCCTGTACCTGTTTTGCTGTCATAAATAGCTCCTTTTTTGAAAGTTGTTGTTTTTATGAACTACTATTATTTAGAATAGCACTTTTGTTGATAAAATTCAATATATTTTTTATTGATTGTGGAACAATAAATGTCTAAAATGGGTAGATTTTAAATGTGCTTTGTGGTATATTAAGGTCATTATGGGATTACTTTTAAATCATAAGGAGGCACTATGGATTCACAAAAACCAGGGGTTGCGTTTTCGGGTACCCCAGAGCAAGAGCAACAATTAAAGGAAATGATTGCTCGATTAAAAGACATGCAAGGGGCATTGATGCCGATTTTACAGCAGGCGCAAGATATTTATGGATATCTTCCAGTTGAAGTGCAGACAATGATTTCAGATGAAACTGGAATTCCCCTTGAAAAAATTTATGGGGTTGCAACATTTTATTCGCAGTTTGCATTACAGCCCAAAGGCAAATATCGCGTTTCTGTTTGTCTTGGCACTGCATGCTATGTAAAAGGTTCGGGTAATTTGTTTAGTAAATTAGAGGAAGTATTGGGCATTGGCAACGGCGAATGCACCTCAGATGGTAAATTCTCGCTCGATTCTTGCCGCTGTGTTGGTGCGTGTGGGCTTGCCCCGGTATTGATGGTCAATGACGATGTATATGGTCGCCTTATGCCAGATGATATCCCAGGCATTTTGGCCAAATACGCATAAGATTATGATGACAGAACTTTCGTTAAATGTATTAGACGTTGCAGAAAATTCTGTGCGTGCAGATGCTTCGCTTGTAGAAATTACCGTGTCAGCGGATGTGGTAAAGGACCATTTGTCTATTGTCATTCAGGATAATGGTTGTGGCATGACGCAGCAGCAGATTTCGCAGGTGACAGACCCGTTCTTCACGAGTCGCACTACCCGCAAGGTGGGGCTTGGTGTTCCTTTTTTTAAGTATGCCGCGGAAAGCGCAGGGGGAACATTTGATATCACCTCTACGGTGGGGGTTGGCACTACGGTGCGCGCCACCTTTGTGCTTTCGCACATTGACCGCATGCCATTAGGGGATATGACGTCTACGATACATAATTTAATCGTGTACCATGCTGAAATAGATTTTGTATACCGATATGAGTATAACGAAAAATCTTTTACGCTTGATACAAGAGAGTTTCGTGAAATTTTAGGGGATGTATCGCTTGCAGAACCTGAAGTTTCCAATTACATCAAAGAATTTCTAACCGAAAACAAATTAGAAACCGATGGAGATGCGCTGTACTAATGCATCTTTTGTCAATAGGAGGAAAATGCTGTGAAAAGTTTAGCAGAACTAAAGGAAATTCGCGAAAAAATGCAAGGGCAAGTGGGGCTTCGCTCTGAAGACCACAACAAAATCCGTGTTGTGGTGGGTATGGCAACTTGCGGGATTGCAAGTGGCGCGCGCCCTGTCCTGAACACCCTTGCTGACATGATACAAAGTGAAAACCTCGGCGATAAAATCGTTGTCACCCAAACGGGCTGCATCGGTCTGTGCCAGTACGAGCCTATTGTAGAGGTAATCGCGCCCTTCAAGCAAAAGGTTACTTATATTAACATGACTACTGAAAAAGCAGTGGAAGTGGTGACCCGTCATTTGATTGGCGGACATGTTGTAGATGCCTATACCCTAAGCGCATCTGAGCTGAAATAAGGAGGAAT
The DNA here is from genome assembly GCA_044426225.1 of Faecalibacterium sp. Taxonomy (GTDB): domain Bacteria; phylum Bacillota; class Clostridia; order Oscillospirales; family Ruminococcaceae; genus Faecalibacterium. The sequence goes on along the minus strand of JAWXUQ010000068.1, from coordinate 5,810 downwards.
TCAATGTATCGTTCACATGTATTAGTTTGTGGTGGCACAGGGTGTACTTCTTCTGGTAGCCACGATATTATCGACGCTTTAACCGATGAAGTGTTCAAGCTCGGTCTAGAGCATGAAATTTCCATCGTGCAAACGGGTTGCCACGGTCTTTGCGCCCTTGGCCCCATCATGATTGTCTATCCAGACGCATGCTTTTACTCGATGGTAAAGGTAGAAGATATCCCCGAAATCGTTTCTGAGCATCTGCTCAAGGGCCGTATCGTAGAACGTTTGCTGTATAAAGAAACAGTGACAACCAATGGCATCAAAGCCCTTGCAGATACGGATTTCTACAAAAAACAACACCGCATTGCACTGCGCAACTGTGGTGTTGTTAACCCTGAAGTGATTGAAGAATATATTGGTACGGGCGGTTATCAGGCATTGGGTAAGGTGCTTACCGAAATGTCCCCAGAGCAAGTAATCCAGACCATCACGGATTCTGGTCTACGCGGGCGCGGCGGCGGCGGGTTCCCAACGGGTATCAAATGGAAGCTAGCAAAGCAAAATGACGCTGACCAAAAATATGTTTGCTGCAATGCGGACGAAGGTGACCCAGGCGCATTTATGGATCGCTCGGTGCTAGAGGGTGACCCACATGCTTTAATCGAAGCAATGATTATCGCGGGCTATGCCATCGGCGCAACGCAGGGCTTTGTTTATGTACGTGCAGAGTATCCCATCGCGATTGACCGTTTGAAAATTGCGATTGCACAGGCGCGTGAGATGGAATTGCTTGGCAAAAACATCTTTGACACTGGCTTTGATTTTGACCTTGACATCCGTCTGGGCGCAGGTGCGTTTGTTTGTGGTGAAGAAACCGCGTTGATGACCTCTATTGAAGGCAACCGCGGCGAACCTCGCCCACGTCCTCCATTCCCCGCACAAAAGGGACTGTTTGGCAAGCCTACTGTTCTAAATAACGTAGAAACCTATGCGAATATTCCACAAATCATCTTAAACGGTGCGGAGTGGTTTGCTTCGATGGGTACTGAAAAATCCAAGGGTACCAAAGTGTTTGCGCTTGGCGGTAAAATCAATAATACAGGCCTTGTGGAAGTGCCAATGGGCACTACCTTGCGCACCGTTATTGATGAAATCGGCGGCGGCATTCCAAACGGCAAAAAATTCAAAGCGGCACAAACAGGTGGTCCATCAGGTGGCTGTATTCCTGCTGAACATTTCGATATCCCCATCGATTATGATAACCTGATTGCCATTGGCTCCATGATGGGCTCAGGCGGTCTGATTGTTATGGACGAAGACGATTGCATGGTTGATATTGCCAAATTCTTCCTAGAGTTTACCGTAGAAGAATCCTGTGGTAAATGCACTCCTTGCCGTGTTGGCACCAAGCGTATGCTAGAAATGCTCACCAAGATTACCAATGGGCAGGCTACGCTAGCAGACCTTGATAAACTAGAAGAGCTGTGCTATTACATCAAGAACAACTCGCTGTGCGGCCTTGGGCAGACGGCACCAAACCCTGTGCTGTCCACCTTGCGCTACTTCCGCGAAGAATACGAAACCCATATCCTCGAAAAACGTTGCCCCGCTGGTGTATGTAAAGCGCTTCTTTCCTACAAGATTGACGCAGACAAATGTAAGGGCTGTACGCTTTGTGCACGCACCTGCCCTGTCAACGCAATTGAAGGCAGCGTGAAGAACCCACATACAATCGACATGACGAAATGTATCAAGTGCGGCGCTTGTATGGAAAAATGTAGATTCGATGCAATCTACAAGCTGTAATGGAGGAGGATTGAAATGGAAAACATTACAATTAAAATTAACGGCATAGAGGTAAGTGCTCCTGCTGGCTCCACCATTTTGGAAGCAGCGCGTTTGGCTCATATCGAAATTCCAACCCTTTGCTTTTTAAAGGACATCAACGAAATCGGTGCATGCCGCATCTGTGTGGTTGAGGTAAAAGGTGCAAGAAGCCTGGTGGCTTCCTGTGTGAACCCCATCAGCCCCGGCATGGAAGTGCTGACCAACAGCCCGCTCGTATTAGATTCGCGCAGAAAAACGTTGCAATTGCTCCTATCGAATCACAAACGTCACTGCCTATCCTGCGTGCGCAGTGGTCGGTGTGAGTTACAGCAGCTGTGTGTAGAGCTTGGCGTTATAGACGAAGAATATTATGGCGGTGAATTGCTCGCTTCGACCATTGACGATAGCGCAGTGCACATGATTCGCGATAACAGCAAATGCATTCTTTGCCGCCGTTGCATTGCCGTCTGTGAAAAAACACAGGGTATCGGTGTAATCGGTGCAAATGAGCGTGGTTTTATCACCAACATTGGCTCCGCTTTTCAGATGGGTCTGGGCGCGACAAGCTGTGTATCTTGCGGTCAGTGTATCGCTGTTTGCCCCACTGGTGCATTGCAAGAAAAAACGCAGGTGGATGATGTGCTTGCTGCTATTGCAGACCCAAGCAAACACGTGATTGTCCAAACCGCGCCTGCGGTCCGTGCCGCACTCGCTGAAGAATTTGGCTATCCCATCGGTACCAATGCCCAAGGGAAAATGGCGGCAGCATTGCGCCGCATTGGGTTCAATAAAGTGTTCGATACCAACTTTAGTGCTGACCTTACCATTATGGAAGAAGCACACGAGTTTATCGACCGCGTGCAAAATGGCGGTGTGCTACCTATGATTACTTCCTGCTCGCCAGGTTGGGTAAAATATTGCGAACATTATTTCCCCGATATGACAGAAAACATGTCGAGCTGCAAATCGCCACAGCAGATGTTTGGTGCAATTGCAAAATCCTATTATGCTGAAAAAGAGGGGATTGACCCCAAAGATATCGTGTCGGTTTCGATTATGCCTTGCACCGCCAAAAAATTTGAGGTGCAGCGCCCAGACCAAGCCGCAAATGGCTGCCCAGATGTCGATATCTCTCTGACAACCAGAGAACTTGCACGCATGATCAAAAAGGTTGGCTTGAAATATGACCAACTGCCAGAAGAAGAGTTTGACCTCCCACTTGGTCTTGGCACTGGTGCAGCGGTTATCTTTGGCGCGACCGGAGGTGTTATGGAAGCAGCACTGCGTACCGCAGTAGAAACACTGACGGGTGAAACCTTGCAGAACTTGGATTTTGTAGAGGTGCGTGGCATCGAAGGCATTAAAGAAGCCGCATACACTGTTGGCGATTTAGAAGTTAAAGTTGCAGTGGCTTCTGGGCTTGCCAATGCACGTACATTGCTCGAAAAAGTGAAATCGGGTGAAGCGGAGTATCACTTTATCGAAATCATGGGCTGCCCCGGCGGTTGTGTCAATGGTGGTGGTCAACCACAGCAACCTGCCTATATCCGCAACACTGTGGATATTCGTGCAGAACGCGCTAAAGTGCTATATGATTTGGATGCAGCAAATACCATTCGTAAATCACACGAAAACCCCGCCATCATCGAACTGTACGAAGCCTATCTTGGTGCACCAGGCAGTGAAAAAGCACATCATCTGCTACACACAAGCTATGTGAAACGCTCGGTGAACGCTAACTAATTTTCTGAATAAGTAATAAAATAGGCAACGAAAAGCAAGGCGAAACTGCTTTTTGTTGCCTGTTTTCTTTGCTTATCCTGCATGGAAAGGCATGCTGATATAGATTTTGATGGTGTTTCATGATATAATTGTTATAAGGCAATCGCTATAAAAAAATAATAATAAAGGTAGGGAAAACAGATATGCCAGAATTTATATACCACATGTACAAGGCGCGCAAAGCACACGGCGGCAAGGTCATCTTAAATGATGTCTCGCTTTCGTTTTATTATGGTGCCAAAATCGGTGTTGTCGGACCAAACGGCATGGGTAAATCCACATTGCTCAAGGTCATGGCAGGTATGGAGGATATCTCCGCAGGTGAAGCACAATTAGCCGCAGGCTTCACGGTCGGTATGCTAGAGCAAGAGCCTCCCCTAGATGAAGATAAGACCGTTATCGAAAACATCCGCATGGCATTTAGCGGACTGCTCGCTAAGGTGGAACGTTTCAACCAAGTGGCGGTGGAAATGGGTGAAGAAGACGCTGATTTCGATGCTTTGATGGAAGAAATGGGCAATTTGCAAGCAGAAATCGATGCCGCTGATGGCTGGGATATTGACAGCAAATTGTATATGGCAATGGATGCGCTCCAGTGCCCCGATGCAGATGCGCCTATCCACATTTTATCGGGTGGTGAGCGCCGCCGCGTGGCACTTTGTAAGCTATTGCTAGAAGCCCCCGATTTGCTATTGCTTGACGAACCAACCAACCATCTGGATGCTGAATCTGTTTTGTGGCTAGAGCATTTCTTGAAAAACTATCCCGGTTCTGTCTTGGCAGTTACCCATGATAGATATTTCCTAGATAATGTCGCCGCATGGATTTGCGAGGTAGACCGTGGGCAGCTTTATCCCTATGAGGGTAATTATTCCACCTATCTGGAAACCAAGGCAGCACGTCTTGCCGCCCAAGGGCAACAGCAGGCGAAGCTCGTCAAACGCATTCAAGCCGAATTAGAGTGGGTGCGTAGCTCACCTAAGGCGCGCCAAGCCAAAAGCAAATCCCGTTTGACCCGCTTTAATGAAATGCAAGCAGAGGCAGCCGCTGCAAAATCGGTTGACTTCACTGATATTAAAATCGTGGCGGGCTCTCGCCTTGGCACAAAAGTTATTGTTGCAGAAAATATCAATAAATCCTATGGTGACCGCGTACTCATCAAAGACTTGTCTTTCTCGCTGCCACAAGGCGGCATTGTCGGTGTCATTGGTCCTAACGGTGTGGGTAAAACCACCCTGTTTAAAACCATTGTCGGGCTAGAAGATTTAACCAGTGGCACCCTAGAAATTGGCGAAACAGTTGATATTTCGTATGTTGACCAGAACCGCGCGGGGATAGACCCTGACAAAACCCTATGGGAAGTGGTTTCTGACGGAAACGATAATATCCAGGTGGGCAATACGCAGGTGCCAAGCCGTGCTTATCTTGCAGGTTTTGGTTTTAAAGGCGCAGATCAGCAGAAAAAGGCAGGGGTACTCTCTGGTGGTGAACGCAATCGATTGAATTTGGCATTGACCCTCAAAAAGGGCGGCAACCTTATTCTGCTTGACGAACCCACTAACGATTTGGATATTGCCACCCTATCTAGCCTAGAGGAAGCGTTGTTGCAATTCCCTGGCTGTTCTGTGGTCATCAGCCATGACCGCTTTTTCCTTGACCGCATTGCGACCCATATTATCGCATGGGAAGGCACAGACGAAGAGCCGGGCATCTGGCGCTGGCACGAAGGTAACTTTGAATCGTACCAAGCTGACCGCGTTGCCCGCCTAGGGGTAGAGGCAGCGAAGCCCCGCCGCATCAAACGTAAATTGACCAAAAATTAATGGCAACGTAAGGCATTGGCACGCATGCCAATACCGTAATAAATAAGGCGGAAAGCCCCGAACGTTCAGTGAAAATACTGAGTGTTCGGGGCTTTTTTAGGTGCGATATATGTATCTTATTTGTGATTTTGTGTTTTGTAGGAAGGCTGCCTTTCTCGCAGTTATTGCATTCTGATAAAGCGATAGCCCAACACGTAGCCCGGTATTGCCACTGTTGGCAATAGAGCGTTTTATGTGTTCTAGTTGTTCTTTTGCTAAAAAAGTTTCAATTTATTGTTCCTTTTACAGAAAAGTGTTGGCAATCTCTAAAAACCCGCTATCAATTTGGCAAAATCTGTAGTATAATGGACATAAGAAAAAAGGGCGGTGACGAACATGCAAATTGGATTTTTT
>JAWXUQ010000012.1:0-53165 GCA_044426225.1 Faecalibacterium sp. | reverse complement strand
CACCATCGACAATCTCCACCATTAGTCCCGCTTCCACCTTGCCTGGAATAATAGAAATCAAGCGGCCGAATTCAGTCTTAATGGATTCTTTCCGTTCAAGGGATAATGTAGCATTCGTGCGCAAACAAATATATGGCATAAAATCCTCCTTATGCAAATGGGTTTTCGGTTGGGTATGGCAATGCTTTTGGCTGGTTATAAGCGATATCTGCAATCCCTAAGAATTTGAATACTTCAAATAGCGATTTACCATAGTGACCAAATGCAACTGCACCATGATGTGGATAGCGTTTCTGGATGAGAACATGGCGATAGAAACGACCCATTTCTGGAATGGCAAACACACCAATACCACCAAAGCTACCAGTTGCAACAGGTAGAATTTCTCCCTGAGCAATATAAGCACGGAGGTCACCATTGCTATCACATTGCAGGCGATAGAATGTCATGTCACTTGCTGCGATATCACCCTCAAGGGTGCCACGGCTGATGTCTGGGTCACTGCCTGCTGGCTCAAGCACACGATGCTGAATGAGCTGATATTTAACCGCACGGTCTGAGCACATTTTGCAGCTCGGGGTATTGCCGCAATGGAAAGCCATAAAAGTGTCGGTCAGGTGATACTGGGTTTTGCCCATGATTTCCGCCTCATACATAGAAGCCGGTACGCTGTTGTTGATATCAAGCAAGGTAACGGTATCGCCCGATACGCACATACCGATGTATTCCGAAAGCGCGCCATAGATATCTACTTCGCAAGCAACAGGGATACCCTTAGAAACAAGGCGGCTGTTGACATAGCAAGGTACGAATCCAAATTGGCTTGGGAATGCAGGCCAGCATTTATCTGCGAACGCAACATATTTTTTGCTGCCTTTGTGCTGCTCTGCCCAATCAAGCAGGGTAAGCTCAAACTGTGCCATACGTGCACCAAGGTCTGGGTAGTATTTGCCTTCGCCCATTTCTGCTGCCATTTCTTCACAAACAGCAGGAATACGTGGGTCACCCTCATGCGCTTTGTAGGCAACAAGTAAATCAAGTTCAGAGTTTTCTTCCACCTCTACCCCTAGCTCATACAAGCCTTTGATGGGTGCGTTACAAGCAAAGAAGTCCTGTGGGCGGGGACCAAAGGTGATGATTTTCAAATCAGCTACACCGACAAGTGCACAGGCAACTGGAACGAAATCCGCAATCATGGTTGCGATATCAGCGGCAGTGCCTACTGGGTATTCTGGGATATATCCTTTGAGGTGGCGCATGCCAAGGTTATAGCTACAATTGAGCATACCGCAATATGCATCGCCGCGGCCGTCAATCAAATCGCCATCGCCTTCTGCGGCAGCAACGAACATGCAAGGGCCATCAAAGTGCTTTGCAATTAAAGTTTCTGGGGTTTCTGGGCCAAAGTTGCCGAGGAATACAACCAGTGCATTACAGCCCACTGCTTTGACTTCTTCTACTGCTTTGAGCATATCCACTTCGTTTTCTACGGTAGTTTTTGCCTCATAGATGGTTAACTCATTTTGTCCGCAAGCTGCGACAATCGCACTGCGACGTTTTTCTGAAAGGGTGATAGGAAAGCAGTCGCGCGAAACTGCGATGATACCAAGCGCAACATCTGGAATATTAGGTCTACTCATTTTAATTCTCCTTTTTGTGTAAAACAAAATTACTTTACACCGCACACTTAAACAATATCTTGAACCCTATCGCTTAAATGTTATAGGTGTAAATTGATACAATGCAAACCCACAATAATCTATGGGGCAACTCACTCAAACGAGAGCACTCAGAACAATCTTATTGTACCGCATCCATTTCGCGAGTGATTTCTTTCAGCGCAGGATACAACTTATGCCATACTTGATAGCGTTTTTCGTATTTCGCCATCAATGCAGCATCGGGCGCTACCTTATCAGTATATTTCACGAGCTTTGCGCAGCAATCTGCAACCGTTGGGTATTCCCCTGCTGCTACTGCCGCTAACATTGCGCCACCATAACCGGGTCCCTGTTCTGTTTCTGGCACAATAAGGGTAATACCGAGTGCATTCGCAAAAATAGTTTTCCAAAGTGCACTCTTGGCACCACCGCCGCAAATGGCACTTTCCTCAATAACAATCCCCTGTGCACGGGCAATTTCCACACAATCACGAATAGCAAACGCAACACCTTCTAGCACCGCTTGCGTCATTTCCGCACGGGTTGTGTCCATGGTCATACCAATGAAAGCGCCACGTGCCAATGGGTCATTATGTGGACTGCGTTCACCCATCAAATAAGGCATAAAGTAAACGCGATTGTTGCCCAGGGTTTCAGCTGTAATTGCGCTTTGCTCTGCTGCATAATCAGTGGTACCGATGATATCATCCATCCACCATTTATTGCAACTTGCCGCAGAAAGGATACAGCCCATTAAATGATAACCACCATCTGCATGCGCAAAGCTATGCAAGGCATTCTGCTTATCAACGCCAAACTGGCGGCTTGTGATAAATACAGTGCCAGAAGTTCCCAAAGAAATATTACAATTGCCTTCGCCTACAATCCCACAGCCGACTGCCGCAGCGGCATTATCGCCTGCACCTGCACAAACAACAACCGCTTCGCTGAGCTCTAGCATTTTCGCCATGACAGGGGTGAGTGTGCCTACTGCGTCACTGCTTTCGTAAATCTTAGGCAATTGTGCAAGAGTAATGCCGCAAATTTCGCACATTCTCTCACTCCACTGCTTGCCCTCAACATCCATCAGTAGCATACCAGATGCATCCGATACATCTGTACAATGCACTCCAGTCAACATGTAATTCAAATAATCCTTCGGCAGCATGATTTTTTTGATTTTTGCAAAATTTTCTGGCTCATTTTCCTGCATCCAAAGCAATTTTGGTGCAGTAAAACCTGCAAAAGCAATATTGGCAGTTTCAGCACTAATCGCTTCTTTGCCGATTTCGCCATTTAGATAATCCACTGCCTTTTGCGTACGCCCATCATTCCAAAGAATAGCTGGGCGAATTACCTGATCATTTTCATCTAGCACAACAAGACCATGCATCTGTCCACCACAGCCAATGCCTCGCACGAGAGTTTTGTCGTATCCCTCTAACAATTCACCAATGCCTGCAACCGACTGAGTAATCCAATCAGAAGGGTTTTGCTGACTCCAACCTGGCTTTGGAAATTCAAGTGGATATTCTCGCGATACAATATTTAAAATTGCACCTGCTTCGTCCATTAATAACAGCTTGACAGCACTTGTGCCAAGGTCTACACCAATATAGTACATGGTTATTCCCTTTCTGTTTCTGTCTCCGTTTGTTGCAATCTATCTTATGCACCAAACACTGCAATATAATCTTTCTTGAATTTTTCAATGCCTTGGTCGGTTAGTGGATGTTTCGTCATCTGCTCAAGCACACCATAAGGGACAGTTGCAATATCAGCACCTGCTAGCGCACAATCCATTACATGGATAGGGTTGCGTGCACTTGCAGCAATGATTTCACAATCAATATCAGCATAGTTTGCAAATATTTGCGCGATATCTTGAATGAGCTGAATGCCTGGCATTGAGATATCATCTAAGCGACCGAGGAAAGGTGAAACATACGTTGCACCTGCACGTGCAGCAAGCAAAGCCTGATTAGCGGAGAAAATCAAGGTACAGTTGGTAGGAATATTCTTTGCGGAAAGTGCCTTAATCGCTTTTAAGCCTTCCATTGTCATTGGGATTTTAACCACCATGCGTTCTGGATTTAGAGCATAGATTGCTTCGCCTTCTGCAATCATCGTTTCCGCATCTTCTGTGGTGGCTTTTACTTCACCAGAAATTGGACCTTCTACAATGCTTGCAATTTCAGCAAGAGTTTTTGCATAATCTTTTTTCTCTTTTGCAATCAGACTTGGATTTGTGGTAACACCTGCGATGATGCCCATATCGTTTGCTTTTTTGATTTCATCAATGTTTGCGGTATCAATGAAGAATTTCATGGGATAGCCTCCTTATGTTGTTTGTTTTCCTGCAATTCGTACTCAATCTATTATTTGTGCCCACGGCACTGAGGAACAAAGTCATACAGTATCTTTCGCTGCTTTTTATCTTCGCTATAATAGCAAATAGTTATCTACTTATCTCGCATACTAGCACTAGCACATATTGATACTTCAAATACTTGCCTTTAGCTTAATTTGCGTTTCCATGTATCGCACGGGCACCGCAGGCGCTTGTCCTGTGAGCAAATGTTGGAACATAGTATCTAATGCATGAAACCCCTGTAAATACGGTTCTTGGCATATCGTCGCAACCACTGCACCACTTTGCAGATGTTCACGCACCGTATCCGTCAAATCCACGGTTACAATGCGCAATTTCTCTTGCAAGTAATTTTCCTTTACAGCACGCATGCCACCTTGAATGCCAGCCGCACAAAAGAACAGTCCCATTACATCTGGGTGTTGTGCAATTAAATCGTTTGTCACCGCAAAAGAAACATCGTCATTATCATTGTTTTCAGCAATTGCGACAACTTCTAATAAATCACCTTGCGCCTGTGCTTCTTTTAAAAAGCCCTGTATACGCAGGTTATGCCCTAGCACCTTGCGAGAGCCCGCTACAATGCCAATTTTGATAGGGGTATGATTGGCCGCAAGTGCAAACAGCCCTGCCGCAACCCGCCCCATTTGATCAAAATCACTACATACATGCCCTAGTTTTTCTACCCCTTCAATATCTGTATTGACACTTAACACTGGAATTTTCAGCGCATTCAAAGCAGCAGCAATTGAGCTATCATTGATAGGCGAAAGAATAAGCCCGTTCACTCCTTGCACTACCATTTCATTGATTAAGGCAAGTTGTTGGGCAACATCATATCCTTTCGTTTCTTCGACTACAACCTCAAAACCAAAATCGGCAATTTCCTCTGCCTTTTTTGCAACACCTGAAAGCACCTCTTGGTAAAACGGGTTACCCTGCGCATTTAAAATCACACCAATTCGCTTATTCTCTAGCTTCTTGACCGCAAGCGCACGTGCCACCAGATTAGGGCGATAGCCAAGTTCTTCTGCCACTGCTAACACACGCGCAGCAACTTCAGGGTTCACATTACCACGTCGATTCAGCGCACGATCCACAGTACCACGAGAAACACCAGCACGTTCTGCAATTGTTTTTACTGTAACTGCCATCGCTCGCCCTCCCCTTTTCGTAAAGAATTTTACTAAACCGTGCACGTGCACATCTTTTTTTCATTCTACCACATGCCGCTACACATTGCAACCGTCAAACACCACAAGGAATTTCACGAATTTCTTTACAAACCACACAAAAAGGGGTATACTTACCCCACTGTATTTTAAACTTATCATTTGCAAAAGGACTTAAAATGAAAATCAAACTACAAATGCTTCTCTGCTTATTAATGTTTGGAAGCATCGGCATTTTCGTAACCTTTATTGACCTACCGAGTGTTGCGATTGTACAGTGGCGTACCATCATCGCCACCCTATTTACGATTGGATTGTTCTGTATCCGCAGAAAAAAGCCAGACTGGGCTGCCATTCGTACCAATGTGCTCCCTCTTAGTATCTCTGGGCTTGTGCTCGGTGCAAACTGGGCTTGTCTATTTGAAGCATTTCAGCGCACAGCAGTGGGCATGGCAACCATCCTTTATTACTGCGCACCGATTTTCGTTTTTATCGCAGCGCCTATATTCTTCAAAGAAAAAATCACCCGCTTACAGCTCATTGGCATTAGTGCCGCGATTACCGGAACCATCCTTGTCAATCTAATGGGATTATACAGCGGTGACTTTTCTCCTGCATTGCTTTTCGCATTGGTTGCTGCCATTCTATATGCTACTGTTATGATTTGTAATCGCTTTATGAAAAATATCAGCGGCATGGATAGCAGTTTTATCCAGCTCACTATCGCTGCGATTGTCATGACAGTTTATAGTTTTATCAGCACTGGCAATCTGCTTACCTTTGCCGCCCCACGTGATATGATACTTGTCACCATTTTAGGTGTGGTACATACCGGGATGATTTTCCCACTCTATTTTTACGCAGTACAAAAACTATCCCCGCAAAACACCGCCATTTTTAGCTACTTAGACCCCGCCTCCGCATTGCTCTTTGCCTTTCTATTCTTACAGGAAAACTTAGCATGGTATCAACTTCTTGGCGCATTGCTCATTTTTGGCGGTGTACTATTTGCGCAACTGCAAACAAAAAACTAATACGCCTTAGGAGATATCCACTGTAACACAACTGCAAAAAAACGAAATCAATAAAGATACACAAAAAAGCATTTGAAGCACCTTGCTGCGCATACACTGCACAGAGGAGGAATTCAAATGCTTTTTACTTTATTACAATTCTTTGCAGGCAATATTTTATATCTTGCCCTTCACCTAGAAACGAGCCGTTTTCCGCAACCCCTTTCCCCCAAAAAGGAAGCCGATGCTTTTGCAGCCTTGCGTCAAGGTGACCCTGCCGCGTGGGAAAGTCTCGTGCAGCATAATCTGCGCCTTGTCGCACATGTTTGCAAAAAATATTACGCATCCCCTGCCGACCAAGAAGATCTTATTAGTATCGGCACCATTGGGCTAATGAAAGCAGTCAAAACCTTTGACGCCACACGGCATGCGCGTTTTTCTACCTATGCAAGCAAATGCATTGAAAATGAAATTCGAATGCAATTTAGGCGCGGGCGCAAAGCACCTTCTACCATCTCATTACAAGATTCGATTGAAACTGGAAAAAGCGACTCTGCTTTAACCGTTTCCGATTTAATAAAAGATGACACCTGCATGGAGGAGGACACAGAACAAGCAGAAGATGCAAAAAGATTACATGCATTTGTCGATACCCTGGGTGGGCGAGAACGTCAAGTTGTGCTGCTGCGCTATGGTTTAAGCGGGCACCCACCCCTAACGCAACACGAAGTAGCTGATTTACTTGGTATCAGCCGCAGTTATGTGAGCCGTATCGAAAAAAAGGCACTTGCATTTTTACGCAAGTGCCTAGAGAACTAATCTTGTTTTTTATTCTATTACAATAGTATCTACTAAATGATAATAAAAACTACTGTTGCCCGGTTCCGGATAGTAAATTTCAAAGGTTGCATAAATCGTTATTTCTGCACCATCCTCAGGGTAATCATCGGGATATACATAATCATCCCCAAACTCCACTGACAACCCCTGTGCACAACAGGCAAGCGCATCCATAACAAAAAGAGAGCAATAGAGTGTATCACTCATCACATCGTAATATTCATCATAATATCCCGTTACTTTAACCGTTTTACCGTGGTATACAAGCGGCATTGTAACCATATTATATATCTCAGCATAAATCATGGTTGCGCTTAATTCTGTCAAATCAACGTCTGCCACAAGGCCATCAGTTTCTGCCGCTTCGGCATTCTCTTCCTGTGCGTCTTGCGCACTATCACTACTCGCAGAATCTTGTTCCAACAATTGCTCACTATCGCTGCTATCGCTATCTTTTAACGCCATCTGCGAGGAAATCACATCATTTACAGATGCAATGCTGTTAGCCTGTGATTCCTCTTCTTGCCCACAAGCAGTACTAATGGCAAGCAATATAACAATCGCTAAAAAATATCGTAGTTTTTTCATTTTCATTTACCTCTTTTGTATTTGCCCTACCAAAGAAAAAGCTGCAAATGCCACAATATCAACTGCGACAATGGTAGAACCAACTGGTGTACCCGCAAGGATAGAAACCACAATTCCTGTAAATGCACAAACAACCGAAAAAATAGCAGCACAAATCGTAACCGAACGGAAACTTCTAAAAATACGCATTGCTGAAACCGTTGGGAAAATAACAAGCGCCGTAATCAATAGCGAACCCACTAGCCGCATGGCAAGAACAATGATTATCGCCGTAATCACCGCAAGGAGCAAGTTATACCCAGCGGCATTTGTACCGCTTGCATTTGCAAAATCTTCATCAAACGTAACTGCAAAGATTTTATCATAGCATACCACAAATACCACGATAACTGCAATAGACAATGTTGTGCAAAGCCAAACATCCGAGGTGGAAAGCGTTAAAATAGAGGTAGAACCAAACAAAGTGGTGCAAACGTCACCAGTAATATTCGCCGAGGCTGAGAAAATATTCATCAACAGATAACCGATTGCCATCGCCCCTACTGAAAACATAGCAAGTGCAGCATCCCCTTTGATGACACTATGGCTGCCGCCGCGCAACAACACTACTGCACAGAAAATTGTCACCACCAAAATGAGCGGCATATCATTAGTTAAATTGAGCACTGCGGCAATTGCCATGCCGCCAAAAGCAACATGCGATAGTCCATCACCAATATGTGAAAAGCGCTTGAGCACAAGCGTTACTCCGAGCAATGACGCACAGAGCGCAATCATAACGCCCACAACCATCGCACGCACCACAAAGGCATACTGCATATAATTTACAAGCCGTTCAAACAATGCTATCATTATTCTACCCCCTTTGTGCCATTTTGAAACATTAGGGAGACTTTGCTTTGCAAATATTCCTCTTTTGTACCAAAGAAAGATGTTTCGCCAAGATGTAAAATATGGCTCGCTTCTTGCACAGAAATCTGCACATCATGGGAAATCATCACAATGCTAATTCCATCTTCTTGATTTAAAGATCGAATTAAATCGTATAATTCTGCGCTTACCTTCGGATCTAGCCCCGAAACTGGTTCATCCAAAAATAAAATCTTTTGAGTAGCACACAGTGCCCTTGCAAGCAAAACGCGCTGTTGCTGCCCGCCGGAAAGATTACGATAACACCGTTTTGAAAGATGCGTAATCGCCATTTTTTCCATTGCATTTTTTGCTATTTGACGTTCCTCTTTGTTATAGAAAGGGCGCAAGCCGCAACGACTTTGGCAGCCTGATAGAACAATTTCCCAAACGGATGCCGGAAACTCTTTTTGAATTTCAGTTTGCTGTGTAAGATAGCCAATTTGCGTGGGTGCAATATCATTGCCTAGCACAACGCTTCCAGACATTGGCTTTTTTAAACCAAGCAATGTTTTCATTACGGTGCTTTTCCCGCTGCCGTTTTCACCTAAAATGCATAGGTAATCCCCTGCATTTACCGTGAAATTCAGCCCTTCTAAAATCGCAGTGCGTTCATAACCCACCGCTAAATTTTGGCATGTTAATTGTGGCATTTGCTTGCTCCATTCTAAAACACAAAGGTGCCGCCGCATTCTTTCCCTAAAAAAACACATCGAAAAATGCATCTTTGGGGAAGCGATACGGCAGCCCTTTTATTTTAATTGCGCCTCTCTCGAAACACAACGACGTCTTACTTATTGTACTGCTTGTGCAATCACTTCTAGATTGCTTTCCATAATGGAAAGATAGCTTGCACCGCTTGCAACTTCTGCTGCTGTAACAGCCTGCATAGAATCAAGTGCTAGAATGATTTGATCCGCACTTACAGAACTTGCAATAACCGTTTCCGCAACACTTGGTGCCGGATCTTCAGTGGTTAGCACCACAGTCAATTCAAGTTCATCAAGTTTCCCTGCTAAAAATGCAATTGTTTCAAAGGTTGCTTCCGTTTCAGAGGAGCAACCTGCGAACGCTGCATAATAGCTTAGGCCATAATCTTCCATGAGGTAAAGGAATGGGAAACGGTCAGCAAATAACAGTGTCGTTTGATTTGCCTGCGCTACCACAGCCTGGTACTGTGCATCTAACTCGCTCAATTGGCTGAGGTAATTAGCTGCATTTGCTGCATATAGATCAGCCTGTGCAGGGTTCAGTGCTGCAAGTTCGTCTGCAATCACTTGGCAAACAACCGCAGCATTATTTAGCGAAAGCCACACATGTTCGTCTAGTTCAGCTTCTTCGTCATCATGATCGTGGTCATCTTCAACTTCTTCATCGTCATGATCGTGGTCATCTTCGACTTCTTCATCGTCATGATCGTGGTCATCTTCGACTTCTTCATCGTCATGATCGTGGTCATGCTCTTGCATGCCTTCTACTTCAGCTTCTTCCATAACGGCATCCCCTAACACCTCTGTTAGGTTAATCACCACCATGTCAGGATTTTCTGCATTTGCTAGTACTGCAGCTACCCATGTATCAGATTCACCACCAACATAAATAAACATATCACAGTTGGTCATGGTAACCATGTCATCCACGGTTGGCTCAAAACTATGAACATCCACCCCAGTGTCTTCTAAATAAGTTAAGGTTACATTTTCTAGATCCTCACCCAAAATTTCCTTTGTCCAATCATAGATTGGGAAAATGGTAGTAACAACACTTAGCGTTTCGCTCTGTGCTGTTGAACTGCTGTCAGCAGTAGTTGTTGAACTACTTGCGCTTGCACAGCCAACTGCCAAACAACTTGCCAACACAACAGCAAGTGCGCGTGAAATAATCTTTTTCATAAAATCTCCTACTTAATGATATCTGGTCTCTCTTGCAAAATGGTGAAAATATCTCGCACCATTTCGCAACGAACTCTAATTCGCAAACAATTTGCAAATTGATAATAACACAACCAGTACGGTTTGTCAACACTAACCAAGAAAATTTTATGGTGATATTGCAATAAATCCCCCATCCGCTTTTGTTCGATGCGTCAATTAACACTTATTTTAAAAATCGCATCAATATGTGAACTGAGTTTATTGCGTGAAAGTCACCTATATTTTTTCATTTGTATATTTGTTTTAAATCATCACATTCCTATAAAATCGATAATCGCACAGCGCAAAACAGACTATCTTTATACCATTACTGTATAGGGATTTTGCTCCATATAACCTGCCACAAGTGCTGCTGCAAGGCGGACAAGCTCTTTACAGGGACGCTTCTTATAATAGGTTTCTGTACGCGCCTCTGCCTGCGCGCTGCCATCCACGCACGCAAGCCCCAATAATTCTTTGCAAATCACACTATTTCCGCCATTTTGCATTTTGAATTCTGTCGCAAATTGTTGCACAATGGCATATACATTGGATTTATCCGCAGGGTCACTCGGATTTGCATATGCCATTCCAATCACCGCGGTAAGCCCGTTAAAAGCGCCACATACCTCTCGCATGCGTCCCACACCCGCGCCAAACCCACTAGAAAGACGCAGCGCTAGCGATTCGCTAATCCCCAGTTCTGGTGCAAAAGCCGCCACTACACTTTGGCTGCAATTATAACCCTTCATAAAATAATCCACAGCCAAATCGCTTTTTTTCTTTATTTGCTCTGACATATACAACCCCCGCTACCTTCACTGCACTCTTTTGCGACAATATTAAACCATATTACATATAAATTCTAATTTTCTACTATTTTATATTGTAACGCATTTCACCCCAGATAAAAAGGATTATTTTTAAACTTTTTATGAAGGCGCGCAAAAAGACTTGATTTTTCACAGCAAAAGCGTTATATTAGCACTCGGAGATAAAGAGTGCTAATATAACGCTTTGTCCACATCACAATCACACATTAAATAATTATGAAAGAGGTTTTAGATTATGGCAGTACAGGAATTTAAGGCAGAAAGTAAAAAGCTGCTCGATCTGATGATCAATTCGATTTATACCAACAAAGAAATCTTTTTGCGCGAACTGATTAGTAACAGCAGTGACGCATTAGACAAACTTTACTTTAAAAGCCTAACCGATACAAGCGTTGGCTTAGACCAGAGCGATTTTAAAATCACACTTGCCCTTGACACAGAAAACCGTCTGATTACCTTAGGCGACAACGGCATTGGTATGACCAAAGAGGAACTAGAAAACAATCTTGGTACTATCGCAAAATCGGGCAGCCTTGACTTCAAAAAAGAAAACAAAGATGACAACATTGATATCATTGGTCAGTTTGGTGTTGGCTTCTATTCTGCGTTTATGGTCGCTGACCGTGTAACGGTAATCAGTAAAGCACATGGCGCAGATAGTGCATGGAAATGGGAAAGTGAAGGCGCAGAGGGCTTTAGCATCTCCCCCGCCCAAAAAGAAACCGCAGGCTCTGAAATCATTCTGCACGTAAAAGCAAATACCGAAACAGAAAACTATGATAATTTCCTTACTCAGTATGGGCTTTCCGCTATTGTAAAAAAATATAGCGACTATGTGCGTTATCCAATTGAGATGGAAATGGAAAAATCACGCGCAAAAGAAAAGCCAGAAGATGCTGGCGATGATTACACCCCCGAATACGAAAGCTACACCGAAACTGAAACCATCAACAGCATGGTACCCATCTGGAAAAAATCCAAGGGTGATGTGACCGATGAAGAATACGCAACATTCTACAAAGATAAATTCCACGATTACACCGACCCTGCACGCGTGATTGTATCCCGGACTGAAGGCACTGCAAACTACAACGCACTATTGTTCGTGCCCGGTAATCAACCATATGATTACTACACCTCAGAATACGAAAAAGGGCTTGCTCTCTATGCTTCTGGTGTTATGATTATGGAAAAATGCGCAGATCTATTACCAGATTATTTTAGCTTTGTAAAAGGTATTGTTGACAGCCAAGATTTAAGTCTAAACATCAGCCGCGAAATGTTGCAGCAAGACCATCAGCTAAAACTAATCCACAAAGCACTAGAAAAGAAAATTAAAAACGAACTGCGCGCTATGCTTACGAATGACCGCGAAAAATACGAAGCATTTTGGAAGTCATTTGGTCGCCAGCTAAAATTTGGCTGCTACTCTGATTATGGTACGCACACCGATTTACTCAAAGATTTACTACTCTTCTTTAGCGCAAAAGAGCAAAAACTGATTACCCTAGAAGAATATGTCGCTGCCATGCCAGAAGAGCAAACCGCCATTTATTTTGCTGCGGGCGATTCCAACGAACGTCTTGCAAAGCTGCCTGCCGCAGAACTTGTGCTTGACAAAGGGTTCGATTTGCTCCTACTGACTGATGACGTGGACGAATTCTGCCTACAAATCATGCAAAGCTATAACGAAAAAGAATTCAAGAACATCAACAGCGGTGACCTCGGGCTTGAAAGCGAAGAGGAAAAGAAAGCCGCAGAGGAAGTAGCCGCTGAAAGCAAAGATTTGTTTGAAGCGATGCAAGCTGCTCTAAATGGTAAAGTAAAATCTGTCAAAGTTTCTACCCGCCTAAAAGACCATCCAGTTTGCCTTTCAAGTGAAGGGGCACTTTCCATAGAGATGGAAAAAATCCTCGCAGCACAACCTGGCGCAAGCGATATGATGAAGAGCGAAAAAGTGCTTGAAATCAACACGTCACACCCTGTATTTGCAACCTTGAAAGCCGCACAAACTGCCGGAGACAACGAAAAAGTTAGCACCTATGCCAAGATTTTATTTGCACAGGCTCAACTAATCGAAGGCTTACCTGTGGATGATCCCATTGCATACGCACAGGCCATTTGCAAATTAATGCACTAACAAACGCATACTCGAATGCGCTTAATTGCGCACAAACTATCCATAAGCAACAAACCCGTAAAAAGTGCCAACATTCGTGGCATTTTCTACGGGTTTGTTTTGTTTATTAAATCCATCTTACATGACAAGTGTTTTCACTTGCCATAATGTTTTTATAAAGAGCCTAGTGCAACCTTCATCATCTGAGTGAAACTAGTCTGACGCTGTTCTGCCGTGGTCATTTCTGGAGAAACAAAACTATCCGAAATCGTTACCACACACGCTGCATTTTTACCTAGTGTTTTTGCATTTGCAAACAGTGCAAAACTTTCCATCTCTACGGCTAGGCAACCGCGGTCATCACGCAATTTTTCCCAATAGCTTGGTGTTGTGGCCGGTGCATCACGATAAAAAACATCAGAAGAATGCAAGTTACCTTCAATTAATACGATGCCCTGTTCTTTTGCAGAAGCGCGTAGTGCATCATTTAAATTTTCGCTAGGCTGAACGCTATCACCCTCTAAACCGTTTTGTACCAAAGCAAAACTAGATTCTGATACCGCGCCAGTTGCAAGCACAACATCAAACAACTTTGCTTCATGGGTATAACTGCCCGCAGAGCCAATGCGGATGATGTTTTCCACTCCATAAAACTTATACAATTCATAAGAATAAATACCAACAGATGGCATACCCATGCCACTGCCCATCACGCTAACAGGTTTGCCCTGATAAGTGCCAGTATAGCCTAACATACCACGCACATCCGTTACGAGGCGCGCATCTTCTAAAAAAGTTTCTGCAATAAATTTTGCGCGCAATGGATCACCTGGCATTAAAACTGTTTTTGCAAAGTCACCAAGTTCAGCGCGAATATGTGGGGTTGACATAAATAAAATCCTCCATTTGTTAAACGTTTTCTATTTTATTATTAGTATAAACAAAACCACCTTTTCTCACAAGAGCAAAAGATGGCTTTGTTTATATTTATTTGTTCTTTTTCTGTTGATATTCCCTCACGTCACATTTAGAAAATGCTCTGTGGCCAAATCAAAGAACCGTTGTATTCAATTTCGAAATGCAAGTGGTTACCCGTAGAATAGCCCGTGCTCCCCATCGGCATGATATATTGACCTTGCGTTACAACATCACCCACACTTACCGCAACAGATAACCCATGCGCATAAAGTGTCTGGTAGCCATTGCCATGGTCAATCACGATAGAATAGCCGTAGCCAGTGCCCGCTGCGTTATATCCCGCTTTGATAACTACACCTGCATCCGCTGCGTAAATCGCAGTGCCTGCCGGACCACAAATATCCACACCGTCATGCGAAGAGCTTGCCCAACGCGAAACATACGTGTAATTTGGTACTGGCCAAATCAATGTGCCTGTGCCAACCTTCGCAATCATACCAGAAGACAGATAAGTCCCCACCACTTCAATTTGTGTAACCGGTTCAAGGGTAACTTCAGAGGTCAAAATCTCAGATTGCAATACATTGCCTGCGGCATCATACATCACCTCCGCGGTGATATGCCGTACACCATCAACACCATACTGTGTCACTTGTGTGGTACCGAAATTATAATCGTTCGATTCTGTTTTGGTGGTGCTATACGCAATCGATTCATCATATTCAATGGTACGATAAATCAATACCTCTAGCACTGCCTTTTCAAGCCCGATAATAATTTGATC
The DNA here is from genome assembly GCA_044426225.1 of Faecalibacterium sp. Lineage (GTDB taxonomy): Bacteria > Bacillota > Clostridia > Oscillospirales > Ruminococcaceae > Faecalibacterium. Next base: position 38,044 of record JAWXUQ010000012.1, on the reverse strand, counting down.
ACCTGGGAACAATGAACTATCCGTGCTCAAGCCTGGGTTCATTGCGAATATCTCTGCTTGCGTTAAGCCGTTTTTGCTTGCAATTAAACTCCAACTATCGCCCGAAACCACAGTATAATTGATCTGCGCCGCTTCAAGCCCAGAGAAATACGCAATGATTTCATCTACCGAGGTAAATGTCTCAGTAAAGTAAATGCCTGCTACCAGTTCGATTTCTTTGTTAAAAGAAACCACCATCGTTGGATCATCGTCTTCTTCGAAAGGAGCCGTCAAGCTATCAAGATAGGCTTGTAGCTCGTCCCCTTCATCTGTAATAAGACATAATTCGCCATCGATATATACGGCAGTCCCTTCACTAATTTCTTCACTAGAAGCCATTAAAATCGCATCTGCCATCTCTATTTCAGTTAGCGTTGCCGTTTTCGTTGAAAGGGTATACGTTGGCGAAATATCCCATGTAGAAGCATTGGTGGCTGCATATTCCACACGCTCTTGCACATCATCTTTCGCATTCTCGAACACCATTTCGTTTTCTACATACCCAATGGTTTCTCCATTTACCTTTACTTCAAGCGTGTATTCCTCGGCAAGTGCATTTTGCACAACAAGTACAAGCCCTGCCGCAGCAATAAATGGCAATACATAAGAAATCATACCGGGTATTACATGTACATAACGGAATAACCCGCGGAATAAATACGCAACCGAGGAAAAAAAGCCAAAAAAAACATTGCGTTCTTTTGTCACTTTTGCACCATGTGCAAACACACGATAAATACCGCGCCCAAACACATAAAACGGTCGGAACAACTCTCGCCAAACAATCACAATTTCGCGCCAAACAAAGCGCAATGCCGCTAGCACATGCTTGAAAACGGTTTTCCATAGGAATTTTGAAATTTCTTTTATCATCCTACCCAATAGAACCAAGCGATATTCCGTTTGGAAGCCCATTGCATAAAAGAAATCACCTATCACTTGTAATAACCTAACCGATACAAATAGTCCGAAAAAAGCTTTGCACGTTTCTAGGATAAAATTCACACTACGGTGATATACACGTAAAGCAACACAGTCGAACCGAGCCTTTACATACAATCTCGTTTCTCTTGCTTTTTGCTGTCGATTTTGTGCTCGTGTTCGCACGCGTTGCAATCTTGTGATATTCAATTTTACGATCGATTTTACCTTTGCAAATCCACCTAAGGACTGCTTGGGTTGTTCGCGTTCATTTTCTTGTGTTTGAGGCTCAACTTTTTTGGGGGTTACATCTTCGCTTTCCTGTTGAGGAGTGGGTGTTTTTGTTTCCAACAAGAAAAGACCTCCTTTACTTTTATTCTTTAGGCACACGGCCTCTACTCTTCTACGGTCTAACGCAGCTATTTTATACAACTGTCAAAAGACATTATTCTAAGTATAACGGCAAATTCTCATTCTGACAAGGTTTTCCCGCTATTTTCCTCTCTTTTTCTTTAAGTTTCACATATTAACGACATCATATCAACAGGCAATTCGCTTTTCACCATAACTTTATCCATACTACACCCCAACGCAAAATAAAATGCATCACCGCATCGCTCACCACATGGTGTTTGAAACATCATCTGCCCACAGTGTAATGCTTGACGTGCAATTTGTGCACGGCTGCCACCATATAAATCATCTCCAGCCAAGGAGTGCCCGATATGCGCAAAATGCACGCGTATCTGATGCGTGCGCCCTGTCACCGGTGTGCAAACAGCGAGGCTCAATTTTGCAAGAGAGGCATATTGTGTGACAGTATATTCTGTCCGACTTGCCTTTCCGTCTGCACGCACGCACCGCCCAATGATACTCTCTCCTTGCCGCCCTAAGGGTGCATCTATCACACCAACACCTATTGGCAATTCCCCTTGTGCTAGGGCATAATAGCGTTTTTCCACTTCAGCTGCAAGCAAGGGTGCCGCATAAGCGTTTTTTGCGGCAAGCACCAATCCGCTCGTGTCTTTATCAATCCGATTTACCGCACGGAAAACAGGGCTTTCACCGCGCTGCGCCATCAAGGCCGCGTATCCATTGGCAAGTGTACCGTTGCCATAATTTAACGTTGGATGCACTGCAATCCCGGCGGGTTTTTCTAGCACCATTGCGAAATCATCTTCATACACAATCTGGGGCAACAATTCTAATTCTGGCGGAGCGCCTTCTGTAAGCTCTGGTGGCAAAGAAAAAGAGATGACTTGACCTTCAAAAACAGGTTGATTGGCAAAAATTGGCACACCATCTGCAAAATAGCCCCCGCCGCGAAACTTAACCGCACGCGAAAGCTCACTAGAAACATGACATTGCCTTAAAAAAGTGCGCAATAAAACGCCCTCTGCACTTGCGGGCACGGTAAAACAAAGTTGCATCGCTCTCCCCTTTCTGCATTCGTTACATTTTTTATTATAGCGACAATCTTCACAATCTGCAACCCATACGCGCTTATTGCATTTTCTGATTGTAAAAACACGCTCACGCTAACTATCAGAAATCACTTTATTGCCAAACGTCAAAAAAAATGCTATACTAAAATATAGAAAGCGAGTGGAACATACGGCGGCGCGCCTACGCAAGTGGGTGCGAGGAAAGTCCGGGCTTCACAGAGCAATGGTAACTGCTAACGGCAGCCGAGGGCGACCTTAGGGAAAGTGCAACAGAAAACAAACCGCCGCGCAAGCGGTAAGGATGAAACGGCGAGGTAAGAGCTCACCAGCGCCTTGGAGACAAGGCGGCTTTGTAAACCCTACCAGATGCAACACAAAGGGGCAGATAGCGCTGCTCGTGCGCCCCTTAACGTGGCTTGAACGTATCAGCAATGATGCGTCTAGACAGATCGTCGTTTAATACAGAACCCGGCTTACGGTCTATCTCGTTTTCTTATTTTGTAATTTTCGCCCTGCGGCTTTACGCAGGGCGGTTTTATTTTTTCTTTCCATGTGTCAGATAGAAAACTTTGTGCTATAATAAACCTGGTTATTTTTAACGAATCCGTTTTCTTCACAGTAAAACAAAGGTGATTTTATGACTTCTCAATTTGATTTTATCAAGGCCGCAACCATTTCGCCTGCATTGCGTGTGGCTGATTGTGCTTATAACAGTGGCGAAATCATAGCCGCCATCCAAAGTGCCTCTGCGCAAGAGGTCCAGCTTTTGGTCTTTCCCGAACTATGCATTACAGGCTATACTTGCAGCGACTTGTTTTTTCAGCGTACATTACAGCAAGGCGCACTAAATGCGCTTGCACAAATCACTGCTGAAACCGCAAAGCATGAGCTTGTTGCTATTGTCAGCCTTCCAATTTTGGTGCGTGGTAAACTATACAATTGTGCGGCAGTGCTCTGCAAAGGAGAAATCCTTGGTGTTGTACCCAAAACCTATCTGCCTAACTATGGTGAATTTTACGAAATGCGTCAATTCACCCCAGGCAGCACCGAAGTGCAATGGATTGATTTACTGGGTGTATCCGTTCCCTTTGGCACTTCGCTTTTATTCGAATGTGCTGAAATGCCTAGCTTTGTGCTAGGGGTCGAAATTTGCGAAGATTTATGGAGCCCACTCCCCCCATCTACTTTTCACGCACTTGCAGGTGCCACGGTAATCGCGAACCCCTCCGCGAGCAATGAAACCGTTGGCAAAGCAGAATATCGCCGCGCGCTTGTGCAAAATCAATCTGCACGGTTACTATGCAGCTATCTTTACGCAGATGCCACCCACGGTGAAAGCACAACTGATATGGTTTTTGCGGGGCATAATATCATTGCGGAAAACGGTATTGCTTTGGCCGAAAGCAAACCGTTTACAACAAATATTGCAATCAGCGAATTAGACTGCGCTCAAATGGAAAGCGAACGCGCACATAACACTAGCTTCCAAATTGCAAATGACAATTATATTACCGTATCCTTTTCTCTTGCGATACAACAGCCCACGCTTACACGGTTTATCTCCTCGACTCCTTTTGTACCAAGCGATGCCTCACAGCGCACCGCAAGGTGTGAGTTAATTTTGGCGATGCAATCGGATGGGCTTGCCAAACGATTGGAACATGCGCATGCCAAAACTGCTGTCATTGGGATATCTGGTGGGCTAGATAGCTGCCTCGCGCTTTTAGTTGCCACCCGCGCAATGAAACAGCTTCATCGTCCCGCGACCGATATTCTTGCTGTTACTATGCCTTGCTTTGGCACCACCAAGCGCACCCGAGGCAATGCTGAGATTTTATGCGAAGAGCTAGGTGTTTCTTTTGTCGAAATCGATATCGCAAACACCGTGCACAGCCACTTTTCTGATATTAATCACGATGAAAGCGTGCTAGATATCACCTATGAAAATGGACAAGCACGTGTGCGCACACTTGAACTGATGGATTTGGCCAATAAACACAGTGGGCTTGTTGTCGGCACTGGCGATTTGTCCGAACTAGCACTCGGGTGGGCAACCTACAATGGCGACCACATGAGCATGTACGGGGTAAATGCTGGAGTGCCCAAAACGCTTGTCCGCCACATTGTGCGTTATTGCGCTGACACAGCAAGCACAGGGGCACTAAAAACTGTATTGCTCGATATTTTAGACACCCCTGTCAGCCCAGAATTACTGCCGGCTACCGAAAGCGGTGAAATTTCACAACAAACCGAAAGTCTTGTCGGCCCCTATGAATTGCATGATTTTTATCTTTATTACGTATTGCGTTTTGGCTTTGGGCCCGCAAAAATTTATCATCTTGCTACGATTGCATTTTCAAATCGCAACGAATATCCTGCCGCTGTACTCTATCATTGGCTACGCAACTTCTATTGGCGCTTTTTTGCACAACAATTCAAACGGAGCTGTTTACCTGATGGACCTAAAATTGGTTCTGTCACACTGAGCCCTCGTGGCGATTGGCGCATGCCAAGCGATGCCTCTGCCGCACTATGGCTTACAGAGCTCGACCAGTTAAAGGAAGAACTTGGTTTATCCGATTAATTCACCATTGCTTATTTCCCACTGAAAGGAATTGCTTTCATGAAGTTATCCCCGCTAAAACAAAACATTATTTTTATCGCAGTGATTTTACTCATTGCAGCCATCTGGTTTGGTGCCCAAACATATCGCAATCATCTCGCCGATACTAGCGCACAAGACACATCACTCTATTACGCAGAAGTTCATATCGCAGCAGCCGATGGCAATATCGTTACGCAATACTCGTTAGACCAAGATGGATTTTATGACATCGAAACCGAATCTGGATACACCATTCATTTAGAGGTGCTTGATGGTGCAATTCGCTTTGTAAATTCTCCATGTCCTGACCACATTTGTGAAACCTATGGATGGATTAACTATGAAAACCAGTTTGCTATCTGTGCACCTTCTGGTGTTACGGTGATCATCACCCCAAAATCATAAAATCCTGCGCCGTATTCACTTGCCATATTGAAACACGCCTAAAGCGTGTCTGCGCAACCATCTTATCCGCAAAAAACTAGCCCTCGCGTTACTTAGATACCATTCTAAGTAATGCGAAGGCTAATTTTTATATCACAAATTAACACTGCCTTGTAATGATGCAATACTATTTTTTCTAAATTCACGTGGTATACAGCCCACTTCACACTTAAACACTTTAGTGAAATAATTATAATCTGGCATCCCTACCGCGCTAGCGATATCGCTAATTTTCAATGATGTATTTGACAGTAACTCTTTGGCTTTATAAATGCGCAGTTGCCGTATGTGGCGCGTAACGGTCATTCCAAAAATTGCATTGGTTTCTTGATAAAACCTCGTTTTATGATAATGAAATGTCTCACACAACTCCGCAACACTTAAATCTCGCGTCATGTTTTCTAGCACAAATTGATCTATTTCATGCGCAAGAGAGTGCGTATTGAGAGAAACCGCCTGCACATTGCATAAGTATTCCGCGCAAACCTGCATCAAATGTTTCGTCGCTTCTAGCTTTACAAGCGAAGTTTGATTTGATGATAGATATTCCTTTGACAGTGCATCTAAATCTAAATTGAATTCCATGAAATGCGCACAAATCTTATCAAAATTGCTCAAATAGCAATTATCACCATAGATTTGCCCCGCCATAATATAGCCGACCACTGTTTCGTTCACGATGATGGGCGCAATTACCTCATATAGCCCCGCATGGCAGGTATATACAATTGCATGTTTTTCTTGTTTGCACTGTTCAAAATGTAGCAAGTCATCTCTTTTACAACATGCAAGTAATGTTTCGTTCGTACGGATTGTCTTGCAAAAGTTTGAAAAACGGCTTGGGTAAGCATATAATTCCTGAAAATTTTTATCAAACAACGCAACTCTAAAATCCGTCAGAATATAAAAATCACTCAACAGTTTTCTAACCTCAGTCAGATTATATGCAATATCCATCTTTTTCACCTTTCACGAACAAATTTTCTATTTTTTGCAATCCATTCTATATAATAATACTAGCTTTCGCGTTATAATGCAATATATGCCAATACATTTTTATCGGAAAAGGAGTTCGTATCATGACCAGACGAGAACGCGTCATCGCCGCACTAAATCACCAAGAAACCGATTTTGCCCCCTATCATCTTGACTTCACCGAGCAAGCACTTGAAAAACTGATTGCCCACACAGGCGACCCAGACATTGAAGAAAAACTAGGCGCACACCTTTACTATAAACAGTATTGGGGTTGGCCAACAGAAATGCCAAACAAACCTGGTTATTTCAAAGATGAATTTGGTGTTGAGTGGAACCGCAATGGCGCCGACAAAGACATTGGTCTGCCCGAAGTTTATCAAATTGATGACCTTGAAGACAACGGGTATGTCTTTCCTGTTTGTGATGAAGCAAGACTGCGCGCAGAAATGGAAGAAATGACCCGAGATAAAGTCACAGACGACCGTTTTATCATGTACGGATTTGGTTTTTTGATGTTTGAACGTGCTTGGTCAATTGCTGACATGCAAAACGTCCTAATGGGGATGGTTGCTTGCCCGGAAGATACCGAAACCTTTTTCCAGAAAATTGGTGATTACTATTGCCATCTAGTAGACATCGCTCTGGAATATGATTTCGACGGCATTTATTTTGGCGATGACTGGGGACAACAAAAAGGGCTGATTATGGGCGCTAGGCATTGGCGGCATTATATCAAGCCACAAATGGCACGCCTATATAAAAAAGTTAAAGACAAAGGCTTATTTGTATTGCAACATTCCTGCGGTGACTGCCATGAGATTTTCCCCGATTTAATTGAAATCGGTTTGGATTGCTATCAAACCTTCCAACCCGAGGTGTATGATATTCAGGCAATCAAAGCAAAATATGGCGACAAACTAGCATTCTGGGGCGGTATCTCCACACAACAATGCTTACCTTACGTAACCCCCGAAGAAGTAAAAGCCGAAGTAAAACGCATTTACGATGTGCTTTACCATGACGGCGGATATATCGTTGCCCCCACCCACGCGCTTGCTTTTGACGTGCCGCCCGAAAACATTTTAGCCTTAGCCGAAGTTTGCCAAAACCAAGATAAATACTTGAAGTAATCTATCTATCCATGCTCACGCATATCTTACAATCCCCAAAAGGGTGCCACAGATCATTTTCTGCGGCACCCTTTTTATCTTTTTTATTTACCGAAAATGGAAAGCAACCCAACATAATTTTTCAAAAAACCAGTATTAGGACTTTTAAACACCGCATAGTATACCACCGCAAACACCTCACGCAGATAACACGTTACAATCTGTGTCATCGGCATACCTGCGGGTAGCGCATTTGCAGTTGCAAAGCCTTCATTTTGCGCATACCACCCCGCACGTGCACAGTGAAACCCATTCGTTACATAGATAATCTCAGTGTCTTCTGTCATCAAAAAGCCATTTTCTTCTAATAATATTTTAGCAAAACGGAAATTTTCTTCGGTGCTGTGGCTCTGATCTTCAATGATGATTTGCGCAGCAGGAATGCCCTTTTCAATCAAATATTGTGCCATTACTTGCGCTTCTGCCGCACTTTCATTTGCCCCCTGCCCACCTGTCACCACAATGGTAAGTTCTGAGTGCTCAACATAATAATTATATGCTGTATCCAGGCGATATTTTAGCACAGCCGATGGCGCTTGCTCTATGACGGTACACCCTAGCACTACCATAATTTCTTCTTTGCCACTCACTTTATTTCCGAACTGCCCCCATATAATAACCGCTAACACTACCGCGAATAAGGCACAACCCGCCAAAAAAAGCATTTTACAAGCAAAACCAAACCCTGATGCCGTAAATGCATCAATCTGCCGATGAAACAGAGCATAAATGCATGCCGCAACTGCAATGACCCAAACCAAAAAATCCCCGAAATCTAAGTTGGACGTAAGCGTATACCAAACACCACTCACTCCGAAAAATATAGCAATGAGCGCAAACACTATTGTTTTTAACATAAATCAAACCATCTCTTTTTTCACATTTTATTCAGAACAACTTTGTTTATTCTACGCGAAAAAGCGCATACTGTAAAGGGTTTCTTGGTATCAACATGCACACATATTTTTGATTTTGCGTGAATTTTACGCACGATAGACACATTTCATAAAAATATTGTAGATATAGACAAAAACGCGAAAAAAATGGGAACAACTTTCTTCTTGTCCCTTTTGCATTTTCACGGTATAATATATGGTGTAAAACTATGAAAAAACAAACCTTTAAACAATTAGTGAGGAACTTTATTACCATGCGTAAAACAAAAATCATTTGTACCCTAGGCCCTTCGACCGATAAAGGCGACACCCTTCGCCAACTTATTTTAAGTGGTATGAACGTTGCACGATTCAACTTTTCCCATGCAGACCATGAAGAACACAAAGGCCGTTTAATGCAACTACGTGCCCTACGTGAAGAATTGGGTGTCCCCGTGGCAGCATTGCTTGACACCAAAGGCCCTGAAATTCGCCTAAAGAAATTTGAAAAGGACCTTGAGATTTTACAAGAAGGTCAAACATTCACCCTTACCACCCGTGATGTGATTGGCACAAACGAAATTTGTGCAGTAACCTATAAAGATTTGCCTTTCGATGTAAAAGTTGGCGGCGACATCATGCTAGATGACGGCTTAATTCAGCTGTCCATCCAAAGCAAAACAGATACCGATATTACTTGCACCGTTGTCAACGGCGGCAAAATCAAATCTAACAAAGGTGTAAACGTACCTGGCGTGCACCTTTCCATGCCTTATATGAGTCCTCGCGATAAGAGCGATATCATTTTCGGTATTGAAAACGAATATGATTTCATCGCTGCTAGCTTTGTGCGCACCGCACAGGATATCCACGAAATCCGCGAAGTACTTGCAGAGTACAACTCCCCCATTCGCATCATTGCAAAAATCGAAAACCGTGAAGGTGTAGATAACCTAGACAGCATCCTCTCTGTTGCAGATGCTGTGATGGTTGCTCGTGGTGACCTTGGTGTAGAAATCGACTTCACCGAGTTGCCCGGCATCCAGAAAACAATTATCGACCGCTCGTTTGCATACGGTCGCCCCATCATTACTGCAACCCAGATGCTTGATAGCATGATGGAAAACCCTCGCCCCACCCGTGCAGAAACAAGTGACGTTGCCAACGCAATCTATGATGGTACCTCTGCGATTATGCTCAGTGGCGAAACCGCTGCCGGTAAATATCCTGTTGCCGCTGTACGCACCATGGCTGCGATTGCAGAGCGCACTGAAAATGACCCATTCTATCTTGCAAACACTCGCCGCGCTGCGAGTGACTCACAAATGTCAATTAGCGATGCAACCGCTCATGCCGCAGTTACCACTGCAAATGACGTAAATGCAAGCGCAATTGTTACCGTTTCAGCTTCGGGCACAACTGCTCGTTTACTGAGCAAATATCGCCCTCGTCAGCCTATCGTAGCCTGCGTAATGGATCAGACCGTGGAACGCCAGCTTGCATTAAGTTGGGGCATCACCCCACTGATGATGCCCTATGCAAAGAGCACCGATGAGCTGATTGAAAACTCAGTAGCTACCGCTGAAAAAGCAGGCTTACTACAAAATGGCGACCTTGCCGTTGTGACTGCTGGTGTTCCTGTTGGCATTTCGGGCACCACCAACATGATTAAAGTACAGCTGATTGGCAACTGCGCTTTAATGGGTGTAGGCATTGGCGAACAGAACGCACGTGGCGAAGCCTGCGTCTGCCGTACCCTATCCGAAATTGAAACCAACTTCAAACCTGGCATGGTACTTGTTGTACCTGCAACCAGCAATGAAATGCTAGAATATATGCGTGATGCTGCCGCAGTTATCGTGGAACAACCTGGTATGAGCAGCCATGCTGCCATTGCAGGGCTAGCACTTGGCAAACCCGTTATCATCGGCGCGTCTTACGCACTTTCTAAAATTGAACACGGCACACGCGTTGTCGTAAACTGTGCAAGTGGCACAGTAGAAAACTTCGCAGGTTAATTGTTTTTTAGACTTGGTGCTGTAGTGCACACTTTGTCGCTTGCACTGCAGCAATCGCACGCTCCACCAACACAACTCGCACATAAAAAAACCTTCAAAACGCTAAAAAACCTCTCCTTACCGCTACTGGTATTGGAGAGGTTTTTTCTTTATTCTGTTCACCATTTTACGTAAAAGTCATACTTTTACGTTTCTTTGAACAAAAAAAGAAATACTTTTCGTGCATACTGAACAAAAGCATTTCGAAACAGCAAAAAGAATTCTCACTTTCCCATCGTTGTGTATTGGGTAAAACTGTTGTAAAATAAAAGAGATGGTTTTACTCTGTTTTTCGGTGTATCGCCATAGAAGGATTGTATATTTAATTTGATAGGTTAGCGGTTATCGCTAATGAGAGGAAAACAAAATGAAAAAGATTTCTCGTCGTTCGTTCTTACAAGCAAGCGCAGTAAGCGCAGTTGCAGTATCTCTAGCCGCTTGCGGTCAATCTGTTGTTGATACCACTAGCACCTCTACCTCGACCGCTACTTCTTCCGACGACACCGCTACCGACGTAGCTGCTGATGTAATGAAAATCGGCTACGTTTACATCGGCGATGACAGCGAAGCATACACTGCTAACTTTATCGCTGCTGAAGAAGCTGTAAAAGCTGCTTATGGCGACGAAGTAACCACCATTGCAAAATACAACGTTGCAGAAGACGCTGTAGAAGACCCCACCCGTGAGCTTTGCGAAGCAGGCTGCAGCATCATCTTCACCACCAGCTACGGCTACGGCGAAGTTGTAAAAGAGCTTGCAGTAGAATACCCTGACATCCACTTCAGTCACGCAACTGGCGACAGCGCAACTGCTTCTGGCATCTCGAACTACACCAACGCAATGGGCGCTGTTTACGAAGCTCGTTATGTTGCTGGTATCGTTTCTGGTATGAAACTTGCTGAAGAGCTTGCAGCTGGCACCATCAGCTATGCTAAAATCGGTTATGTTGGCGCATATCCTTACGCTGAAGTTATCTCTGGCTACACCGCTTTCTTCCTAGGCGTACGCAGCATCGTTGCTGACGCTACCATGGAAGTTATGTATGCAAACACTTGGGGCGATTTCGACACCGAAAAAACCATGGCTACCGCCCTCATCGAAAACGGCTGCAACTTCATCAGCCAGCACTCCGATACCGAAGGCCCTGCAGAAGCTTGCGAAAACGCAATGAACGCTGGCAACCCTGTTTACTGCGCATGCTACAACCAGGATATGACCGACGTAGCCCCCAACACCTGCCTACTTTCCAGCCGCATTGACTGGTCTGCATACCAGGTTGAGCTTGTTAGCCAGATTATGAACGGCGAAACCCCAGCACTTGACGTATGGGCTGGCTTCGACGAAGCATGGGTTGCACTGACCCCACTCAACACTGCTATCGCAGCAGAAGGCACTCAGGATGCAATCGACGCAGCAATCGCTGGTTTCGTTGCAGATGAAATTGATGTATTCGTTGGCGATTACACTGGTACCAACCCATGGGATGACACCGACGTTATCGACCTAAGCGCAGGCTTCGTTGAAAACGAAAGCCAGAGTGCACCAGCATTCAGCTACGTTCTTGATGACGTAATCACCGTACTAAGCACCAACTAATTTTTTTCGCACCCTAAGGCGGAACCAGTACCTATTCTGGCTCCGCCTTTTTTTGGTAGAAAAACGCAAATTTCCTTGAATAAGCAAGGGTTTTGCGGTATGATATAGAGTAATGTAGTTCAGCAAAAAAGCAGCCACCCCCAACGAGAAAGGATGACACAATTGGAAAAAGAAATTGCCATTCGTCTTTCTGGTATTACCAAAACCTTCGGTGAAGTTGTTGCCAACCACAACATCAACCTAGAAGTACGCCGCGGCGAAATTTTATCGCTGCTTGGCGAAAATGGCAGCGGTAAAACCACTTTGATGAATATGCTTTCGGGCATTTATTTCCCTGACAAAGGGCAAATCACGATAAATGGGCAGGATGTTACCATCCGCTCGCCCAAAGATTCGCTTGACCTTGGCATTGGTATGATTCACCAGCACTTTAAACTGGTTGACGTGCTGACCGCCGCCGAAAATATTGTATTAGGCCTTTCCGAAACGGGGCGCTATGACCTGAAAACGGTCAACGAAAAGGTAAAAGCCATTGCCGACCAATACGGGTTTGAGCTTGACCCCACCAAAAAAATCTACGAGATGAGCGTCTCGGAAAAACAGACGGTTGAAATTGTAAAGGTGCTGTACCGTGGTGCGGATATCCTGATTCTGGACGAGCCCACCGCCGTACTAACCCCACAAGAAACCGACCGCCTCTTTGACGTGCTGCGCGCCATGCGCGAGGACGGCAAGGCAATCATCATCATCACCCATAAATTGCAAGAGGTGCTGAGTCTTTCAGACTTCGTCAGCGTTCTGCGCAAGGGCGAATACATTGGCACCGTGCCCACGGATGAGGCCACCGCGCAAAGCCTAACCAACATGATGGTTGGCAGCGCAGTTACCCTGAACATCGACCGTGCCACCCCCGAAACGGCAAATCCCCTGCTGAAGATTGACCACCTGAGCGTCCAAGACGCAAACGGCATCAAAAAATTAGACGACGTTAGCTTTGTGCTAAACGGCGGCGAGATTTTGGGCATTGCGGGCATTGCAGGCTGCGGGCAAAAGGAACTGCTGGAAGCGGTTGCTGGCCTACAACACATCACGGGCGGCAGCATTGGCTATGTCACCCCAGAAGACGTGACGAAAGAGCTGGTCGGTCTTGCGCCTGCCACCATCCAAGACATGGGCGTGCGCCTGAGCTTTGTGCCAGAAGACCGCCTTGGCATGGGGCTTGTTGCAAATATGGATATGATTGGCAACATGCAGCTGCGCAGCTTTAAGCTGGGTCACTTTGGTTTTTCTGACCGCAAGAGCCCCGAAAAACTCGCCGCCCGCATCATGAACGACCTTGAGGTTGTCACCCCCAACATCATGACCCCTGTACGCCGCATGAGTGGCGGCAACGTGCAAAAGGTTCTCGTTGGGCGCGAAATCGCCGCCAGCCCACGCGTTTTGATGACGGCGTATGCAGTGCGCGGACTTGACATCAACACCAGTTATACCATCTATCACCTGCTGAACGAGCAAAAAGCAAAGGGCGTTGGCGTTGTCTTTGTTGGCGAAGACCTTGACGTTTTGGTTCAGCTGTGCGACCGCATTCTTGTACTGTGCGGCGGTAAATTAAGCGCAGTGCTAGACGGGCGCAAATCTACCAAAGAGAAAATCGGCTATTACATGACCAATGTAGAAAAGGAGGGCACCTTCTATGAGTAAGAAAATCGAACATAGCGAGCCTTTCCTGCGCCTTGCCAAGCGCGATGATTTATCGACGGCAAAGGCATGGGCACTTCGCATCCTCAGCGTTGTCGTTGCCCTGCTGCTGGGCGGCGGGCTGATTTTGGTCACTGGCTACTCCCCCATTTCTGTATACATCGCCATGGTAAACGGCTGCTTTGGCACCGAGCTTGCGATACAGCAAACCATCAAAATTGCGATTCCGCTATTGGGCGCATCCCTTGCGATTGCCCCCGCCTTTAAGATGAAATTCTGGAACATCGGTGTCGAGGGTCAGGTCACCATGGGCGCGGTCTTCTCGACCTATTTTGCGCTTTATTATTACGACAAAATCCCCTCTGCCCTATTGCTTGTCGTCATGTGCGTCGCTGGCGCGATTGGCGGCGGCTTCTGGGCGCTGATTCCCGCGGCCTTCCGCGCACGCTGGGGCACCAACGAAACCCTGTTCACCCTGATGCTCAACTACATTGCCATCGGCATTGTCAGCTATCTGCAGGGCGGCCCATGGGAAAAACTGCCCCGTGGCACCCAGCAAATCGGTCTGTTTGATCAAGCCGCACGCATCCCCACCATCTGGGGCATCACCATGGGCGGGTTTGTCATCCTTGCCATTGTATTCTTTATGTTCGTTTATCTGCGCTATACCAAGCACGGCTATGAGCTAACAGTTGTTGGCGAAAGCGAAGCGACCGCACGCTATGCGGGCATCAACGTGCCCAACGTTGTATGCCGCACCATGTTTGTTTCGGGTGCAATCGCGGGTATTGTTGGCTTTGTGGTCAGCGCTGGCATCAACTATACCCTCAGCAGCTCGGTTGCGGGTGGCATCGGCTTTACTGGCATCACCATTGCATGGCTCGCACAGCTGAACCCATTTGCGATGGTCGGCATTTCGATGCTGCTTGCCATCCTCGAAAAGGGCGCTTCCACCATCAACACCCTTACCTCTAACATGATTCCCGAATCTATGTCGGATATGCTCACGGGTGTTATCTTGTTCTGCATGCTGGCGAGTGAATTTTTCATCCGCTACCGCATCATCACCCGCAAAAAGGCAGCCCAAGCGAGCGCCGCCGTAGATGCTACAGCAAAGGAGGCAAACTAAGATGGATTATATTGTAAACTTTGCCGTCGCCGCTGTCTTGATGGGCACCACCCTGATGTATGGCACCCTTGGCGAAATTTTAACCGAAAAAGTCGGCAACCTAAACCTCGGCGTAGAAGGCCTGATTTACATGGGCGGCGCGTCTGGCTTAATCGCCGCTTATCTGTACGAGCAAGGCCTCGGCGCAAGTGCATCCCCCATGGTTGGGCTGCTGCTCGCCATTCTCTTTGCGTTCTTGCTCGCCAGTGTTGGCAGCTTGATTTACGCCTTCCTCACCATCAC
The DNA here is from genome assembly GCA_044426225.1 of Faecalibacterium sp. Taxonomy (GTDB): domain Bacteria; phylum Bacillota; class Clostridia; order Oscillospirales; family Ruminococcaceae; genus Faecalibacterium. The sequence continues at coordinate 22,805 of JAWXUQ010000012.1, read as the reverse complement.
CCTGCGTGCAAACCAGAACGTTTCTGGCCTTGCACTTGCCATCTTTGGCGTGGGCTTTGGTAAGTTCTTTGGCGAATACTTCCGCCAGCTGGCAAGCGGTCGCCTTGTTGTGTCGAACGACATCAGCGGGCTGTTCTCTACCGCCATCTTCCCCGCCTTCCTGCGCAATATCCCTGTGCTTGGCCCCCTGCTGTTCAACTATAACTTTATGATTTACCTTGGCATTGCCCTTGCCATTGGCATGCACTTTGTGCTCGAGCACACCCGTGTGGGCTTAAACCTGCGTGCCGTGGGCGAAGACCCTGCCACTGCCGATGCAGCGGGCATCAACGTCACCCTGTACAAATATGTGGCAACCTGTATTGGTGGCGGCATCTGCGGGCTTGGCGGCTTGTACTTCACCATGGTTTCTGCGGGCGGCAACTGGAGCGCGGACGCAATGGACGGCAAAGGTTGGCTTGCGGTTGCACTCGTTATCTTTGCACTGTGGCGCCCCATCCGCGCCATCTGGGGTTCGATTCTGTTCGGCGCACTGACCATCATGTACATGCGCGTTACCTTTATCGCCATCCCAACCGAGATTTACAAAATCTTGCCTTACATCGTAACCGTTATCGTGCTCGTTGTCATTAGCATCAACCAAAAACGCGAAAACCAACCACCCAAGAGCTTGGGCAATGCTTACTTTAGGGAGGAACGATAATGAGTTTTACCGCTAAACAATTTGCTGGCAAACACTGTGGGCGCCGCTATCAACAAGATTACCGCTGCCACCTTGGCCCAGATGGCAAAGAATCAGGAACCTTAGAGTGCATCAAATTCTATTATGATGGCCGCATTCGTTTTGAACAACACTGCTATGGCGAGGCCGCTACCTTTGTATTCGGTCTTTGGGCAGACCGCATGGACGAGGACGGCACCCTTCATTGGATTTTGCCAGACCGCACCAAGCAGTTCTATGACGAATTTTTCTTACCCAAAGCCCTCACCAGTGTTGACAAGGATGGGCATCTCCATTTTGATGAAACCCGTTGGCCTTGGAAATGCGCCGATGAGTTTGCCGAAGATAAGAAAAATGGTTATTCTGGATTAAAAGTATTTTTCGGGAAATTATTTGCAAAAAAATAAATATTCGATTTCCTTTTTATAACAAAACAAAAGAGCTTTTCACCGCTACTCGCACAAGACTATTTCTTGTTGCTAGCGTGAAAAGCTCTTTTTGGTTTTCTTTGTAAAAGGTTATTATCTATCTATGCACAAACTTCTCTATCCTGTTTTACAAATGGATGACAAAAGCCGACACAAACGCTACGCGCCTATATTAACCGCCACAAATGCCGGAAGTGCAAGAAGCATGATGGTCATGGTCATGCGCTTCTAGGTTGCCAACAATGGGGGTAGGGTCTACCCCTAGGCGAGTATAATAATCCGCAATTGCAGCCTTAATTGCCTGCTCTGCCAATACCGAGCAATGAATTTTCACTGCGGGCAATCCGTCTAGGGCTTCTACCACCGCTTTGTTGGTTACCTTCAATGCTTCTTCGATTGTTTTCCCTTTGATTAAATCAGTGGCCATACTACTTGTTGCAATGGCCGCACCGCAACCAAATGTCATAAAACGGATATCCACAATTACATTTTTTTCAATTTTAAGGTACATTCGCATAATATCGCCACACGTCGGATTGCCTACTTCGCCAACGCCATTTGCATCTGGCAACTCCCCTACATTATGTGGGTTTGCAAAATGTGCCATCACTTTATCACTGTACATTCCTGCCATTTTATTTTCTCCTCTCTTTCTTTGAACAATTATTTAAAATATACGCACTGTGTCATTTGCGTGATCCCATAGGCAGCTCATGGCACGGCGGCGCGGAATAACCGCTTCTAGCACCTCACATAGTCGCTCTGCTTCTTGCATGGTATTTTGCCCGCCAAAACTAAAACGCATAGAACCGTGTCCCACTTCATCTGGTTTACCAAGGGCTAAAATTACATGGCTAGAATTCAAACTATCCGAATTACATGCGCTGCCCGTAGAGGCGAAAATCCCTTGCATGTCTAAATCAAGCAGGACGGTTTCACCCTCAAGTCCTGCAAAGCTGATGTTTAAGTTGCCCGGCAATCGATTTGCAAGACTGCCATTCAACGAAACCTCTTTGATGTTTTTCTGCAAACGGTTTAAGGTATAATCACGTAATACCATTTGGTGAGCAGATTTCTCTGCCATTGCCTGTGTTGCAAGGGAAACTGCAAGCCCTAAGCCCGCAATCCCTGCTACATTTTCGGTGCCTGCACGGCGACGCGTTTCCTGCCCGCCACCATCAATTAAGTTCGCTAAATGCACACCGCGGCGGCAATAGAGTGCACCCACACCTTTTGGTCCATTGAATTTATGCCCGCTTAATGACAACATATCTACCCCAAGGGCTTTTACATCCACAGGAATTGCACCTACTGCTTGCACTGCATCGGTATGCATCAGCACACCAGCTGCCTTACAAACCGCCGCAATCTCCCCAATGGGCTGAATGGTGCCAATCTCATTATTAGCCATCATGATAGAAACCAGCGCCGTATCAGGGCGAATAGCCGCTGCGACAGATTCTGGGGTAACAAAGCCATCTTCTGTTACAGGCAAATAGGTTACCTCAAAACCTTGCTTTTCAATTGCTTTCATACTGTGTAACACCGCATGATGCTCAAATGCACTTGTTATAAAATGTTTTTTCCCTTTTGAGGCAAGTGCTAGTGCAATCCCTTTGATTGCCCAGTTATCCGCTTCACTGCCACTGCCCGTAAAAAAGATTTCATTGGGCTGCGCATTGAGTGCACTTGCAAGCTGCGCACGCGCAGTGGAAACGCGCTCATTTGCGCTGTAACCGAGCGTGTAATGGCTGCTTGGATTTCCACAACCATCGGTCAGGGCTGCAACCATCAAGTCCACCACACGCGGATCACAGGGGCTAGTCGCAGCATTATCTAAATAAATATAATCAGACATCTTTTTCTGCCTTTCTATTTTTTCACATCTTTAATGTTGCCATACTGGCGCATTGCCATGCATCCGCAACATTTTTATTTTACCAGAAAACGATTTATTCTGCAAACATTGCACTAGAAAGATATCGCTCTCCAGTATCTGGCGCCAACACGACAATTGTTTTGCCTTTGTTTTCTGGACGCTTTGCCAATTGAACAGCGGCATGCAATGCCGCACCCGCAGAAATACCAACTAGAGCACCCTCTGTTTTTGCCATCAAGCGCCCCATCGCAAAAGCATCTTCCTCTGCAACCGGCATAACTTCATCGTAAATCTCTGTATTTAGGGTATTAGGTACAAAGCCTGCCCCAATCCCCTGAATTTTATGAGGCCCACCCTTGCCTGCGCTCAGCACTGGGCTACCTTCTGGTTCAACGGCAATAATTTGAATATCGGGGTTTTGTTCTTTTAGATACTTGCCGGTACCACTAATAGTACCACCGGTGCCAACACCAGCCACAAAAATATCAATTTTACCATCCGTGTCTTCCCACAGTTCAGGACCCGTTGTTTTATAATGCATTTCAGGGTTTTCAGGGTTCTCAAACTGTCCCGCGACAAAGCTATTTGGGGTTTCCTTTGCCAGTTCTTCCGCCTTTGCAATCGCCCCCTTCATCCCAAGCGCACCTGATGTTAACATAAGCTGTGCGCCGTATGCTTTGAGCAGGTTGCGGCGCTCTATACTCATGGTTTCTGGCATGGTAAGCACCACCTTGTACCCACGCGATGCTGCAATCGCAGCAAGCCCAATTCCCGTGTTCCCACTGGTTGGCTCAATAATCACACTACCCGCTGTCAGCTTGCCACTCGCCTCCGCTTCGTCTAACATGGCAAGTGCAATACGATCTTTCACGCTGCCCGCCGGATTAAAATACTCTAGCTTCGCAAGTAACGATGCCTGCAAATCAAACTGAGCGGATATATTATTGAGTGCAAGCAAAGGGGTATGCCCCACCAACTGCGCAATTGATTGATAAATTTTCATAAAAAACTCCATTCTGTCGCGATGCATACACACAATGCAAAAACATATCTTCATAGCGACAGATGAAAACAGGATTGTGTATATAAATAATGGTAACGAGATACGCCCATACTTTCGTAAGATGCACTCTTGTGAAAAACGTTATACAAGAACATGTACAACACATTTTTTGTAACAATGACAGATGAGAATTGATACTTTTCTCCACTCTGCCTAATGATTATACTCCCAATTCCCTACTATGTCAATATGATATTAGGAAAATTACAAATAAAAAACAAAAATACTTCCTTTTATCTCAAAAAAATGGTATAATAATCGCATAAATTAAATTTATTCCTTCGCAACGCGTGATATTATCTATATTCAATCATTGCAATACCGAAAGGAAAACACCCCTCATTTTCGAACAGCCACAGATAAAATCGAGGTAGCAACAAATGAAGTTTTCAACCAAAAGCCGCTATGCACTGCGTTTAATGGAGCAACTCGCCCGCCAAAAAAGCGATACCTGCACCTCCTTAAAAGAAATTAGTGCATGTCAGAATATTAGCTTAAAATACTTAGAGCAGATTGTTACCCCCTTAACGCGCGCGGGACTCGTCAAAAGCATCCGCGGCAGCCAAGGCGGGTATAAACTCACCAAAGAACCCCGTGCGTATACAGCCGGAGAAATCATTCGTGCCATTGAAGGACCAATTGCAACCATACCTTGCCTTGAAAACGAACCCAATGCTTGCCCTCGTTGCACTGAGTGTAACACCCTTGCCTTCTGGGAAGGGTTGGATCACCTTATCCACGAATACATGGAAAGCGTTACATTAGAAGAAATCGCGCGCAACTGTGACGGCGCTGATTGTTACAGTATTTAATCTCATCCCCATTTCCGCTCGTGCAACTATTTTCAAGGCTCGTACTTTGCTAAATGGTTACTTTACAATTCTTTATCACCCTGTTTGCAGTCGCACCGCAAATAGGGTGATTTTATTTTTTCACAGATTTTTCTTGACAAGCAAGGTCTACCGTGATAGACTATCCCCATAGACAAGTCTATATCATTAGACCACCCATTCATCTACAAAGGAAAAGGAGTATTCTCTATGCAAAATCCATTGTCTATCACCCTTGGTGAAAGTGAATATCGCTTTGCCTGTCTCATTTGGGAAAACGAGCCAATCGGCAGCGGTGCACTTGTAAAAGAAGCCGCCACACAACTTGGTTGGAAAAAAAGCACCACCTACACCGTATTAAAAAACTTAATTGGCAAAGGTGTACTACAAAACGACAATAGTGTCGTCACAGCCTTAATTAAAAAAGCTGAAATCCAACAAGCTGAAAGCGCCGCCTTAATTGACCGCGCCTTTGAAGGGAGTTTACCCCAATTTATTGCCGCATTTTTGGGCAACGGGCAAATTTCTACCGAAGAAGCCGCACAAATTCGAACGTTACTAGAAGAATACAAGGGAGACACCTCATGTTAACATCTCTTTTTCAAGGGGTATTTCGCCTAAGTATACAGGGTAGCATATTATTTGTCTTTATGCTGATTTGTCGTGCCATTCTGCGACGCCTTGGTGCGCCTAAAGTAATCAATCATTTGCTTTGGTGTGCACTCCTCTTTCAGCTACTCTGTCCGTGGCGCATCCCGCTTTCACTATTCACACAAAAAGCCCCCGCCCTTGAAACGGCAATTACAACTGTCAGCGATTTTTCCGTCCAAATACCACAAACACTATCCGAAAACTTAGCACAGTTAGAATCAGTTAACGCGCAAAACACTACTAGCACCACAACTGACCTATCTACAAACGAAACCGCCCCCGTTACGCAAACAAATGAAAGCTCCACCAATATCGCAACCCTCGCGCTGTTAGCCATAGCAAAAAATCGCATCTCTATCTTATTTGTTCTCACCATTCTTTGGTGCCTCGGTGTGATTCTCTTTCTATTTCGTGGTATTGCGCAGTATGATTATCTACGGCGACATATCCGCCTTGCTTATCGCATACAAGAAGGCAGAAAAATTTATTACACTGGCACAGGCGTTAGCACTCCTTTTATTTTAGGCATTTTCAGCCCGCGTATTTATCTACCGCCAAATTTAGCAGACAATGAAAAAGCATATATCTACCGACACGAGCAAGCACATCTTACGCACGGTGATTTTCTGCTTAAACCATTGTTTTATTTTGCCTTAGCGCTACACTGGTTCAACCCAATTGTTTGGTTCGCAATGCGTGAAATGGCAAAAGACATTGAAAGCGCCTGTGATGAAACCGTGCTCACCTGCTTTACCAATAGCATCAAGGCAAGCTATTGTAACAGCTTGCTACGATTTGCACATGCGCCACGCTATGCCACTATGCCTCTTTGCTTCGGAGAGGGCGAATTCACCAAGCGCATCAAGGATATTTTAAATTATAAAAAGCCAACATTCTGGGCGGTTGTAAGCGGTCTTTTACTCGTTTGTGTGTTCTGCGGATTTTGTTTACTTACACCTTTCAGCACCCAAGAAACTAACAATATCACGCTTTCTACCTCGACATCCACAAACAATAGCGAGCCCACACAGAACAACACCCCAGTAGATGACACTACCCCAACATCTGAGCCCACCCCTAGCGAAACAGATATCCCATCTGCACTCGGTATGACAACAGAAGAATACAGTGAACTTTATGGCGATGATATCGACATAACACAAATACCCGAACCCACACAAAGCGCTGACAACAGTGATGTGAATCACGATGAGGCAGCACTGCAAGGTAATACGAGTGACCTATCAAGTGAGACCACAGCCTCACCCGATAGCGTTGCCCTTACAGGGCAATCAAATGGATCTACTATTTCTATTTGGTGGCCAGTACCAGACTATGATTACATCTCACGCTATACCGAAGCCGGGGCACACGATGGTATCGACATTGCGGCTGAGGCAGGCACTGCAATTTATGCCGCAGCCGATGGTATCGTCATCGCAGCGGGTTATGGCGCAGCGGGCACTGGTTATGGATACTCCGTAATCATCGAACACGCAGATGGCGTGCAAACACTCTATGCGCACGGTCTTGCGGTAACAGTCGATGTCGATGATGTTGTATCGCAAGGCGACCTCATCATGACCGTTGGCAGCACAGGTTATTCCACGGGGAACCACCTACACTTTGAGGTTTTTATTGATGGTGTAAGCCTCCCCTTGACAAAAGATTCTAACATATTCCCTGTCGGCGAAAAATAGGCACTAACAACGTACATCTACCAATACAAAGCCCTGTCCAAACGCAAAACCTCCATGGGTATCCCCTGTTTTTCGGGGCATACTAACCATGGAGGTTTTGCTGTGTGCAAATAGACAATGCAACACAGAGATAGGAGGTATTATGAGCATTTTAGAGGATTTTCTACACAACAATTTGCAGCACTTACCAAATGACACCACGAATACTCTTGTAGGGGCACAATCACAAAACAACGCGCACCATAAGCACCATCTACACACAACATGGACGCACAGCGCCATGCATGGGCAGCAAAACCCGCTACCTGTACCCAAAAACAGCGCAGCGCCAAAACAAGCAAGTGCGCAAAACTGTTTGCCAAGCCGACAAAAAAATGCAGCAGATTTTTTAGCAGGTAACACACCAGGAGTCATGGCATTTTATGCCCCCGAAGAGCAGCGCCTTGCCACACAGCACCCCTGCCCGCAGCCCGCAAACATCCATGCAAACACGCGCCCCGACAATGCTGCGGTAGAGGATGCAGAGACAGTTGCGCGTCTTGTATCCTGGCGAGAAGAGGCGAGCTATTAAAGAAATTTTGAATTTTTTTCTAATTTTTTCAAAATATAGTTGATATTTTGCCGCAAATGCCTTATTATGATACAATAAATCATTCACCAAAAGATAAGGTAGGTAAGAAAAATGGCAGAATTCAAATATGAAATCACACAGAAACTCGCAGTTATTTCGGAAGGCGCGCGCGGCTGGGAACGCCAACTGAATATGGTAAGCTGGAATGGCAACGAGCCAAAGTATGACATCCGCGACTGGGCACCTGAAAATGCAAAAATGGGCAAAGGCATTTCGCTCACCCGCGACGAGCTCATCACGCTAAAGGATTTATTAGATGAACTCGATTTTGATGAGGAGATTGAGGTATAATGGATTATCGTGAAACCTTCATCAATATTTTCGAAAGCAACATCTCCCGCCCCGGCAGTACTAAGCTGTTAGACTGGTTGCAAACAACCGATTTCTTCGTTGCGCCCGCTTCTACGCGCTTTCATGGTGCCTGTGAGGGTGGGCTTGTTATGCACAGTGTCAACGTCTACAATGCCCTACGAGAAAGCTTTTTTGAAGATGGCGATGATGAAGAAAGTTTTGCAATCTGCGCACTGCTGCATGATTTATGCAAGGCAAATTTTTATAAAGCAGGCACGCGCAATGTAAAAGATGATTTAACCGGCAAATGGGAAAAGGTGCCTAGTTACAGCATAGAAGACCGCTTCCCATACGGTCATGGCGAAAAAAGTGTGTTCTTAATTGAACGCTTTATGAAACTCAAAACCGCTGAAGCGGTTGCCATTCGTTGGCACATGGGTGGATTTGATGATTCCGTGCGTGGCGGCAGCTTTGCCATTAGCGATGCGTACAACCATTATCCCATCGCGGTCAAATTGCATTTAGCAGACTTAAAAGCCACTTATTTAATGGAAAAAGGGACGAGCGCGGTTAACCGTTAATGCATCCCCTCTTTTATGTACTTGTTTATGCGCACCAGTTAAAAAGTGTCTATCCATGAACAATAACTATTCATGACAAAACAAAAAGGAACGGTTCTTTTCGCATTGCGCACGCAATGTAACGAAAAACCGTTCCTTTTTACATGTTTTATATTTCTGCTTACCACTTTGCCGCACTAGCGAATAACTCGAACAGATCGAACTGTTCCCCAATCTGTTCACACCATTATATTGCGCGTCATTTTAAATTGGGTCACTATGTAGCCTTACAAATCCCCTAACATCTTTCCGATTTTACTAATCAGAAAAGATGAAATCGATGCAGGCTTCACATCAAAACTCGGTGCACTACCCGTCTTGCGGTTTTGAAACTGATCTTGCGGCTCTGCTTTAGGCGCTGCCTCCGTTTCTGGAAAGCGCGCTAACTTCACGCCAAAAGACGCCACATTTCGCTCAGTTCCTTCGAGTGCTTTTGCAAGCGCATTGGTCGAGCGCTGCATATCAGAAAGAGATGTCGCAATTTTTTCATCTAGCACAGACAGTGCTGCTTTTAGTTGCACCACTTCATGCGCAATGTCAGTTGCACTCCCCTTCATTTGCGCTTGCACACGCTGATGATCCATCTGCAAACGTTTTGCTTCCGCATCAATTTTTGCAGCAGCCTCTGCACGCACAAGCTCCACTTGATGCGCCGCCACACGTTGCACTTCATTTGCCTCTAAGGTAACACGGTCCATTTCTTTTTGCTTTTCAGCAAGCACCTCTGTGAGCTGTGTATTATCACGGCGCAAAAGAGTTGCTTCACCTTCCCGCTCAAACAAACGCGCTTTATAATCATGGGCAGAGGTTTGCGCCGCTTTCAGTTCTTTGGTTAACTCTGCTAGGCTCTCCTCGTGCACTTTCACAACAGCATCTTGTTGCGTAAGTGCGTCTTGTAAAACCAAAAGTTCCGCTTCTTTTTCCGCAAGCTGTACACAAACACCATCTTTTTCTGTGCGCACAGTAGCAAGCATTTCTTCTAGTTCTTTGGCACGTTTTTCTGCTTTTTCCTGCATTTCGAGGTTTTCTGCACTAATACGGTCAATGCAAGCAAGAACATCCGCCTTACGAAAACCCAATACACTTGTTTTAAATCCTGCTTGTTCTGCCGCCATTCCATTTCCCCCTTTTGGGTTTTAATCGCTTTCGCAACAAATTTTTCTATCCTTATTTGCGATTTTTCAACATTTCCATAATCTGCTCAAACTCTTCATCCTCTTGAGAGATGGCACTAGACTGCGAAATCACGGGTGCCGCGGATTGCTCTTCTACTGCATCAGTGGTATGGAACGTTGCTGCGGGTGGTGTTACCGTACCGATATTCCCGTGTTCCACAGCAGGTTTTCCAACCTTGTTGCTATCAAATCCAGTTGCAACAAGGGTAACGCGCATTTCATCTGTCATGTTGTCATCAAACGCAACACCCCAGATGATATTTGCGTCAGGATGGGCATTGCTTGTAACCAAGGCCGCTGCTGTTTCTACTTCATCCAGAGCGATATCTGGGCTACCCGTAATATTGATAATAACACCGTGCGCACCCTGAATGCTTGTTTCCAACAAAGGGCTCGACACAGCTGCTTTTGCAGCAACCTCAGCCTTGCCAGACCCCTTTGCACTGCCCACACCCATGTGTGCATAACCTGCATTGCGCATAACTGCATTTACATCCGCAAAATCAAGGTTGATAAACGCTGGCACGTTAATCAAATCCGAAATCGATTCAATCCCTTGGCGAAGCACATCATCTGCTGCTTCAAATGCATTTTTCATGGTAATTGGCTCTAAACTAATTAATTTCAAGCGTTCGTTTGGAATAACAATTAAGCTATCCACCTGCTCAAGTAATTTGCTAACACCCTCAGTGGCGAGATCATTTTTACGTTTGCCTTCAAATGCAAACGGTTTTGTCACAATACCAACCGTAAGAATGCCTAGATCACGTGCGATTTCCGCCACAACTGGAGCTGCACCAGTACCTGTACCGCCACCCATGCCAGCGGTAATGAACACCATCTGTGCGCCTTTTAGTGCATTTGCAATCTCATCTCGGCTTTCCTCTGCCGCTGCTTCACCCTTTTTAGGGTCAGCACCTGCACCGCGCCCCTTTGTCAGCTTGGAGCCCAACTGTGCTTTAAGCGTTGCATGATTGTATGAAAGTGCCTGCGCATCAGTATTCATCGCAAGGAACTCAACACATTGTAAGTCTTTCAGAACCATGCGATTTACTGCGTTACCGCCACCGCCACCAACACCTATTACTTTGATTGTTGTGATATTTTCTTCCATTTCTTCATCAAGCATCATGGCCATAATTTGCCCTCCTATCTCCTTATGCTAAACTCGACAGAACCACTATGCGTAGTGGTTCTATCGAAGCGAATAACTATATAGAAGTATCGTACCATTTTTTCGATATAAATGCAAGATAAATTTGTCTATTTTAAATGTTTTTTTCAGTTATTTTTGCGCCAACTCCTGAAAGCATTTCAGGAAAATTCGCATAACCGCGTGAAATGTACGATCCTTCCCCTATTTCGCTAATTCCTTGCGCACCAAGTGCCGCAATAACAAGTGCGGCACCCCCGCGCAGGTCAGGGGCATATACACTTGCACCATGCAAATTTGAACACGGTGAAATCGCAAGCGAACGGTCTTTAACAAACACGTTTGCCCCCATGGCGGCAAAGCCATTTGCGCATGAAAAACGATTTTCAAACACAACATCTTCTAGGTTGCTTTGACTACGTGCACAAAGCAGTGCCGCCGCAAGCAAGGGCACTGCGTCTGTGGGAAACGCGGGGTAGACACCCGTTGTAAGATGCCCTATGCCAGCAAGTGCATGCGCGCGTGCCACACGCACCTCATGCTCAGTAAACTGCACATCACAGCCCGCGCGACGCAAAGCCTCTAACACGGGCGCATAAAGACTTGGTGCACACTGTGTAATGCGAACATCCCCGCCCGCCGCTGCCACAGCACAAGCAAACGTAGCCGCAACAATACGATCAGGCAAAGGCACAAATTGTGCACCACCTAACTGCGGTACCCCTTGAATGTAAATCAGACTGCTTCCTGCACCAGTAATCTTGGCACCACAAGCGTTTAAAAAAGCAGCTAAGTCAACAATTTCCGGTTCGCGTGCAACCCCACGCAGCACTGTAACGCCCTTTGTCTTTACAGCAGCCATCATCAATGTTTCAGTTGCACCAACACTGGGATATCGCAAGGTATAATCTACGGCAGACAATCCATTCGGCGCAGCCAAAGAAAATTTTTCTTTTCCCCAACATACTCTCGCCCCCATCTTCACTAGCCCATCTAAATGGATATCAATCGGGCGCGCACCAATTCTACATCCACCACACATTCCTGTTTCCACATGACCAAGCGAACAAAGTACCGGTGCCAAAAACAGCACAGATGCCCGCATTTGCATCGTAAGAAAATCAGGAAGTCGACCTCTTTTCAAACAAGAAGGACGCACACAGACACAATCCTCTTGCCATGTTGCGGATACGCCAATGCTATTTAACAAAGCAATCGCAACCTCTACATCTGAAAGTGCGGGCACGTTAGAAAAAACAACCTCACCTTCGCACAGCACGCTCGCCGCCAACAAAGGTAAGATACTGTTTTTTGCGGCAGGCACTGCAACCCGACCCTGCAATGGCACCCCACCTTCCACGGTATATGTCTGCATCATTCTAAAAACCCTCCGTTCTGCATTTTCTCCAGATTATGCAAAACGAAGGAAAAGGGTTCATTTTTTTGATTTTTGTAGTCATTTCGAGAAAAATCCGCAACTTTAAGATCTGACAAGTATTTTCACATTACACAAAAGCAATCAATTTCTACTGTGAACCTCCGCGTGAAACCGATAGCACAATCCCCATTTCTCCTAATAACATCATCAAACTTGTGCCACCAGAAGAAAAGAACGGTAAACTAATCCCTGTATTGGGGATTGTGTTGGTCACCACCGCAATATTTAAAACCGCTTGTAGCGTCACCTGCACAATGAACCCCACTACCATCAGTGCACCAAATTTATCTGGCGCACGCACCGCTATTGTGATGCCGCGCAGCAGCAAAAACACAAACAGTAAAATCACCATCAGCGCACCAATAAACCCAAGTTCTTCACAGACAATTGAAAAAATAAAATCATTTTGTGGCTCTGGCACATACAAATGCTTCTGCCTGCTGTTACCGAGCCCTAGCCCTGTCGCACCACCTGAACCAATGGCATACAAACTTTGGATGGTTTGATGCCCATCACCAAGTGGATCTGCAAAGGGATCAATCCATGAGGAAAGGCGATCCATTGCATACGGCACAAGGTCTGGCATTGCAACTATCACCGCACCAATGGCTGCTGCGCCACCTGTCGCGGCGATTACAAACCACTTTAGCCCAGTACCACCCACAAACATCAAGACGGCGCCAATCCCTAAAATCAACAAGGTACCTGAAAGATGGGGCTCTAGCAACATAAGCACCGCCACCACACCAAGCAACAGCACAAAAGGCAATACCCCAAACTGAAAGGTTTTCATCTTGCTGTAATTGACCGAAATAATATGCGCAAAGGTAAGCACAATGGCAAACTTTGCAATCTCGCTTGGCTGTAATGTCCCAAGCCCTGGTATCACAATCCAGCGCTTGCAACCATTATATTCTGGCATAAACAACACGATAATCAATAACACAATTGACAGCGTCATAAGCGGCCATGCCAGTTTATGAAAGATATGATAATCCACCCTGCTTGCAACACCCATTGCCACAAGCCCCACCACCGCAAAAATCAACTGTGGGCGAATATAAGCATAGGCATCCTCCATGCGATAGAGTGCAACCGCATAACTCGCACTATATAGCATAATCAACCCAAAGCCAACAAGACAAAAAATTAAAATCAAAAAAGGCAAATCCATGGGGGGAACCTTGCCTAACGTGCGCAAAAATTTTGCTTTGCGGTTGTGGCGCACCGATTTTTGGGGATGCGCTGCACGAGGCACCCGCTTCTCCAAATGTTGTGCCGGCGCATTTTCAGTCACAGTTGCATGCCACTTGTGCCAACACGACTGTTTTTTCGCATAATGTTTCATCTAAACACCCCCTGTTTCAGTCTACGCAAAGCAGCGCGGTGTTAGTCATTAAATTTGATTTTTAGAAGAATTGCATCTACACTTGCAATGAACCGCAAGCACGTTTATAATAGTAAAAACACATGTAAATCGGAAAGGAACTTAAACCATGAAAATCACCACCGTAAAACTTGGTAAAATCAGCGTCCCATTACGCGTTCCATTTAAAACAGCCCTACGCAGTGTCAGTAGCGTAGAAGACGTAATTGTAGAAATCCACACTGACAGTGGTGAAATCGGGTATGGTGAGGCACCCCCTACTGGTGTCATTACAGGTGATACCACTGATGCTATCATCGGGGCAATTACCACACACATTGCCCCCACCATCATCGGGCGCGACATTGATGATTTCGAGGATATTCTCCTTGCAATGAACGGCTGCATTTTGCACAATACAAGTGCAAAAGCAGCAATTGATATGGCTCTATATGACTTGTTTGGACAAAAATACAAATTACCCGTGTATAAGCTACTTGGTGGAAATCGCACCAATATCACAACCGATATCACCATCAGCGTAAATGACCCAGAAGAAATGGCACAGGACACGCTGAATGCCATTGAGCGCGGTTATGACTGCCTAAAATGCAAAGTTGGCAAAGACCCCGAACTTGATCTTGCGCGCCTTGCTGCGGTACGCAAGGCAGCAGGCAAAGACTGTAAAATCCGCATTGATGCAAACCAAGGATGGACACCAAAACAAGGCGTACGCATTCTAAACCAAATGCAAGACCTCGGTCTTGACATTGAATTCTGTGAACAGCCTGTTGCCGCATGGGATTTAGAAGGAATGAAATACGTCACTGACCACTCCCCTGTGCCTGTACTTGCAGACGAAAGCGTGTTCTCTGATAAAGATGCCCTGAAAATCATGCAAATGCGTGCCGCAGATTACGTCAACATCAAACTGATGAAATGCGGTGGCATTTACAACGGTTTGCACATTGCAAGCGCAGCGGAAAGCTATGGTGTGGAATGTATGATTGGTTGCATGTTAGAATCTAAAATCAGCGTCAATGCCGCAGTGGAACTAGCTTGCGCCAAACAGATTATTACCAAAGTTGACCTTGATGGACCGATCCTTTGCACCGAAGATCCTATTCTTGGTGGTGCTGTATTCCATGAAAAGGACATTACTGTTTCGCAAGACTATGGCATGGGGATAAAGGGGTTTGCCAACGGCAAAGTGAACTATCTATAAACACAATCGCCTTAAACTCTAACCATCACCCCTGCAAAGTAAATCCACATTACAGGGGTGAAACCATTGACGAATTCGCATAGATACAGTATACTAGTATCATCCTATTTTGTACTAAACCGCACAACTTAACAGGAATGGAGCACATCTATGAAAATACTAGAATCCTCAGAAAACTACTTAGAAACGGTTTATATCTTGCAAAAAACGCATGCAATTGTTCGTGCGATTGATATTGCACACACTTTAAATTATTCCAAAGCAAGCGTTAGCATTGCCCTAAAGCACTTGCGAGAAAATGATTTTGTTTCGGTAGATGACCTAGGCGCTATTTCCTTGTTACCCAAAGGGCTCGCTATCGCCGAAAGCATGTATGAGCGCCATACCGTATTGACCAGTGCCCTTGTTACTCTTGGCGTATCCGAAGAAATTGCAGCGGAAGATGCCTGTCGCATTGAGCATATTATCTCTGCGGAAACCTTTGCTGCAATTAAAACGCATTTCATTGCCCACAAACCACAAAATTAAAATCATATTATAAACCACAAACAGTGTCGCACGCAACACCGATATACCACATTTGGTAACATCGGCAAAGCAATGCGACACTGTTTTTATTTTGCGTAAACTACTGATATCATAAATCCACACACCACACCACACTTACTGCGCTAAATCGACGATGGCAATCGCTTCTATTGTTTCTTCCTCTGTCATCGGCACACCCCAATATGTTAAAATTTGTTCTAGCACCTCTGCACAAGCGGGTGCGGAAAGTCCACCACCTGACGTTGTCCATGTATGTGGCTCATCATAACAAATCAGCACCGCAACCTGTGGGTCATCCATTGGCGCAACCGCCACAAAACTTGCAATCCTCGCTGTGCTATCTTCACTATCCAATTTTTGGCTCGTGCCGCTTTTACCGCCAATCTCATAGCCTTGAATTTGGGCATTTGCACCGCCACCAAGCTCCACAACATCCAGCATAATTTGCCGCATATTGGCACTGGTTTCTTCACTAATCACCTGCGTTTTCACCTCCGGTTCTGTTTCACTGATCACATTCCCTTCGCTATCAAGCACCTGTGAAACTACATAAGGCTGCATCAAATATCCTCCATTTACAACCGCACAAACAGCGGTAATCATTTGCAGATAAGTTATTTTACTGCTCTGCCCAAAGGAACAGCTTGCAAGCTCTACGGGTCCTAATTCATCGGCGGTATAGTATTCACTCGATTCCGGCTCAGCCGGTAAATCTATCCCAGTTGCAGCGCATAAACCATACGCTTCAAAATAATCAAAAAACGCATCTGCGCCCAGACGCGCACCGATTTGAATTAACCCTTGATTGCAAGAATTCATCAATGTTTCTGTCACGGTTTGCAACCCATGGCTTTTATTATTTGCACAATGAAACGTGGTACCCGACACATTAATCGAATCACTACATAAAAAAGTATCTTCCATGGTAATGACACCGGCATCTAGTGCCGCAGAGGCTGTAATTAATTTGAAAACGCTACCCGGTTCATATAAATCACTAACCGCCTTATTGCGCCACTGTGTTTGCTGTGCAAGAGTTCGCGCCTCTGTCTGTTCATCCCCTTCTAGGGCTTCTACGGCAAGACGTGTTTCTTCATCGTAAATAACACGCGGTTCATTGGGGTCATACGATGGTGTTGTAGCCATCGCTAAAATCTCACCTGTGTTAACATCCATTACAATACCTACTGCGCGGGCAGCGACATTGGTTTCCTGTACCCCATAGTTCAAAGTATTTTCAAGGTAATACTGTATGTTTGCATCAATGGTCAGAACTAAGCTATCACCTTGTTCTGCCGACAGCGCTGTCACATAGCTTGTATCAAGAGTATACCCCCACGCATTTGATGCGGTTAGCACCATTCCATCTGTGCCAGTCAGGACGCTATCATATTCTAGCTCTAGTCCTGAAACACCTACGTTATCTACATTTGTAAACCCGAGCACCGAAGCAAGCAACTCACCCTCTGGATAATAACGTTTTGTGTCTTGGTTAATTAGCACCCCTGTGATATCATTTTCCTCACAAAAATCACGCACGGCATCTGCACTCATGCGATCTACGCGTTGTTTCAGCAAGCAATCGTTTGATGTACGCTCGCTAAATAAGGCAAGGACATCTTCTTCCTCTAATTCTAAAATCTCTGCAATCCCTTGTGCTGCAAGGGCAATGCTTTCTTCTGCCATCTCACGCGGAGAGGCGCGTATCGTCCAGCAGCTTGCGTTTGTGGCAAGCAATGTGCCATCACTGCTATAAATTTCGCCACGGTCTGCAGGTACCTCTGTATCACGCAGTTGTTGCGCAGCTGCCTTGCCACTTAACCAATCACCCTGCACAATCGTTAAGTAGTACAAGCGCCCTATTAGCACCGTAAAGCAAACTGCCACCACTCCTGCTGCAAGCAGCTTTGTACGTGTGCGAAAACTATGCTCTGGTAACGTATGAAACGACATAAAAAATCACCCCCACGCTATTTGTATGTAATGCGGGGTCGCTATTATGTGCAACGCGATTAGAATCTTAAAACATCACACTTTTCTTTGTTTTTTCATGATTTTCATTGCATCTCCGTCTTGTTTTTATTGCAATCCTTTCAGGACTCTAGTATACTAATATATTGGTAAGAGACGCATCTATAACAAGGAGCAACTATGACAGCATCACAAAACAAGCTAACCAAGACACAAGGATTTGCCTTGGCTGGCTGCGGCACCACTTTTTTAATCAACGGATTTTTGGCATTAAGCCTCGGCTCACTCATGCCTTTCTTACGGGAAAGTTATGGTTTCAGTTATATTTTATCGGGTTCGATGCTCAGCATGCACTCTATCGGCAATTTGCTCTCTAGTTTTATCGCAGGTGTTTTGCCATTTCGCTATGGACGGCGCAAAACCACCATTGCGCTTGGTAGCATGGGCATTCTCTTTTACTTATTGCTTCTGTTCTGCGGAGGCAACACCACCTTGTTACTTTTCGCTTTCTTTTTAAGCGGCGTCGCGCGTGGTTCTTGTACCAACATTAATAACAGCGTCATCAACCTAACCTTACCTGGTAAGGCATGGGCAATGAATATTTTGCATGCCTCTTTTGCCGTGGGCGCGTTTATCTGCCCCTTTATGATTGTCGCACTTGCAGGTGTTGGCACAGAAGGATGGCGCATTGCCGTAATCATCTTAACGGTTGGCTATTTCCTGCAACAGGTTATTTTTGCTTCTATCCACATGCCTGATAATTACCCTGTGCGTGGCAAAGGTGGCAACGACTGGAGTTTTTTGAAAAAGCCTCGTTTCTTAATCGTCTGCGCCATTATGTTCTTTTATATGTGTGTAGAGCAAGGTGTGAATGGTTGGCTTGTGACCTATTTCCAGGACAGTGGCTTTTTGAGTGCTGAATATGCCCAGACTATGGCAAGCATTTTATGGCTCTTTATCCTAGCGGGGCGCTTGCTCTGCGCTGTCTTTTCTAGCCGTATTCCCAAGGAATTAATGCTTTGCTGCACCGCATGTGGCTATGCTATTTTCTTCTTTGCCCTGCTATTTGCACGTGAGTTTGTACCGATTGTTATCTTCACCATGGGGGTCGGTTTCTTTATGGCTGGCATCTACCCCACCGCGCTAAGCACCATCGGTGATATCTGCAAAGAATCCCCTCTTGCGATGAGTGTCGTGCTCACCATCACAGGGGTTGGCGCAATCGTTATGCCAAGCGTGATTGGCTTTGTGGCAGATTACTATGGCATCGTTCTTGGCATGCTCACCTTACTGGTTGCAGTATTCACAAACCTTGGTTTAATCTCACTGAATATGTTCTTGCATAAAACGAAACCAGGGTATTAAAACGTGCCCTCACAGGCACCTTTTGCTATTCCGTTATCTTCTTATATTATTTGCATTTACCGTTCCTTATAAAGCGACAAAAACGCAGTGCGCACCGATTTGTTCACGGTACGCACTGCGTTTTCTCTTTTATTCGGCACGAGGCACAAATCCTCTGCTTGTGTATTACGATGCAATTGCCACTAGCACGCGCAAATCTATTATTCCTTTGCGGTCAGTATATCTGCAAGTACTTCCATCTGCGCTACACTTTCCGCGTTCATCACACTGCGAATGGTGACGATTTCTGGTAGGATATCTACCTGCTTAAAACCTTCGCATTCTGCGCGCATAATTTTTGCGGCCATCGGTGCCCATGTACCATTTTCCACTAACGCAATGGTGCGCTTTTGGAAGTTTTTACTCTTTAGATGATGCAAAAACGCTTCCATTGGTGGGAAAATACTTGCATCATACGTTGCAGTTGCAAGCACCAATTTACCACAGCGGAATGCTTCTGCCACTGCATAGGAAACATCTGTCCGGCACAAATCCATGGTGGTCACCGCAGCACCTTTCGCACGCAATCGCTCTGCTAAGTGCAGCGCCGCAGCCTTGGTGTTGCCATGAATGGATGCATAAGCAAGAAAAATTTCTTGTGGATTTTCTGCCTGATAACTACTCCACATTTGGTATAGTGCAACAGCCTGCGCAATTTCTGCGCCTTCTAATACGGGGCCATGCAACGGGCAGATTGTAGCAATATCTAATCCCGCCGCTTTTTTCAGCAAGCCTTGCACCTGCAAACCGTATTTACCCACAATATTAATGAAATAACGGCGCGATTCCGCAGCCCATTCTTCAGCGTGGCTAAGAGCACCAAACTTACCAAATGCATCTGCAGAAAACAGGATTTTCTCACTTGCTTCATACGCAACCATCACCTCTGGCCAGTGCACCATTGGTGCCATCACAAACGTTAAGCTATGGGTGCCTAGAGTGAGCACATCCCCTTCTTTTACTTCATGCTTCTTTTCCGCATCTACTACACCAGGGAAAAATTGTTGCATCTGTGCAAATGTTTTGGCATTGCCCACGATTTTCGCCGCAGGATAGCGCGCCACAAAATGACCAATACTTGCCGCATGGTCAGGCTCCATGTGGGAAACAACCAGATAATCTGGTGTTTGCCCTGCCAATGCTTCGGTTAAATTCGCAAGCCAAGCCTCTGTTGCGCGCGGGTCAACAGTATCCATGACCGCGATTTTTTCATCTAAAATCAAATAAGAGTTATAGGAAACTCCGTTTGGTACGGGATATTGGCTTTCAAATAAATCCAGTGAGATATCATCAACACCTAGTTTAAAAATTGCAGTTGAATTGTTTAGGGTTACCATAGAGATTGCCTTTCTGTCTTATCTGTCTTATTATTCTTCATCCTGTGCAAATGCTTCAAATCCGTCTTCAGTGCCAAGCTCTAACACCTTGACCGCATCTGCTGCATCAAGTACCTGTACACCGCGCAATTTACGTTGAATTGCACGAGTACGCGTACCAATCAATTTTTCAAAATCTTCATCGGTTTGGCGCATTTTGGTCTGCATTTTAACCAATGCGTCGCCAAACTTATCAAATTCACTCTTCACCGCCCCCAGTACCGACCAAACTTCGTTTGACCGCTTTTGGATGGCAAGTGTTTTAAAGCCCATCTGCAAACTATTTAACAGAGCCGCCATAGTGCTTGGCCCCGCAATGTTAATCTGATATTCTCGCTGCAACCGCTCTAGCAAGCCAAGGTTTACTACCTCAGCATATAGCCCTTCGAATGGCAAAAACAGCACACCGAAATTAGTGGTATAGGGCGGTTCAACATATTTTTCGCGAATATCCTTTGCCTCCGCACAAATCACCTGAATGAGTGCCTTACGTGCTGCTTCTAACGCAGCCGAATCGCCACTTTCTTGGGCACTTTGTAAATGCGCATAGGTATCTCCGGGAAACTTAGAATCAATTGGCAACCAAATCGGATTGTCATCCACCCCAGGCAGTTTGATTGCAAATTCGACCCTATTTTTACTGTTCGGGATGGTGTTAAAGTTAACTTCATACTGTTCTGGCGCAAGAATTTCTCCTAAAATTGCGCCAAGCTGAATTTCGCCTAAAATACCACGTGTTTTTACCCCAGACAACACCTGTTTTAACCCGCCAACATCACTGGCGAGGGTCTGCATTTCACCGAGCCCCTTATACACCTGCTCCAACTGATTGGTCACACTTTGAAAACTTTCACTAATGCGCTTTTGCAAGGTATCTTGCAATTGCTCCTCTACGGTATGTCGAATTTTATCAAGGTTCTTATTATTATCATTCCGCATACTTTCCATACCCGCATGAATGGTAGTTCGCATTGTTTCCATCCCTGTATTGGTACTGGTACGCAAATTTTCAAAGCGCTGCTCATTGCTGCTTTCAAGCGTTTTCATTCGCTCTGCAAGTTGTGCACCCTGTCGCGTTTGTGCTTCACCCAGTGCAGTGCCCATGTTGTGCACCGAGGTTTGCAACGTTTCGCTCATCCCGCGCACTGACGTCTGCAAATTATCACTCATGGTACGACTGTTATTCAAGCTATTCATGTTCAAATCATTCTTGACAGCCGCCAATTTCGTATCGAGTGCTGCATTTTGCATCTCCATACGGTTTTCAATCCAGGCTTTTAACAACTCCGTCTGGTCAACCTGCTTTGTAGTAAACATGCGCACTAAAATCACAATCAATAAAATATTGGCAAGTATCAGCAATCCCACCAAGGCAATTTCCATTTTATCACTCCTTTTGCGCATTGCGCAGCTTTTTATTCCGCACTAATTACCGTTACATCAGTGTTTAAATCTTGCCCCATTAAGCCAATACCCTCTAATTCCATCTCACCAGATTGGTTATCGCAAGGGTCAGCGCGCCAACCATGCTTTTCTGGGGTAAGGGGCGCAAAGAAGGTATTATTGGCAACCATACGATATGGATCAAGATTACCAAAATAGTGTGTGCGGCGCACTTCAGCCTCTTCACGTGCCGCAGAGCTGCCATAAGAACAATCTGCATAAAGCCAGCCATACGGTGCAATATAAAACCGCGCCCAGTCATGACACCCTGCATTCGAAGGAGAAACCGCAAGTCCACTTTCCCAGTGCGCAGGGATACCCGCAATCCGGCACATCGTGATAAAGCAAATCGCCATAACACCGCAATCACCACGGCGAGACATTGCGCAGTTTTCTGCAATATTTTCTAGCATAAAATAAGGCGGCATATAGCGGTAATGAACATTCAGTGTAATATAATCATAAATCGCACGCGCTTTTTCAAGTGGCTGCACAAACCCTTCAGTAAGTTCCGCAACCAAAGCACGGAGATACGGTGTAAAAATTGCGTGTGGTGCTTGCTCTGCAAGATATGGCGCAAATACGTTCATATCTTGCGGGGGTTCATACCCCTGTTGACTTTTCACAACATTTCCACCCGCAACGGGCAATTGGGTGTAACGTGCGGTCTGGGTATAGGCATATTCTAGAGAGAAAGATGGATTTTCTGTTGCTTCAAATTCCCAGTACACACTACGCGCAGGTGCAGTTTCTGGCGCAATAGCGGTAATCCCTTCTGGTTGCGCTGCATGCAACACAATTTCACTTTGTGCATCGCATGCCGCAGGAAACGGCAACCACGCACGCACCGTCACAGTATCTTTGCCCACTGCCTTTGCATGGGCAAAGATA